>NZ_JBLWIS010000012.1:0-93067 GCF_048381675.1 Advenella sp. RU8
CCAGGAAAATGGCATTGCCGATGGCGATTTTAAGGCTGAACTCATGACTGGCCAGGCTGCTGAAAATGACCAGCAGAACCAGTGAAATGTACAGACCCAGGTTATCCAGCATGACACCGAACACCACAATCGAGCCGATGATCAGGGCCAGAATGTCAAAGTCGAACTTGCCAATATGGTGATCGTCACCTTCTTTGCCCCGCAGGGAAGTCAGGGTCACAAGACCGCCCAGCAAAGCCAGGACAACCCCCAGCCAAAATGGAAAATAGCCAGGCCCCATGCGGGCAGGCGTGCCCATGTCATAGCTCGTGGCGAACAGCGAAAAACCGACGCCCAGAGCGATGAACATCAAGCCGGACCAGAAGTCCTGTTGATTCTTAATGTGCATAACTTACAACCTTAGTTAGATAGATAAAATATGTGAGATTTATAAATGATTGAGCAAAAAAGCGGATGAGACTTTCATCCGCCTTTTACAGAGCAGACCTATTTACTGCAATTGAATATTGCCTTTTTTTACAACGTCCCTGGCCCAGTCATACTGTTGCTGGATTTCCTTGGCGAACTCTTCAGGTGTGTTGCCTGAGGGGAAAGCACCCTGCTTTTCCAGGGCAGTAACTACTGCCGGGTCTTTCAATGCTTCAGTTGCCGCTTTATGCAGGGTGGTAATGACATCTTCGGGGGTACCGGCAGGTGCCAGCAGGCCATACCATACCGGTTGGTTCAATTCAGGGTAACCCAGTTCCTTAAAGGTAGGAACATCTTTCATGCTATCCAGGCGTTCTTCCCAGGCAATGGCCAAGGGACGAAGGTTCTTGGCTTCGATTTGCGGGAAAGATGATGGCAGGTTGTCGAACAGGATGGCAATTTGTCCGCCAACGGCATCGGTTACGGCCGGGCCTGAACCACGATAAGGTACATGAACGATATCGGTTTTGGTTGACTGGCGGAAGGCTTCGCCAAACAGGTGCAGGACGCCGCAGGTACCGGAAGAACCGTAAGAATACTTATTGGGATTGGCTGTGACTTCGGCCAAGAAAGCCTTGAAATCGTTGGCAGGGAATTTAGGATTGACTTCAAGAACGTTGGGCACGTTGGCGAAGTTGGTGATCGGTGCAAAATCCTTGAGTGCATCGTAACCCAGTCCTTCGGGTTTGCAAGCCGGGTTTACACCCAAGGTTGAAACGGTTGCGATGGAAAGCGTATAGCCATCAGGTTTCGCACGGGCAGCCTCGGAGGCACCGATTGCGCCACCGGCACCGGCTTTATTTTCAACCACCATGGGTTTGCCCAGGATATCGCTCATTTTGGCGGTGACGACCCGGGTCACGATATCGGTAGAGCCGCCTGGTGCAAAAGGCACAATGACGCGAATGGGTTTAGTAGGAAAGTCAGCCGCATATGAGGTACCACTAATGATGGCAGCAGTACTGAAAATGGCGGTTAAAAGGGATTTTTTCATATAAATTCCTTGACGATTTGTAAATACTATATCGAAAAATATGCTTATAAAAATAATTAATTTCGAAGTAGGGCAGATGATAGTAAGAACAACATGAGCCTTGCAAGCATAAACACAAAAAATAAGGGTAATTGCTTAGATATTTGTACGATACTTGCAAGGTTTAGCGGATATTTGTAACTATTGACTTTTACTTTGTCTTGCTATGAAAAAATGTGATAGTTCACCAACAATTCCTTTTCGGAAGGCCATGACGCAGATAATAAAGATGAGTCCCATGACGATGGTAACCGATTCTCCCAGTGTTGAAAACCATTGTACACCGGTTGTATCGGCAATCATGCGGCCAAAGTCGCCAATCTTGTTTTCGAGCATGACCACAATGAAAGCGCCAATGACGGGTCCAATAAAGGTGCCTACACCACCAATCAAAGTCATTAACACGACCATCCCTGACATTTGCCACATGGCATCGGACAGGGTGGCAGAAACGAACACCAGCGTTTTGGTGGCACCGGCCAGCCCGGCTATGGCGGCAGACAGCACAAAGGCCAACAACTTGTATTTGTCTACATCATAGCCAAGAGAAATGGCACGGGGTTCGTTTTCCTTGATGGCCTTCAGGATCTGGCCAAAAGGCGAGTTGACGGTTCGCCAGCAGATGAAATAGCCAATCATGAAGACGCCTACTACCATATAGTATAGGTTCAGGTCGTTTTTCAGGTCCAGCAGGCCAAACAGGTGTCCCCTTGGCACGCCTTGCAGGCCATCTTCACCACCGGTAAATGGGGCTTGCAGGAAGAAAAAGAAGACCATCTGTGCCATTGCCAGGGTAATCATGGTGAAATAAATACCGCTGCGCCGTATGGCAAGGCCCCCGATAACGAAGCCAAGTAAACCGGCAATCAGCATGCCGTAAAGAATGCCCAGTTCGGGTGAAAAGCCCCATACTTTAATGGCATGGCCTGAAGCGTAGGCCGCGCTGCCAAGGAAAGCGGCGTGCCCGAATGAAAGCAGCCCGACGTGTCCAAGCAGGAGGTTGAAGGCACATGCAAACAGGGCATAGCACAGGATTTTCATGACGAAAATGGGGTATATGCCGAACGAAGGCAATAAGGCGGCCACAATGGCAAATAATACATAGCCAAGGATTTGTCGGTTCATTTTTCTTTCCCAAAAAGTCCGGCGGGGCGGAGTAATAAAACAATGGCCATAATGATAAAGACAACCGTGCTGGAGGCTTCTGGCCAGAATACTTTGGTCAGCCCCTCAATAACGCCCAGGCCAAGACCGGTCACAATCGAGCCCATAATGGAGCCCATGCCACCGATAACCACCACCGCAAACACGACAATAATCAGGTTGGCCCCCATGAGTGGAGAGACTTGCAGCACGGGGGCTGCCAGTACACCGGCAAAACCGGCCAGGGCAACACCAAACCCATAGGTCAGGGTAATCATGAGGGGTACGTTAATCCCGAATGCCTCCACCAGCTTGGGGTTTTCGGTACCAGCACGCAATAATGAACCAAGACGTGTTTTTTCAATCATGAACCAGGTGAACAGGCAAACAATAATTGATGCCAGCACAATCCAGCCGCGATAAATGGGCAGGATCATGAAACCCAGGTTGATTGCTCCGCGCAGGGCTTCGGGGGTTGGGTAGGGTTGGCCGGAAACACCATAGAAACTGCGGAATATGCCTTCGATTAGCAGGGCTATTCCGAAAGTAAGCAGCAGGCCATAAAGATGGTCGAGCTTGTATAAATGGCGAAGCAGCAACCTCTCGATGATCATGCCGAAAATACCGACCAGGATCGGTGCGACAACAAGCATGACCCAGTAATTGAGGCCCAGGTATTGCAGGCCGATCCATGCCAGGAAGGCACCCAGCATGTATAAGGCGCCATGGGCGAAGTTGATGACGTTGAGAAGACCGAAAATGACGGCCAGTCCCAATGAGAGAATTGCATAAAATGAGCCGTTTACCAGGCCCAGTAGAATCTGGCCAAGAAAGGCTTGAATAGGGATGCCGAAAATATCAATCATAATGCATAACGTTCAGTTTATTTATTGACAACATTTTTTAACTGGTGTTCTGGCAGCCCCGGGTAGAGGCTGCCATGACTACAGCACTAATCCAGATGAAGTTGTAATTTACAGCTTGCAGCTGGATTCGCTTGCCGGACCGAAGGCTTTTTCTCCGTCGATTTTTTCAACGACGTTATAGTAATCCCATGGTGCCTTGGATTCTTCCGGGGTTTTGACCTGCATCAGGTACATGTCGTGGATCATCAGGCCATCCTTGCGAACGATGGCGTCTTTGGCAAAGAAGTTGTTGATGGTATTGGATTTGAACCATTTCATGATGGCTTCGCCATCATCAGTGCCGGTTTCCTTGATGGCTTTCAGGTAGGTTTCCGCGGCGGTGTAATCGGCAGCCTGCACAAATGAGGGCTTGCGCTTGATGCGCTCCTCGAATTTGGCTGCCCATGCTCGTGACTCGTCATCCTGGTTCCAATACCAAGGGGCTGTCAGGTACAGTCCCTGCGTATCTTTCAGGCCCAGTGCGTGCACATCGTTGATGAACACCAGCAAACCGGCCGGTTTCATGGCGGGGGTTACGCCAAATTCGCTGGCAGCCTTGATGGAGTTGATGAAGTCACCCCCTGCATTGGCCAGCCCCAGGATCTGGGCGCCAGAGGTTTGTGCCTGCAGCATGTAGGAAGAAAAGTCGGTGGTGCTTAATGGCACACGAACCGAGCCCTTGATGCTGCCACCAGCTGCTTTCACCACATTAATGGTGTCTTGCTCAAGGGAATGACCAAAAGCGTAATCGGCGGTGATGAAGAACCAGTCTTTGCCGCCCTGGTTATACACGGCAGTACCGGTCACATTGGCCAGTGCCTTGGTGTTATAGGCATAGTGAATGGTGAACGGGGTGCAGTGGGTGGTAGTTAGGGCTGTTGATCCTGCGCCAATCGAGATGTAGGGCTTTTTCTTTTCGGCGGCGACGGCAGCGGAAGCCAGGGCAGTGGCAGAGTTTGTGCCACCAATAATCAGGTCAACTTTGTCCTGGTCGATCCATTCGCGGACTTTGGCTGAAGCCACGTCGGCCTTGTTTTGGTGATCAGCGGTTACCAATTCGATTTTCTTGCCATTGATTTCACCACCGGCGGCTTCGATGGCCATTTTGATGGCCTCGCCACCGGCAGGGCCGTCCAGGTCAGAATAAACACCGGACATGTCGGTAATAAAACCGATTTTGATAACGTCATTGGAAATCCCCTGGGCATGGGCAAGGCCCAGGCTGGATAGGGTGATTGCGGTGGCCAAGGCTGTTTTTTTCAGTTTTGCTGTTTTATTTAATTGCATGTTTGTCTCCGGGTATTGAATGAAAAATAGCTTAGACACCTAGCAGGGTATGCAGGGTATCCTGTTTGGCTTCCAGCTCGGAAGCCGGGAATTGTTCAACGATTTCACCATGTTCCATGACATAGAAATGATCGGCCAACGGTGCGGCGAAGCGGAAGTTCTGCTCAACCATGACAATCGTGAAGCCTTTGGCTTTGAGGGTGGTGATCATGCGGGCCAGGGTTTGGACGATGACGGGTGCAAGACCTTCTGAAATTTCATCCAGCAGCAAGATATTGGCGCCTGTGCGTAAAATACGGGCAACCGCCAGCATCTGCTGTTCACCGCCCGACAGTCGGGTTCCGGGTGAATGGCGACGCTCTAGCAGGTTGGGGAACATGTCGTAAATTTCTTCCAGTGACATGCCCTGGCCACCAGCGGTGCTGCCGTTGAGTTGGGGTGGCAGCAGCAGGTTTTCTTCGCAACTCAGGCTGGCAAAGATGCCACGTTCTTCGGGGCAATAGCCGATACCCAGGTGGGCAATTTTATGGGTGGGCAGGTTTATTGCTTCAACACCATGGACCTTGACGGAGCCTTTACGGGATCCGGTGAGTCCCAACAATGCCCGCAGGGTGGTAGTACGGCCTGCGCCATTGCGGCCAAGCAGGGTAATGACCTGCCCCTTGGGAATGCTGATGTTGACGCCATGCAGGATATGGGATTCTCCATACCAGGCTTGCAAATCCTTGATTTCAAGTGCGAGGGCGGTCATTTTAGTGAGCTCCTTCCAGTACACCTTCGGAAGTGCCCATATAGGCCTCCATTACGGCAGGGTTGCGGGAAACTTCCTGGTAATTGCCTTCGGCCAGGGTTGCGCCACGTGCCAGGACAGTGATTTTGTCGGCAATCGAGGCAATGACATTCATATTGTGTTCGACCATCAGGATAGTGCGTCCGGCACTGACTTTTTTGATCAGTTGGGTAACTCTGTCCACGTCTTCATGGCCCATGCCCTGGGTAGGTTCGTCAAGCAGCATGAGTTCGGGTTCCATGCCTAGTGTGGTGGCAATTTCCAGTGCCCGTTTGCGACCATAGGGCAGGTTCGAGGTGATTTCATTTTCAAATTCAAGCAAATCAACCTCTGCCAGCAATTCCCTGGCACGGTCGTCAAGTTCATGCAGGCATTTGTTGCTTTGCCAGAAATGGAAAGAGTTGTTTTGCTGGCGTTGCAGGCCGACGCGCACGTTCTCGAGGACGGTCAGTTCGGGAAAAACCGCTGAGATCTGGAAGGAGCGGATAATGCCTTTGCGTGCAATCTGTGCCGGTTTTTCAGCGGTAATATTGATGCCATTGAAGAAAATGCTGCCTGAGGTGGGACGCAGGAATTTTGTTAGTAAATTGAAGCAGGTGGTTTTGCCGGCGCCATTCGGGCCGATAAGCGCGTGAATGTGTCCGCGCTGCACTTGCAGGTTTACATTGTTTACCGCCACAAAACCCAGGAATTCTTTGGTCAGGTTTTTTGTCTCTAGTATTAAATCACTCATGTTATGCATTAATTCTGAAAAGTAGTGATTGAAAACACGGGTGTCTCCCATGCATTTGTTACAGGACGAGTATGCGGTAGAAATGGATTGGCTAGCTATAGGTGCTTTCCATAGGGTTTTAAGATTAAAGCGAGTTGAAATGAAAAAAACGCAAAGAACATGCGGCTCTTTGCGTTTTCAGTTATAAATAAATAACTTTTTATCTGCCGTTAAATTGTAAAAACGGCATGATTGTTATACGTGTGTAATAAACTTCGTGACCAAATATCCGTCAAAGGTTTCGGTGCCGCCTTCACTGCCGATACCGCTGTCTTTTACGCCACCAAAGGGGGTTTCCGGCAGGGCAGAGCCAAAGTGGTTAATATTGACCATGCCGGCCTCAAGTGTATTGGACACTTTGGTTGCGGTTTGAAGTGAATTGGTAAATACATATGAAGACAGGCCGAAAGGAAGGCTGTTGGCCCTGGCCAGGACTTCATCGGTATCGCTGAATTTAACCACCGGGGCAATCGGGCCAAAAGGCTCTTCAGTCATGAGTTTTGCGTCATCTTTTATATTGGTGACAACGGTTGGCGGGAAGAAATAACCGGTTTGTGACAGTGGGTTGCCACCCAGTTCGATGGTTGCGCCACGCTGCCTTGCATCTTCAACAAAGGCACTCATGCTGCCAATCCGACGCTCGTGCGCCAGTGGGCCCATTTCGGTGCCTTGTGCCGTGCCATCGCCAACCTGGATGCTTTTTAGTGCGTTGACAAAAATATCCAGGAACTGGTCATAGGCTTTTTCCTGAACGTAAAACCGGGTCGGTGAAACGCAGACCTGGCCGGCATTGCGGATCTTGAATTTGGCCAGGCTTTTGGCTGCCTGCTCGATATTGGCGTCATCAAAGACCAGCACCGGAGAATGGCCACCCAGTTCCATGGTGATGCGTTTCATGTGCGCGCCTGCCAGGGCTGCCAGTTGTTTGCCAACCGGAACCGATCCGGTAAAAGATACTTTGCGCACGATCGGGGATTTAATCAGATAGTCGGATATCTTTGCCGGTTCACCCCATACAATGTTCAGCACCCCTTTGGGCAGGCCGGCATCATGGAAGATGCGGGCAATGGCCATGACCGCACTGGGTGAGTCTTCGGGGCCTTTCAGGATGATGGAGCAACCGGCACCAATGGCGGCCGAGATTTTACGGATCGCCTGGTTGTAGGGGAAGTTCCATGGGGTGAAAGCCGCACATACGCCAATTGGCTCACGCACTACGATCTGGCGTACGTTGGGGGTACGGGGCGGGATGACTCGGCCGTAAATGCGGCGGCATTCTTCGGCATGCCAGTCGCAGTGGTCTGCACATGAGATGATTTCACCAACGGCTTCTGCCAGTGGCTTGCCCTGGTCACGGGTCAGGTTCAAGCCGATTTCCTGGGCACGTTCGCGGGACAATTGAGCCGCTTTGCGTAAAATGGCGGAGCGATCCATGGGGGAACTGTGTTTCCATAAATCGAAAGCCCGCTGTGCGGCAGACAGGGCGCGATCCAGGTCGGCTTCGCTGGCGTGGGGCAACTGCCCCAATACTTCAAGTGTCGCTGGGTTAATTACATCCTGGGTTTTGCGTCCTCCACCGGAAATAAACTCGCCATCTATATACAGACTCAGTGCTTCATATTGACTCATTTCTCTTCAGTCCTCGTTTTGTGTTTGGATTAAATTTATTATTTCAATACTAAATTTTTTGCTAAACCACTTTACTGACAGACTCGGCAAAGTAGGTAACGTTGTCTTCATTAAGGCCGGGAACGCTGATGCGCCCGGAGTCGATAAAGTAGACGCCGTAATCGGCACGCAGTTTTTCAATTTGCGGCAGGCTCAGGCCGGTATAGCTGAACATGCCATTTTGCTTGATGATGAACGAGCTGTCGAAATGAGGTGCCTGTGCCTTCAGGATGTCGTAGGCTTTCTGGCGAATATTCCTGATGCGTGTACGCATTTCATTGACTTCGCTATCCCACATGGCAAACAGTTCCGGATCGTTAAGTACATCGGAAATCATGCGGGCGCCATGCAAGGGCGGATTGGAGTAAATGCGGCGCACCAACAACTTGATTTGCCCCAGTACCCGATCGGCTTCCAGGGTGTTTTGGCACACGACGGAAAGGGCGCCACAGCGCTCGGCATAAAAAGAAAAATTCTTGGAAAAAGAGTTGGCCACCAGCATCGGGATGTTTCTGGACGCCAGTAACCGGATGGCAAAGGCATCTTCATCAAGGCCATTACTGAAACCCTGATAGGCAATGTCCAGGAAGGGGATCAGTTTGTGCTCAACCAGGATGTCGGCAATTTCTTCCCATTGTGCGGTGGACAGGTCAGCCCCGGTGGGATTGTGGCAGCAAGGATGCAGCAGCACAATGCTGCCCGCAGGGATAGTCTGCAGGGTTTGTTTCATCTCGTCAAACAGCAAAACGCCATTGACCGAATCGTAATAGGGGTAGGTATGGGTTTTCAGGCCTGCGCCTTCAAAAATGGAATGGTGGTTATCCCAGCCCGGGTTGCTAATCCAGATTTCACTATTTGGGCTGGCCAAATGCAGCAGTTCTCCTCCGATGCGCAGGGCACCGGTGCCACCCACGCTTTGCATGGTCACAATGCGGCCTTCCTCCAGGGCGGCGCATTCAGTGCCAAAAAGCAGTTTCTGGACCGCGCTGCGATAGCTGGCTAAACCTTCCATGGGAAGATACTGGCGGGTTTCGGGTTGTTGAGCACGTTTCAGTTCGGCTTGATGGATGCTGTTCAGGACGGGAATCTGGCCTTTGCCGTCATAGTAAAGCCCAACGGTCAGATCTACTTTGTTTTGGCGCTGGTCTTGGCGGAACATATCACCAATTCTGAAAATGGGGTCACCTGCATAAGGTGCTAAATGCTCAAACATGGTTTTCCTTCTGGTTAAAAGCGAGTGTGCATACAAAAAAATAACTGTACCATGGAAAAGCAGGGTTCAATGTATGGGTTTGCTTGCCGCAATGCAATCATCTCCGGGTGAAAGCACCCGGAGATGATTGATTAATACATTGATTTAAAAAAGGATTGTTATTGTGCTACCCAAGCGTTGTAGCGTTGCTCAAGGGCATCACCATAATCAGTCCAGAAATTGACATCCAGTGCAATGGCGTTTTCCATGTTTTCTTTGGAGCTGGGCATGTCTTTGGCGATGTCAGCCGGCAGGGCCTCAATGGCTGCAGTGGTTGGCGGGCCGTAGGGCAGGAGTGTTGAAAAGGCCACCAGGTTCTCGGGCTGGCTGGCATGCTTGATCAGCTTATGGGCATTTTCAACATTGGGAGAACCTTTGGGAATGGCCCAATAATCAATGGCATACAGACTCTGGTCCCAGACTAGGCCAAGCGGGCGTTTGTTTTCTTTGTTGATGGCATGGGTAATTCGGCCATTGTAGGCGGAAGACATGATGACATCACCGGCCACCAGGTATTGACCGGGTTGTGCACCCGACTCCCACCATTGGATATAGGGTTTGATTTCATCCAGTTTCTTGAAGGCACGGTCAACGCCTTCTGGGGTTGCCAGTACTGTGTAAACCTCTTTGGGAGACACGCCATCGGCCATCAGGGCAATTTCAAGTGTGTATTTGGCGCCTTTGCGCAGGGACCGTTTGCCCGGGTATTTTTTTACATCCCAGAAGTCAGCCCAGGAGGTGGGGGCTTCCTTTAGTTTGTCTTTGTTGTAGGCCAGGGCCACCGACCAGATAAATGTGCCCACACCGCATTCATGTGCTCCATTTTCGATAAAGTCGGATTGTGGAATAACCTTGCTGTAATCAATTTCTTCAAACAGGCCTTCGGCGCAACCGCGCTCCAGTTCGGGGGCCTCAACCTCTACCACATCCCACTGGACGCTTTTGGTGTCAACCATGCTTTTTATTTTTCCCATCTCCCCGTTCCAGTCCGCAGAATTGATTCTGATGCCGGTTTCTTTTTCAAAAGGCTGGAAGTAGACTTTTTCCATGGCGGTTTTTGCATCACCACCGAAAGAAACCACAGTAAGACTTTGAGCAGAGGCGGCAGCAGTAAAGGCGCTGAGTATGAAGCCTGTGACAATGGCTGAACGAGCGTGTTTAAGCATAATTTCACATCCTTGTGTTTGGACATTATTGAATCATTTTCCGTCTCAGGCCGGCTTTTGGGCGGAACCCTGAAGGTTGAGCCTGAAGAAAAGTGATGGTGGTGACATCATCGCAATTTTTGTTTTTTAAAGGAAATAGGGGTTTTCCCGTGAAGTGATGAGGTGGCTGCAGGATTGATGGATATGGATTGCGGGATTATTAAAATGAATGCAATAAATCGTTAACTGGTTATTACAACCATAAATGCTCATGGATAATGAGGCGTGAATTTGGAGTGAGATTGTCTGATGCTTTTTTAGTTCATGGTTATAAAAAACAACAATTTCAATATTAAATTAAATATGAAAATAATGATTGATGTGCGAGTCTTATGTTTGAAATTCCATTAGCTGAACTAGTGCTTGAAAAGCTGAACCGTGATGATAAAACCCCATTGCAACGTCAGCTTTATCAAATCATTCATGATCTGATCAACAATGGTAAATTGCCACCGGACAAAAAGCTGCCTTCTTCCCGTTTTCTGAGCAAAGAGGCGGGTATTTCGCGAATTACCGTTTCTTTGGTTTATGAGCGACTGATTACCGAAGGTTATCTGTACAGCAGGGAAGGTAGTGGCACGTATGTCTCAAAGGTGGTCACGCCGCTGGTACCTTCCGGCAATGCACCCGTCATGAAATCCTGGGTGTATTCCGAAAGGGGGGCCAGGTTGCTGTTGTCGGAAAGCAGTCCGCCGCAACCCAAGGGGGAATTTGTGCCTGGTATCCCCGATGTCTCCGAGTTCCCGTTTCATATCTGGCGAAAAATCCTGGGCAAATATTATTCAAAAAAATATCTTCACCTGTCGGGCTATGCCGAGTCGGGAGGCTATGTGGAATTGCGCAAGGCCATTGCCGCTTATCTGGCCATTTCCCGCTCCCTGCAGTGTGATCCCGACCAGGTTATTGTGACCTTTGGCACCCCCCAGTCGCTGGATTTATGTACCCGGCTGCTGAGTGACCCCGGGCAGCAGGCCTATATTGAGGATCCACCTTATTGGGCGACCGAGTCGGTGTTTGAGGCAGGGGGGATAAAGGTTAACTGCATACCGCTTGATGAAGAGGGAATCGCGCTGGAGGATGACATGATTGCCGTAAACGGCAAATTCATCTATGTCACGCCTTCACACCAGTACCCCACCGGTGTCACCATGTCGATGGCGCGGCGCGAGAAGATCCTGGCGCTTGCCCGAAAGCATCAGCTCTGGGTGATAGAAGATGATTATGACTGTGAGTTCAGGCATGATGACTTGCATTTGCCCTCTTTGCAAAGCCTGGATCAGGGCAATCATGTGATTTATTTCGGCACGTTCAGCAAATCCATGTTTTCAGGCCTGCGCTTAAGCTATATGGTGGTGCCACCAGGACTGGCTCCTGCCATGCGGCGGGCCATTTCAAACCTGTATTTGCCGGGCATGTTGCAGTTGCAGGCGTCCCTGGCCGAATTTATCAATGATGGCCATTTCTACCGGCATATCAAGAAAATGCGGGCCATTTATTTTGAGCGTGGCGCCTTGTTCCGGGAAAGGCTCAAAGCGGTTTTCGGCAATAAAGTCACCCTTTCCCAGGGCAATTCGGGTTTGCACCTAATGGCCCGATTCAATACCTTGTTAAGTTTCGAACAGTTCTCACTTTGTGCCCGTCGCCATGGCATGATTGTGCGTCAGGTCAAATTCCGCAAACCCACGGAACACGGGCTTTGCCTGGTGCTGGGCTACGGTGGCGTACCTACCCGGGATATTGCCGGAGCGGTTGATCGCCTGCAGCAAATTTTCATTGAAGGCGAGCGGGGAATGTTCTTCAGCGGCGCCTGAAAACGCAACTGGCCTGATCAAAATTACACAAGTGGATATAGCCGATTGCAGTTTCCTGTCTTAGGATAAAAAAACAGGACTGACTTGATTTTGCAATATTCGACGGTTACGGAGACCCAAATGGAAAATACATTAATTCAGCAGGAAAGTGACGATATCAATTACCACTTGCACCCTTACACCAATGCCCGCAAGCATCAGGAACAGGGGCCGTTGGTTATCGTTAAGGGAGATGGGGTCTACGTCGAAGATATTCATGGCAAGAAATATCTGGAAGCCATGGCAGGATTATGGAGTGTGGCGCTGGGCTTCAGCGAGAAAAGGCTGGTCCAGGCCGCCATGCGCCAGTTTGATATATTGCCGTTTTATCATCAGTTCACGCATAAAACCCATGATGTGGCTGCCCAATTTGCAAAAAGGCTCATTGAGATCGCTCCTGTGCCCATGAGCAAGGTGTTCTTTACCAACTCAGGCTCCGAGGCCAATGATACGGTCGTCAAACTGGTCTGGTATCGTTCCAATGCTTTGGGTTTGCCTAATAAAAAGAAAATCATCAGTCGTCTTAAGGGCTACCATGGTGTGACCGTTGCCGCTGCCAGTCTGACCGGTCTGCCAGGCAACCACCGTGGTTTTGATTTGCCGATTGATCGCATTTTGCATACGGCATGTCCGCATTACTGGCGTGATGCCCAGGAAGGTGAAAGTGAAGAACAGTTCTCAACCCGTATGGCCCAGGAACTGGAAAACCTGATCCAGAAAGAAGGCCCTGAAACCATTGCCGCGTTCATTGCCGAACCGGTTATGGGGGCGGGTGGCGTGATTGTGCCGCCTGCCACTTATTGGGAGAAAATCCAGGCGGTCCTGAAAAAGCATGACATCCTTTTTATTGCTGATGAAGTGATTTGTGGTTTTGGCCGTACCGGGAAAATGTTCGCCTCCGAAACTTTTGGCCTGAAACCCGATGTGCTGGTGCTGTCCAAACAAATTTCTTCTTCCTACCAGCCTTTGTCGGCCATTTTGCTGAATGAGAAAATGTTCAATCCGATTGCCGATGAAAGCAACAAGCTGGGCGTGCTGGGACATGGTTATACCGCAGGTGGCCATCCGGTGGCCGTAGCGGTGGGCATTGAAAACCTGAACATTATTCAAGAGCGTAATCTGGTGGAGAATGCGGCAACCGTTGGTGCGCATATGCTCAAGCGATTGCATGAGCTGGAAAATCATCCGCTGGTGGGTGAGGTGCGTGGCGTTGGCCTGATTGCCGGTGTTGAGCTGGTGATCGACAAAGCCAAGAAAACAGCGCTGGAAGTCCCAGGACAGCTGGGCACCATGGTAGGCAAAGTATTGCAGGATCTGGGTGTCATCTCACGCAATATCGGGGATACGCTTGCTTTTTGCCCACCTCTGATCATTACGGTTGAGCAGGTTGATGAGATGGTGGATAAATTCAAACAGGCGCTTGATATTGTTCATGAAAGATTGAATGGCTAAACAGAGGGGATAATGCTTATGTCTGGACCTGACAGCAATAATACGGATGTCCTGGTGCGTTTCAGGAATGTTCAGAAAAGCTATGACGGACGCTCCATGATTGTTAAAAACCTGAATCTGGATATACAACATGGTGAGTTCCTGACATTGCTGGGTCCGTCAGGTTCAGGCAAAACAACCAGCCTGATGATGCTTGCCGGCTTTGAAACGCCCACCTCGGGCACCATAGAGCTGGCAGGGCGTTCGCTGGACGATGTGCCCGCTTACAAACGCAATATTGGCATGGTGTTCCAGAACTATGCCCTGTTTCCGCACATGACGGTAGCCGAAAACCTGGCCTTTCCCCTGAAGGTCAGGGGGCTGGGCAAGGATGATATAAAAAAACGGGTGGAAAACGGTTTGGCCATGGTGCAACTGAATCAGTTCGGCAACCGTTTTCCCAGCCAGCTTTCAGGTGGGCAGCAGCAACGGGTGGCCCTGGCAAGGGCACTGGTATTCGAGCCCCAGGTGGTGCTGATGGATGAGCCCTTGGGTGCGCTTGACAAGCAATTGCGCGAGCATATGCAATACGAGATCAAGCGTTTGCACAACAAGTTGGGCATTACCGTGGTCTATGTCACCCACGATCAGGGTGAGGCCCTGACCATGTCCAATCGTGTGGCTGTTTTCAATGATGGTGTCATTCAGCAAATCGACTCACCCGAAGAGCTCTACGAGCGGCCTGTCACGGCATTCGTCGCCAATTTTATTGGCGAGAATAACCGTACCCATGGTCGTATTACCGGGGTTGAGAACGGGTATGGCACGGTTCTGCTGGACAATCGCACGCAAATACAGGGTGTGCTGGCCAATCCGTCCCTGAAAACCGGTGATATGGTGTCGGTTTCCATTCGCCCCGAGCGTGTCGTGATTGATCCGCCTGCCGGTAGTGCCGACCAAAACGGCCAGGGAGAAATTCTGGAATTCGTTTATTTCGGTGATCATGTCCGTTTGCGCCTGAATCTGTATGATAATCCGAATTTTGTGGTCAAGCAGCCTATTGCCTTGCTGAGCCAGACCCTGAAAGTGGGTAATCGGATTAATGTAGGCTGGAAGCGGGAATTTGTCCGTATTCTTGATCCCTATCAGTAACGTCGGGTTGAGGAGTTCGAGCTAGTCCGTCAAGCGTCCAGGGATAGGTCCAGAGGAAGGGATTATGAGTCAGATGGCAATAACAAAACCGGTTCTGTCCGCCAGCGAGGCGGCAGCCTTGCAAGTCAAGTTTTCAAAATCAACAAAGCGCAATAAAGTCAAGGCGTTTGGCCTGGTACTTCCTTTGGTTATTTTTCTGTTGTTGCTGTTTGTGGCACCTATTCTGGCTTTTTTGAATAAAAGCATTGAAAACCCTGAAGTGGTTTCCGTATTGCCCATGACAACCGAACAGTTGCGTGCATGGGAAGTGGGGCAGCCGCTGGAAGAAGGTTTTTACAGGGCTTTGGCCCAGGACCTGACCGTGGCCAAGCAGGCGAAAACCTCGGGTGACTTGATGCGCAGGTTGAATTTTGAAGAACCCGGTGCCCGTAGCCTGTTGTCAAAGACGGTGCGTAGAATGCCGGTTCCTGAAACGGTGACCTCTTATCGGGACGAGTTTGCAAAAACTGATGCCAGCTGGGCCGATCCGGCCATTTGGGCGCTGCTTAAGCGCAATTCAGGTGAATTTACCGCTTTTTATCTGTTGACGGCCCTGGATATGAAATATGACGCACGCAATGAGATTGTCCGTGCCGGTCCATCAGAGTCCGTTTTTCTGGATATCTATTTGCGCACCTTCAAAATGGCGCTGGTGGTGACGCTTTGTACCCTGGTCCTGGCCTATCCATTGGCTTATTTGCTGGCAACTTTGCCGGCCAAAACCAGTAACCTTCTCATGATCCTGGTTTTATTGCCATTCTGGACGTCCCTGCTGGTGCGAACCGCAGCCTGGATTGTATTGCTGCAAAATGGCGGAATTATCAATGGATTCTTAATGTGGGCGGGTCTTATAGAGCAGCCGGTGCAATTGGTCTTCAACCGGATCGGGGTGTACATAGCCATGGTGCATATTATGTTGCCGTTCATGATTCTGCCCATATACAGTGTTATGAAAGGGATTTCCCCCACGTATATCCGCGCGGCCGTGTCGCTGGGCTGTCACCCCATTATCAGTTTCTGGAAGGTTTATTTTCCCCAGACCGTGGCGGGTGTCAGTGCCGGGTGCCTGCTGGTGTTCATTACCTCCATCGGCTATTACATTACCCCTGCATTGCTGGGCGGTCCCAAAGACCAGATGATCAGTTACTTCATCGCCTTTTATACAAACGGTTCGATTAACTGGGGTCTGGCGGCTGCCCTGGGTGGGTTCCTGCTGCTGGCCACGCTTATTCTTTATGCCGTGTACAACCGTTTGGTTGGCAGTGGCAAAGTGAGGCTCGCATGAAAAAAAACAAAGAAAACCGTACGACCGTGGAAAGGGTTTGGTTTTATTTGCACCGGATTATTTGTGCACTGATTTTACTGTTCCTGATGGCGCCGGTACTGGTGATTGTGCCATTATCATTCAGTGAGAGTGCATTTCTGGTTTATCCGGTTCAGGGTTTTTCCCTGCGGTGGTATGAAAATTTCTTTTCATCGCCTACCTGGATGCTGGGCCTGAAGAACACCCTGATTGTGGCACCCGTGGCCACATTGATTGCGATGGTGCTGGGAACACTGGCGGCGTTGGGATTCAACCGTGCCAATTTCTTTGGCAAGGCATTTTTGATGAGTTTGCTGGTTTCACCCATGGTGGTGCCGGTTGTGATTGTGGGGGTGGCGGCTTACCTGTTTTTTGCACCTCTGGGTATGGCCAATAATATCTGGCTGCTGATCGTCATGCATGCGGTGCTGGGGGTGCCATTTGTTGTGATTACCGTACTGGCCACACTCGAGGGTTTTGACCAGAATCTGGTCAAGGCGGCCAGCAGTCTGGGGGCATCCCCGGTGTATGCGTTTTTCAGGGTCACTTTGCCGATTATTGCGCCCGGTGTTATTTCAGGCGGCCTGTTCGCCTTTGGTATTTCCTTTGATGAGGTGGTATTGACCTTATTTGTGGCGGGGCCCGAACAGTTTACCTTGCCCCGGGTCATGTTCAGTGGCATTCGTGAAAACCTGAATCCCACTATTGCCGCAGCGGCCACCTTACTGATTCTTTTTTCAGTCGTTATGCTCCTGACGCTGGAGTGGCTCAGGAGACGCAGTGAAAAAATGCGCCTAGGACTGGCGAACGGAGAATAATATGGCAGAGCAAACTCGATATGTATTGTTGACGGGCGCTAGTCGTGGCATTGGACATGCAACCGTCAAACTGTTTCAGGAGCGGGGATGGCGGATTTTTACCGTATCGCGCCAGCCTTTTTCGGAGGAATGCAGGTGGGCAGACGCCAGGGAAAGTCACATTCAGGCTGATTTGTCCGATTTGAATGGATTGCGTGATTTGGTGGCAACGGTACGTCAAAAGCTGCCTGATGGAAAACTGCATGCCTTGGTGAATAATGCCGGTATTTCACCCAAGGGGGAAGGGGGCGAACGCCTGGGCGTATTGGATACCGATGAGTTCACCTGGGTGAACGTATTGCGGGTGAACCTGGTTTCAACGGCCCTGTTGTCGCGTTATCTGTTTCCCGAACTTAAAAAAGCCGGCGGCAGTATAGTGAATGTCACCTCAATTGCCGGATCACGGGTTCACCCCTTTGCCGGTGCGGCCTATGCCGCGTCAAAAGCGGGTCTGGCGGCGCTGACCCGCGAGCAGGCTCATGAGTTTGCCCCCCAGGGGGTAAGGGTCAATGCCATAGCACCGGGGGAGATCAATACCTCCATCCTTTCTCCGGATACGCATAAAATTGTTGAGACCCAGATTCCCATGCACCGCCTGGGAACGCCTCACGAAGTGGCGCAGGCCATTTATTATTTATGCAGTGAAGAGTCTTCCTACATTAATGGTTCGGAACTGCAAATCAACGGTGGTCAGCACGTCTAAACGGTACAAAAATCTTTGCCAAAGGGCTAAATACGGCTGGGAAAGTGCGATATATTGTTGTTTTTAAAGTATTATCCGGAAAGCGGGCGTTTAAAAGGCTTGCTAAAGAAAGCCTTTTAGTGTATATTAGTAGTCTTCGCTCATTCTACAGTGGGTGGAGAGTTCTTATTTAAGCAGATTTCAACCCAGGGTGGTTTGGTTTAAAGCCAAGCGGTTTTAAGTTAAACAATCTGACGGGACCAAAACTGGTTATATGAATAGCGAAAGCGAATATGGTCCGCCACATTTTGTTTGGCGGTATATGTAACTAAGTTGGAACAGGAATAATCATGATCCAAATGCAAAGCACGCTAGACGTGGCTGATAATACCGGTGCGCGCCGTATAATGTGCATCAAGGTATTAGGCGGCTCTAAGCGCCGTTATGCTTCCATCGGTGACATTATTAAAGTTAGTGTTAAAGATGCAGCACCGCGCGGACGCGTCAAAAAAGGCGAAATTTATAACGCGGTGGTCGTACGTACGGCCAAAGGCGTTCGTCGTAAAGATGGCTCATTAATCCGTTTTGGCGGTAATGCAGCTGTATTGCTCAATGCCAAGCTGGAGCCAATCGGTACTCGCATTTTCGGCCCTGTTACGCGTGAATTGCGTACAGAGCGCTTTATGAAGATCGTGTCCCTGGCACCTGAAGTGTTATAAGAGGGTAACGATGAACAATATCCGTAAAGGTGATGAGGTTATCGTTTTAACCGGACGCGACAAAAAGCGTCGTGGTGTTGTGCTGGCTCGCGTCGGTGCTGATCACGTTCTGGTTGAAGGCGTTAACGTCGTTAAAAAACACCAAAAACCTAATCCCATGACAAACAATCCTGGCGGTATCGTTGATAAGACACTGCCTATCCACATTTCAAATGTGGCCTTGTTTAACCCAGAAACAGGTAAAGCTGATCGCGTTGGCGTTAAAGAAGTGGATGGTCATAAGGTCCGTATTTATCGCTCCAACGGCGCTGTCGTTGGCGTGAAAGCGTAAGGGGCACAATAAATGGCTCGTTTACAAGATTTGTATATCAGCAAAATTGCTGGCGAATTGAAAGAAAAATTCAATTACAAAAGTGACATGGAAGTGCCTCGCATTACCAAAATCACTTTGAACATGGGCGTTTCAGAAGCAGTTTCAGACAAGAAAGTTATTGAACATGCTGTTTCCGACCTGACCAAAATCGCAGGTCAAAAGCCTGTCGTAACCAAAACCCGCAAAGCGATTGCCGGTTTTAAAATTCGCGAAGACTATCCTATCGGTTGTATGGTTACTCTGCGTGGCAAACGCATGTATGAGTTCCTGGATCGTCTGGTTACCGTGGCCCTGCCACGTGTACGTGACTTCCGCGGTATTTCTGGTCGTGCTTTCGATGGTCGTGGTAACTACAACGTCGGGGTTAAAGAGCAAATCATTTTCCCTGAAATTGAATACGACAAAATTGATGCATTGCGTGGTCTGAATATCAGCATCATTACAACTGCTAAGACTGACGAAGAAGCGAAGGCGCTGCTCACAGCATTCAGCTTCCCGTTTCGTAACTAAGGGGCGATGACGTGGCAAAACTATCACTCATCAATCGCGACATCAAACGTGCAAAACTGGTTGCCAAATACGCAGCCAAACGTGCCGAATTGACAGCGATCATTAACGATACATCTAAATCAGACGAAGAGCGTTACGTTGCTCGTCTGCAAGTACAACAATTACCTCGCAATGCCAACCCAACTCGCATGCGTAATCGTTGTGTTATTACTGGCCGTCCTCGTGGCGTGTTCAGCAAGTTTGGTTTGACTCGTCACAAACTGCGCGAAATGGCAATGCGCGGTGAAGTGCCTGGTATGACTAAAGCAAGCTGGTAGGAGAATATAAATGAGCATGAGCGATCCAATCGCCGATATGTTGACGCGTATCCGTAACGCCCAACAGGTCGAGAAAGTTTCGGTGTCTATGCCCTCCTCTAAGCTGAAAGCGGCTATTGCTGCTGTGCTGAAAGATGAAGGTTATATCGAAAACTTCGAAATCAAGGGTGAAAAAACCAAGCCTGAGCTTGAGATTTCACTGAAATACTATGCAGGTCGTCCTGTGATTGAGCGCATTGACCGCGTTTCACGTCCTGGCTTGCGTATCTACAAAGGCCGCGGTTCCATCCCTCAAGTGATGAACGGCCTGGGTGTAGCAATCGTTTCAACTTCGCGCGGTGTAATGACAGACCGTAAAGCACGCTCAGAAGGCGTGGGTGGCGAAGTTCTGTGTTATGTGGCATAAGGAGAATTCAATGTCACGTATAGCAAAATATCCAGTTATTGTACCTAACGGTGTGGAAGTAAAAATTGCCGCCAATAACATCAACGTGAAAGGTCCCCTGGGCGAAATGAACCAGGAACTGTTCGGTGATGTTGCCATTACGCTTGATGACGGCAAATTGTCTTTCGCAGTAACTAACGAATCGCGCCATGCTAAAGCAATGTCAGGTACATTGCGTGCCCTGGTAAACAATATGGTTACCGGTGTTAGCACAGGTTTTGAGCGTCGCTTGAATCTGATTGGTGTGGGTTACCGCGCCCAGGTTCAGGGCAATGCGCTGAAAATGGATCTTGGCTTCTCTCATGATGTCATCCATCCACTGCCAGAAGGCGTAAAAGCCGAATGTCCAAGCCAGACAGAAATCGTTCTGAAAGGCTACGACAAACAGGTAGTAGGACAGGTTGCTGCTAAAATCCGTGGCTATCGTCCGCCAGAGCCTTACAAAGGCAAAGGTGTTCGTTATGCTGGTGAGCAGGTCAACATCAAAGAAGTTAAGAAGAAATAATAGCGCAGGCAAGGATAAATCATGGACAAGAAAGTATCCCGTTTGCGTCGTGCAGTGGCTACACGCCGGAAGATTTCAGAATTACGGACTTACCGTTTATCTGTTTATCGTTCCAATCTGCACATTTACGCGAACGTTATTTCGCCAGAAGGCGACAAAGTGTTATTCAGCGCATCTACTCTTGAAGCAGAAGTTCGTAAAGAACTGGCTGATGGCAAAAAGAATGGCGGCAATGTCGAGGCAGCGGTTATCGTAGGTAAACGTGTTGCCGAGAAAGCCAAAGCCGCAGGTATCGAATCGGTCGCATTTGACCGTTCGGGTTTCCGTTATCATGGCCGAGTAAAGGCGTTGGCAGAAGCCGCGCGTGAAGCCGGCCTCAAGTTCTAAGCGAGGAATTGTCAAATGGCTAAAGCACAAGGCAAAAACGCCCCTGAACAAGAGCGCGATGACGGTTTTCGTGAAAAAATGATCGCGGTTAACCGCGTCAGCAAAGTGGTCAAGGGCGGTCGTACCATGAGCTTTGCAGCGTTAACCGTGGTTGGTGATGGCGATGGTCGCATCGGCATGGGCAAAGGTAAAGCACGTGAAGTGCCAGTAGCAGTACAGAAAGCAATGGAACAGGCCCGTCGCGGCATGGTCAAGATTGCCCTGAACAATGGCACACTGCATCACACTGTAGTAGGCAAGCACGGTGCATCTACCGTTCTGATCTCTCCAGCTGCAGAAGGTACTGGCGTTATCGCCGGTGGCCCAATGCGTGCGATTTTCGAAGTAATGGGTGTACGTAACGTGGTTGCAAAAAGCTTGGGTTCAAGCAATCCATACAACCTGGTTCGTGCAACATTAAACGGTTTGAATGCATGTTTGACACCATCTGAAGTGGCTGCCAAACGCGGTAAATCCGTTGAAGAAATTCTGGGGTAAATCATGGCACAGAATAAACAAATTAAAGTAACACTCGTACGCTCTGTCATTGGCACCAAAAGCGATCACCGCGCAACAATTCGTGGTCTCGGTTTGGGTAAAGTGAACAGCAGCCGCGTGTTGCTTGATACGCCCGAAGTACGTGGGATGATCCGTAAAGTGGATTATCTCGTGTCAGTATCAGAAGCCTAAAGGAACAGAGATGTCTGAAATGCAACTCAATACGTTAGCTCCTGCTGCTGGTAGCAAGCATGCCAAACGTCGCGTAGGTCGCGGCATTGGCTCTGGCTTGGGTAAAACAGCAGGTCGTGGTCACAAAGGTCAGAAATCACGTTCAGGCGGCTTTCATAAAGTCGGCTTCGAGGGTGGTCAGATGCCTTTGCAACGTCGTTTGCCAAAACGCGGCTTCACGCCACTGGGTCAGCACTTGTACGCAGAAGTACGTTTGTCTGATTTACAGAAAATTGAAGCTGATGTCATCGACGTTCAGGTTTTGAAACAAGCTGGTGTTGTTGGCCAAAGCGTTCGTTACGCCAAGGTCATCCTGTCAGGTGAATTGTCACGCAAAGTATCACTGAATGGCTTAACCGCTACAGCAGGTGCTCGCGCAGCAATTGAAGCCGCTGGCGGTTCACTCGCTTAAAAAGGGGTAAAAGTGGCTAAAGCGCAGGCAGCAGGTAAAGCAGGTAGCGGTAAAAAATACGGCGACCTTAAGCAGCGACTTGTGTTCCTGATTCTTGCTCTGGTTGTGTACCGTTTCGGTACACATATTCCTGTCCCTGGCATCAACCCTGGTGCCATGCAGGATCTGTTTAATACGCAGTCAGACGGAATTCTGGGTCTTTTTAATATGTTTTCCGGTGGTGCCCTTGAGCGCTTCTCCGTTTTTGCATTGGGTATCATGCCGTATATTTCGGCATCGATCATCATGCAATTGGTGACAGCGGTCGTACCATCCCTGGAAGCATTGAAAAAAGAGGGTGAATCGGGGCGTCGCAAGATTACCCAGTACACCCGCTATTTCACTGTTGTATTAGCGTTGGTACAGTCATTTGGTATTGCAGCAACCTTACAGGCACAGCCTAATCTGGTTATCACTCCGGGAGCAATGTTTGTCTTCACGACGGTGGTTACCTTGGTAACAGGCACCATGTTTGTAATGTGGCTGGGTGAGCAAATCACCGAACGTGGTTTAGGTAACGGTATTTCAATCCTGATTTTTGCAGGTATTGTGGCCGGTTTGCCTACTGCACTGGCAAGCATGTTCGAGCTTGTTAGCCAGAATCAGATCGGAACGGTTGCAGCGTTGTTCATTTTTGCGCTGGTCGTGGCGATTACCGCTTTGGTTGTATTTGTCGAGCGTGGTCAGCGTCGCATTACCGTGAACTATGCCAAACGTCAGGTTGGAAATAAAATTTATGGTGGACAAAGTTCTCATTTGCCACTCAAGTTGAACATGGCTGGTGTTATTCCACCCATTTTCGCCTCGTCAATTATTTTGTTTCCGGCTACGATCGCGAATTGGTTTTCAAGTGCAGGCCAAATTCGTTGGCTAAGTGATATATCAGCTGCTTTGCAGCCTGGTCAACCGCTTTATGTCACTGTATTTACTGCTTTGATCATATTTTTCTGTTTTTTCTATACGGCTCTTGTTTTCAACAGTCGTGAAACAGCAGATAACCTGAAGAAAAGCGGTGCATTTGTACCGGGTATTCGTCCAGGACAGCAAACAGCAAAATATATTGACAAAATATTAATGCGTTTAACGCTGGTAGGCGCCATTTACATCACACTGGTGTGTCTGGTTCCTGAATTCCTGAGAATGCAATGGCAGAATGTACCGTTTTATCTGGGGGGCACCTCACTGTTAATTATTGTGGTGGTGACCATGGATTTTATGGCCCAAGTTCAGGCCTACATGATGTCGCACCAATATGATTCGTTACTCAAGAAAACCAGTTTCAAGGGTACGAATTTACCAATGAGATAATCATTATGGCTAAGGACGACGTCATACAAATGCAGGGTGAGGTTATAGAGAACCTCCCGAACGCAACTTTTCGTATTAAACTGGAAAATGGCCATGTAGTTTTAGGCTATATTTCTGGCAAAATGCGGATGCATTATATTCGGATTCTTCCGGGTGATAAGGTTACTGTGGAATTAACCCCATACGACCTTTCACGCGCCAGGATCGTATTCCGCTCTAAATAAGCGGGAACAATTAGGAGTCAACCAATGAAGGTAATGGCATCGGTTAAAAAGATCTGCCGTAATTGCAAGATCATTAAACGTCACGGAGTTGTACGAGTAATTTGTACAGATCCGCGTCACAAGCAACGCCAGGGTTAATCCCTGCGTTAACGACTTAACGAGGAACAGTCATGGCCCGTATCGCAGGCATCAACATTCCGCCGCATCAACATGCAGAAATCGGTCTTACTGCTATTTTTGGCATTGGACGCACCCGCTCTCGTCAGATTTGCGAAGCATCAGGCGTACCATTCGATAAAAAAGTGAAAGACCTGACAGATGCAGAACTCGAGAAAATTCGTGAACAAGTAGGTACGTTCACGGTTGAGGGTGATTTGCGACGTGAAGTACAACTTTCGATTAAACGCTTAATCGATTTGGGAACTTATCGTGGCATGCGCCACAGACGTGGACTGCCCGTCCGTGGTCAGCGCACTCGTACGAATGCGCGTACCCGTAAAGGACCGCGTCGTGCAGCTCAATCACTGAAGAAATAATCGGGGTAGGTTATTATGGCGAAAGCTTCTAGCGGCGCAAATCGCGCTCGCAAAAAAATTAAAAAAGTTGTATCGGACGGCATTGCGCACGTTCATGCATCTTTTAACAATACAATCATCACAATTACTGACCGTCAAGGCAATGCCTTGTCATGGGCGACGTCGGGTGGCGCGGGCTTTAAAGGCTCACGTAAATCGACGCCTTTTGCAGCGCAGGTTGCAGCCGAGTCAGCGGGACGTGTAGCATTGGAATATGGTATCAAAACACTTGAAGTTCGCATCAAGGGCCCAGGTCCTGGCCGTGAATCTTCAGTGCGTGCATTGAATGCGCTGGGTATCAAGATTTCAAGCATTTCCGATATCACGCCAGTCCCGCATAACGGTTGCCGTCCTCCTAAACGCCGCCGTATCTAATATATTAAGGGAACATAATGGCACGATATACTGGACCAAAATGTAAACTTTCACGTCGTGAAGGTATTGATTTATTTCTGAAGAGTGCACGTCGCTCTCTGGATTCAAAATGCAAACTGGACTCCAAGCCAGGTCAGCACGGTCGCACTTCCGGTGCCCGTACTTCTGATTACGGTTTGCAGTTGCGCGAGAAACAAAAACTCAAACGTATGTACGGCGTACTTGAAAAACAATTCCGTAAATACTTTGCTGAAGCTGAGCGTCGCCGTGGCAACACAGGCGAGACCCTGATTCAGTTGTTGGAATCTCGCCTTGATAACGTGGTATACCGCATGGGCTTTGGCTCTACACGTGCCGAAGCACGTCAGCTGGTTAGCCACGGTGCAATTGAACTGAATGGCCACAAAGCTGACATTCCTTCAATGCTGATCAAAAGCGGAGACATCATTTCCGTACGTGAAAAGTCCAAAGGTCAGGCTCGTATTAAAGAGTCTTTGGATCTGGCAACCGGTAATGGTCTGCCACAATGGGTTGAAGTTGATGTTGCCAAATTAAGCGGCACATTCAAACAAGCCCCTGATCGTGCAGATGTTGCGCGTGATATTAATGAATCAATGGTTGTTGAATTGTATTCTCGTTAATGTCGTGAAAATGCAGGAAAGGCTTTGGCCTTTTCTGCTTTTTATCTTATCCCCGTGCTTGCACATGCAATTGCATAAAAAATAATAAAAATAAGCTATAATCTTCCAGCTATTCTGTGGGTTGATCTGCACCTATTTTTGCAATCAGTCCGTTTATTTATACTTTTATCTTATCCATCAGCCTTATCGGTGTAACGAGCCGAGGGTATTGAAAAGGAAATGAAATGTCTCAGGCTTTTCTTAAACCACGTTCTATTGAAGTAACCCCTGTTGCCGAAAACCACGCCAAAGTGGTCATGGAGCCTTTTGAACGCGGATTTGGCCATACTTTGGGTAATGCCCTGCGCCGTATCCTGTTGTCTTCCATGACTGGCTATGCCCCCACCGAAGTACAAATTACCGGTGTTGTGCACGAGTATTCAACTTTGCCTGGCGTCGGTGAAGACGTGGTTGACATCCTGCTTAACCTGAAAGGCGTCGTGTTCAAGCTGCATAACCGTGAAGAAGTAACGGTTACCTTGCGCAAAAGCGGTACAGGTCCAGTCCTGGCCAGCGACATTGAGCTTCCCCATGATGTTGAAATCATCAATCCAGATCACCTGATTGCCAATCTTACCGAAAACGGTAAGCTTGAAATGCAAATCAAGGTAGAGCAAGGCCGCGGTTATGTGCCCGGTAACGTTCGTGCCCTGGCAGACGATAAAGCCCACACGATTGGCCGCATCATCCTGGATGCTTCTTACAGCCCAATCCGTCGTGTCAGCTATGCCGTTGAAAGTGCCCGTGTTGAACAACGTACCGACCTTGACAAGCTGATCCTCGATATCGAGACAGACGGCGTGATTTCACCCGAAGAAGCGGTTCGTCAGGCTGCCCGCATCCTGATGGATCAGATTTCCGTGTTTGCCGCCCTTGAAGGTGCAACAGAAACTTATGAAACACCGGTACGTGGTGCGCCACAAATTGACCCTGTACTGTTGCGTCCTGTTGATGATCTTGAGCTGACCGTTCGTTCGGCCAACTGCCTGAAAGCGGAAAACATCTACTACATCGGTGACCTGATCCAGCGCACTGAAAATGAATTGCTGAAAACACCTAACCTGGGTCGCAAATCACTTAACGAAATCAAGGAAGTCCTGGCTGCACGCGGCCTGACTCTGGGCATGAAACTCGAAAACTGGCCACCACTTGGCCTTGAGCGCCCATAAGCAAGTATTTATTGCCAGTTGGTTTTTTAATCCGGCTGGCAATATTCATATCAACCGGACCGCCGTCTTTGGTAATCATTTCAAGAACGGATAGAAGAGCTGGTTTAACCAGATGACCAACCGGTCATCTCAACTTTAGATTCATAGGAAATATATCATGCGTCATCGCAGTGGTTTACGTAAATTAAATCGTACAAGCAGCCATCGTCTGGCTATGTTCCGCAACATGTCTGTATCCCTGATTCAGCACGAAGCGATCAAAACAACATTGCCTAAAGCTAAAGAGCTGCGTCGTGTCATCGAACCCCTGATCACTTTAGCCAAAGAGCCAACCTTGGCCAATAAACGCCTGGCGTTTGCCCGTTTGCGCGATCGTGATGCTGTAGTTAAACTGTTTGCCGAAATCGGTCCACGTTTTCAAGAGCGCAATGGTGGTTACACCCGCATTCTGAAAATGGGTTTCCGTCAAGGTGACAATGCACCTATGGCTTTCATGGAATTGGTTGACCGTCCAGAAGTTGCTGACGAAGTTGTTGATGCCGAGTAATTGAGCAATCAATCATTCCGGTATCAGGAAAAAGCACCCTTAAATGGGTGCTTTTTTTTTGCCTTGGGCAATCTCATGATATGGTTGCTTTATATTGGCTGATCGGGAGCCAATGACATAAAGTCTGTAAAGGGCGTAATATGGTTGTGTCTGGCCTGGGTTTTTATTTAATGTAAAGCGGCGGGTAGCCTGCTTGTGGTTGTGAAGGTGTAAACATGAAAATCGAATCGGTTGTGCTTGACCAGTGGTATCCCGTGACAACAGAAAACATGCCTGTTGCGGGCAAGATTTACCACACGCGCTTGCTGGGGCAGCCCATTGAGTATGGTTTGGATGAAAAAGACGGGTTTTATGCCATTTTGCTAGCTACCCGGGAAAGGCTACCGGTATTAATGCAGCATTATACCTATTGGGTCAGCCTTGGCAATCCTCCTGACATGTTCGCAATTTCTGAATTCCAGGATGCTGAGCGGCGGGTTCTGGCGGCTGCTTCGGTGTGCGTCAAGGCTTCCGGTTTGCGGGTAGTGGAAAACTTTCTGGATATCGCGCACTTTCCGTTTGTGCATGAAGGAACACTGGGTGAAATGCCTTATACGGCGGTCAAGCCTTATCGTGTCGAAATTGAAAACAATGAAATTTATGCCCGGGATTGCGAGTTTTATCAACCAGTGGCTGCCTTCAGTCATGAAGGCAGCATGAATATTGAGTATATTTACAGGGTATGCAGCCCGTTCAGTGCCTTGTTGTATAAAACCTGTCCCTTGCAGCCGGCTAAAAAAGACGTGATTTGCCTTTTTGTCCAGCCCTGTGATGAAGATCGCAGCATTGTGCATATGCCAATGGCCTGTCTTGATGACAGTGCCAGTCTTGAAGAATTGCGTTTGTTTCGACAAAGCATCCTTGGGGAAGACATGGCGATACTGAATAATCAAATACCGCGTAAACTGCCGCTGGCCACCGATTTTGAAATATCAACCGGCGCAGATGCCACCTCGGTAGCCTATCGACGCTGGTTAAGCGAAAAAGGCGTGTGTTATGGAGCTTTTCAGAATCCCTGAAATACTGTCTGTCTTAATCCGATAAGAGTTGAATATGTTTGAAGATAAATGGTTTCCTGTTGCCAGAGCCGATGAACTGGTCTTGCGTCATGTATTCCATGCCCAATTGCAGGGTGTGGAGCTGGCTTTATGGAGAACCGACAAGGGAGAGGTCAATGCCTGGGAAAACCGCTGCCCGCACCGTGGCATGCGGCTAACGCATGGCATCAATACCGGCAAGAGCCTGAAGTGCCAATATCATGGCTGGCAGTTCCACTCCGGCGACGGACAGTGCTCGGTTATTCCCTCGGTAACCGATGGCAGCATTCCGCACTCGGCCTGTGCCAAAAGCTTTTCTGTGGTGGAAAAAAACGGTTTTGTCTGGGTTAACCTTACCCGTGACTATTTAAGCGAACCCAGCGTGCTTACCCATCCCTTTGCGCTGCCACCCAGCGTGTTGCGCAGCATACCCGTCAATGCCCCGCTGGCGCTAGTGCAAACGCATCTGCTGCGTTTCTGTCAATATGATCGCCATGTTGACCTTCAAACTTTTCAGGCGCGGCAGGACGGGCTAATGGTGCACGTCTGCTGGCAAGAGTATATGTTCCAAACGGTCGAAGTGCTTTTCATGCTGCAACCCGCCCATACCGAAAAAACCGTTATACATGTCATGTGTAACCAGGACGATGATGAACTGCAGTGGACCCGGCGGATTAACCAGGCCTTGACGACCTTAAAACTTGAACTGGAAGCAGGCCGTGAGATCAGGGAAGAAGAGCCGGTTATTGCGCCACAACCGGTACAGGCTTTACCGCGCTGGCTACCGGCACGGGTTATCGAGCGCAAGGAGATTGCCGAACAGGTGGTGTCACTTCGTTTGCATTTGCCTTCATTTAACCGTTTCAAGGGCATTGAAGCCGGTGCACATATTGATGTCCGTACGCCAAAGGGCCTGGTGCGGCAGTTTTCATTGGTCGAATGGGATAGCAAGCAACAGGAGCTGCTGATCGGGGTAAAGCTTGAACCCGAGTCCCGGGGTGGTTCGGCTTCTTTGTATCATGAGGTCAAGGAAGACAGCGTACTTGAGATTTCAGCGCCCAGGAACCATTTTCGCCTGGTACCGGGCAAAGGCGGAACGCTGATTGCCGGTGGTATTGGTGTTGCACCAATTGTTGCCATGGCAACCCAGCTTGAACATGAAAAACTGCCTTATCATTTGCATTATTTCGTGCGCAATATCTATTCCCGTGCTTTTGTTGACCAGCTTAACCAACTGGATAGCGTCTCGTTTTATCAGGCAATGCAGCCTGACCAGGTCGCCGGGCAGCTTGAAACCATTCTGGCCAAGGTAAGCCCTGAACAGCCTAATGTGTATATTTGTGGTCCCAAAGGTTTGCTTGACACTGCTTTCCGGGTTATTCGTGAAAAAGGCTGGTCGCACATCCAGGTTCGCCATGAACTTTTTTCCAATAGGGTGTCGCATAACGATGAGCATACCTTCAGGGTTACGCTGGCCAAATCGGGCAAAAGCTACATCATTCCTTCCGGTGTTAGCATTACCGATGCCCTGAAGGAGTACGGCGTGCATATCGAAACCTCGTGTGAGCAGGGAGTATGCGGGACCTGTTATACAAAAGTCCTGTCAGGTAATATCGAGCATAAGGATGAATACCTGAGTGAAGAAGAAAAACAAAGTGGCGATTGCATGATGCCTTGTGTGTCACGTAGTGCCAGCGGTGATCTGGTATTGGATATTTAGGAGCGGGAATGCTGAACTTGTATGATTGCGAATTTTCAGAAAATTGTTATAAGGTTCGCCTTTTCCTGAGTATTCTGGGACAGGAGCATCAAGTGATTCCCGTTGAGCTTTTTCCGGGCCGGGAACACCAGCGTGCCCATTTTCGTGCCATCAATCCATTGGCCAAAGTACCTGTGCTGGATGATGACGGGTTTATTGTGCATGATTCACAGGCTATTCTGGTTTATCTGGCCTGTAAATATGCCCCTAAAGGCAAATGGTATCCCCATGATGATGCTGCCAGGATTGCAAAGGTGCAGATGTGGCTGTCATTGGCTAATGACCTGAATGAAACGGTCTCAAAAGCGCGCTGGGCACAAGTGTGGGGTGAAGGTGGCAATCTGGCCGTGCAGGGCAAGGCAGGCCGTGAATTGCTGGCGGTCATAGAGGAACATATGTGGTTCGCCGAAAAAGCCGGTCAGGAGTGGTTGTGTCCCGGCGAGCATCCCTCGATTGCTGATTTGGCCTGCTTTCCCCATATCATGTTGTCCGATCAGGCCGGCATTTCCTTAATTGATTACCCGGCCTTGCGTCGCTGGACCGATCGCGTCAAGGGCATTAACGGCTTCACGGTCATGCCAGGCATTTTTAGCGCTGAAAACGGTCAATGAGCTTGATTTTTCCCTGCCAGAAGGCAGGGGAAAGCGTTATTTGTTTTATGGCAAATCCGGGCAGCAATAATTAAACCGTGCGGCCCGTTCGCTTTAGTTCAAGACTTTATCCAGTGTGCCAGAAAATCGTTCGGCATTCTGAAAGCCGACCACCCGGATTTTTTCCAGTTCCTGGCCTTTGTCATTGAAAAAGATAATGCCGGGCGGGCCAAACAGTTTGAAGCGTTTCAATAGTTCGCGATCGGCCTCGTTGTTCTTGGTGACATCCACCTGCAACAGGAGCATCTGATTCAGTTTCTGCCTGACGCCAGGATCGGAAAAGGTAAACAATTCCATTTCCTTGCAGGAAATGCACCAGTCGGCATAAAAATCCAGCATGACAGGTTTGCCGGCATTGGCTAGCGTGGATTCAAGTTCTGCCAATGTTTTCACTTGTATAAACGGTGTTGCCGCTACCGGTGTGGTGCTGCTACGCGTGGCAGGTCCTTGGCCAGCGCCAGCGTTTAAGCCCTTGAGCGGGTTGAGCACGCTTTGCCCGCCAGTAGCCAAACCCAGCATGAGCAGGGCGGCCCATAAGGCAAACAGCAGGCCACTGGCCTTGAGTAACAGTTTCAGGATTCCGCTATTGCCAGAAAAGGGCGTAAATGCACCCAGCAACAGTGCCAGGCACATGGACAGGAAGGCCCAGGCCAGCATATTGAACCAGACAGGGGTGATGGGCATGATCATCCAGACCGCGGTAGCCAGCAGGAGCAGGCCGCAGAAATTCTTGATGCTCTCCATCCAGGGGCCGGCCTTGGGCAGTAAGGCGCCTGAAGAGGTGCCCAGGATTAACAGGGAAGTGCCTTGGCCCCATGCCAGGACAAACAGGGCCAGGCCACCTGTGGTCAGGTCTCCGGTTTGTGAAATGAATAGCAGCACACCGGCCAGAGGGGCCGCCACGCAAGGACCGCAGATCAGGGCGGAGATAATACCCATGAAAAAGGCATTGCCCATGCGTCCGCCCGGCATGCGGGAGACTTTTTCATTCAGGGAGGACTGCAGGCTGGCTGGCATTTGAATGGTGAACGCACCAAACATGCCAATCGCCAAAATGACCAGGGCAATGGCAAACAGGCCAAGCACCCAGGGATTCTGGATCCAGGAAGCCATAACGGCACCAACAGAGGCGGCCAGTATGCCCAGGATGGTGTATACCACTGATGTGCCCAGCACGTACATGAGTGTCAGGTTAAGCCCCCTGAAGCGGGAGAGTGTGGCATTGCCTGCCTTGCGGTCACCAACCACAATAGAGAGCAGGATAGGCAGCATGGGCAGTACGCAGGGCGTGAAAGACAGAAGGACCCCCAAGGCGAAGCTGAGCAGGATGATTTTTATCAGGCTGGCATCGGTCAGCCAGGCGGCTATATCGGTATCACCGGCGTCAAACAGGGAAACACGGTTGTCGCCTGCCGTTGAGGCCAGTGACGGGCCGCCTAAGACCGCTCCTTTGCCCGAGGTGATTTCATAGCCGGTGGCCGTGGGGCTCAGGCCAACTTCGTAGGTCATGGGCGGATAGCACAGGCCCGCATCGGCACATCCCTGGCCGATTACTTCAAGAGTGAAAGGGCCATCACTTTTGTTAAGGGGTAACTGTATCTCAACATTCTGGTAATAGACCTCCATTTCCTTGTCGAAAGTCGGGTCGTATTTTACCTGTCCTGAAGACGGATAAACCGGCGTGCCCAGTAGCTGGCTGGCTTGTGTGCGGTTTTCATCATCGTCTTTGATGTGATATTCAAAGCGCTCGCGATACATGTAATATTTTGGCGCAATGTCAAAACGGATGCTCAGCTGGTTATCGGTTTGCATTTGGGCTGAAAACACAAATGCTTTTTCAGGGTCAAGAAACTCTTCTTCCGCCTGCAGGGGGGTAAGGGCAGCGAAAAAAAGCAGGGTGAAAACAGATAATAACCAGAGCGTTTTTTTGTACAGCGGTGCGATCATGGAACGTGACTCAAATTTTTGTTTGTTGCTGAACCCAGTGTAAATAAGGGGTATGTCCATCCAGAATGGGCAAGACAATAATTTCGGGAACTTCGTAAGGATGCAGCGCGGCAATTTTCTGAATGCATGCCTGCTGGCGTTCCTGGGTGGTTTTAATGGTCAGGGTGATCTCTTCGGTGCCTTCCACCACGTTTTCCCACAAGTAGATAGACAGGCCGGGTGAACTTAGGTTCACACAGGCAGCCAGCTTTTCTTCAACCAGGATATGGGCAATGCGCTTGCCCAGAAGCAGGTCGGGTACCGTACTGTAAATAACAACGCAATTGCCAGTATCTGTTTTCATGAATATGACCTTTGAGATAAGCACAAAGGTCATTTTAGCCTAAGAACAGGCATACTTGCCTGACCCGTATTAAGGAAACGGGGTTTGGTCCGAATTAACTTTCAAGCAGCTGCCGGTTTTTTTCAGAAATACCGATACCGGCCCAGTTGCTGCCCAGTTCGCTAACCAGCAGGCAGTCGTTAACATTAAGGGCGGGCAAAAGCAGGTCACGCACCTGGTTGGGGTCAAGGTCGGTGGAAACCACGTAGCTGGTGTCAAAACAATGCCAGCGATTGGGGAAATGCTCGTCGATGATTTCTTTTAAGCGTGCAAAACGTGAACCCAGCAGGCGCAGGTCATAAGTGATCAGGATTTTCATGGTATTGCCTTTTGTTGATTGTTGAAATAGTTAATGCTTATATTAATGACAAATGGCAAGAATAGCCATGGATAAAACCGTAGGTCTTGATATTTGTCCGGCCGGTTTGGTGTCAGCCGGACAATTTGGATGATCAGCATTGGCGGCATGGAGATTGCCGCTTTGCCTTTATGATTGCTGTTGCAGGATTTTAGCCGCTTCTATGGCGAAGTAAGTCAGGATGCCATCGGCACCGGCCCGCTTGAAGCAAAGCAGTGATTCCATCATGACTTTGTCGTGATCAAGCCAGCCGTTAATGGCCGCGGCCTTGATCATGGCGTACTCACCGCTTACTTGGTAAGCGTAAGTGGGCATCCTGAACATCTCTTTGACATCGCGAACCAGGTCCAGGTAGGGCATGCCCGGCTTGACCATGACCATGTCGGCCCCTTCGCGGATGTCGGCGGCCACTTCGCGCAAGGCCTCATTGCGATTGGCAGGATCTATCTGGTAAGTCATTTTGTTGGATTTGCCCAGATTGCTGGCTGAACCCACCGCATCGCGGAACGGGCCATAAAAGGCACTGGCGTATTTGGCCGAATAGGCCATGATACGGGTGTAAATATGGTTATGGGCTTCAAGTGCCTGGCGAATGGCACCAATACGGCCGTCCATCATATCGCTGGGCGCGACATAATCGGCACCGGCTTCGGCCTGTACCAGAGCCTGCCTGACCAGCATTTCAACCGTGGGCTCGTTTAGCACGTAGCCGGTGTCGTCAATCAAGCCATCCTGGCCGTGACTGGTATAAGGGTCAAGGGCCACATCACATAAAATACCCAGTTCGGGGAATTCTTTTTTCAATGAGGCGACTACCCGTGGGATCAGCCCTTCGGGGTTGGTTGCTTCAATGCCGTCAGGGGTTTTCAGGGATGGGTCAATAGAGGGGAACAGTGCCAGTACCGGAATGCCCAGCTTGACACACTCTTCTGCCACAGGCAGCAGGGTGTCGGGAGAGTAACGTACGACACCGGGCATGGATAGCACGGGTTCGTGCAAATTGTTGCCTTCTTTTACAAAAACAGGGTAAATGAGGTCATTGGCAGAAAGGATGTTTTCCCGGACCAGGCGGCGGGAAAAGTCGTCGCGGCGGTTGCGACGGGGGCGGGAAGCGGGAAAATCGGCAGTAATAATTGAGCTCATGGTACAACCTTTGGTGAAATCCAGTTGATGATTTTGAGATCGGCTTCTTCAAGTCCAATACGGTGAGTGGCTGAAAAAGGAATGGCATTCAGGGCACCGATATCTGCCAGGTCTTTGCGCACGGCCGCAACGGCTTTCAGGCGCTGGCCATAGGGTAGTTTATCGGCCTTGGTTAATAATACAAGAACAGGCTTGCCGGTGGGGGCGATCCAGTTGGCCAGGCGGCGATCCAGGTCGGTCACGCCACGGCGGATATCAACCAGCAGAACGATGCCGGCCAGGGACGTGCGCTCTCGCAAGTAGGCGCCCAGCACGTCGGCCCATTCTTCACGGGCATCACGGGCAACCGAGGCATAGCCGTAACCGGGAAGGTCGACCAGAAAGCCTAACGGGTGTTCCGGATCAAGCGGATCGGGCAGGCCAAACATGTTGATCAGGCGGGTACGCCCGGGTGTTTTACTGGAAAATGCCAGACGTTTCTGGTTGGCCAGCACGTTGATTGCAGAGGATTTGCCCGCGTTTGAACGGCCCACAAAACAAACCTCGGGAACCGACGGTGGAGGCAGTTGGTGCAGTTTGGCTGCTGAGGTAAAGAAGGATGCCCGATGTAAAATTGACACAAGTACGCTCAAATAAATAAAAAATAAGTCCCTATTGTATAATCCTTATCCATAAAAATCGCCTAAATTTGGTGATTGAGGTTTATACTCCTACGTTTATAAGCATTATCTTTTACAATAGACGCTAATTTAGACAAATGCGTACTGATCCGCTGTGATCATAGAGGGTATTCATGAAGCAAGTTTTATCAAAAATTTTAGTGACGAGTGGCGTTGCCATGGGCCTGGCCATGAGCGCTTCCAGTTTTGCCGCCAAGCCTGACGTCAAGGCCGGAGAGGAACTGTATACCAATGGCGATATGTCACGCGGTATTCTGGCCTGTGTGGCCTGTCACGGTGTTGCCGGTAATAGCATGGTCCCCATGTATCCAAGCCTGGCCGGTATGCCCTATGAGTACATTGTCAACCAACTCAAGAATTTCCAGGTTCCTGAAGGTGCCAAGTCCAGCAACCGTACCGATGCGCAAGGCAATCCAACCATGATGGGGCCTATTGTTGCGAACATGACACCAGAAGACATGCAGAATCTGGCCAGTTATGTCAGCAAGCAAACCCTGACACAACCTGCTACCGCAAAATTGGGTGCAGACCTTAGTATTGTGCAGCGTGGCCGTGAAATCTGGCGTGCCGGTATTCCCGACCGTAATGTTCCTGCCTGTGCTTCCTGCCATGGAGCAACCGGCAAGGGTATGCCTGGCGCATTCCCGTCCTTGTCTGGTCAGCACCCCGAGTACCTCGAGGCCCAGTTGCTGGCCTTCGCTGACGGTTATCGTAAAAATGGCGGCACTGAAAACATGATGGGCGTTATTGCCAACCGCATGAACCGTGCAGACATCAAGGCAGTTGCCGATTACGCGGCCGGTATTCGTTAAATTGTTGCCCGCGGTATAGGCCGTGGGGAACTTTTCCAGATAGCGTTATCTAAGATAGGGAGTCCATTCGTCGGCACTCCCTATTTTCTTATGATTTAATAATTTACAATGGCAAAACATACCTCGGGCAGAAGATGGACTGCTGATTTTTTTGAACTGATGGGCTCGATGCGCTTTGCGGTAAGCCTGCTCTCGTTTATTTGTGTCGCCAGTATTATTGGTACGGTTTTGCCACAAAACCAGACGGATCTTCAATACACCGATCAATTCGGTACGTTCTGGTATACCGTTTTCAGTAAATTCGGCGTATCGCAAATCTATAATACCTGGTGGTTTCTGGTCATTATGGGTTTTCTGGTTATTTCCACCACAGTTTGCCTGCTTCGCAACACCCCTAAAATGATCAAGGATATGCGCTCTTTTCGTGAGTATATCCGTGAAGGTAGTTTGCGTGCGTTTCCCCACAAATTGAATGTAGAGGTTGGTTTCGATCAGGAAACCACCGTGCGCATGTCCAAGTCATGGTTGAAAAAACAAGGTTACAGCTACCGTGAAAAGATTTCGGAAAATGGCGTGCTGTTGGCTGCCAAAAAGGGCAGTGCCAATCGCTTGGGCTATATATTTGCCCACGTTGCGATTGTCGTCATCTGTATTGGCGGCTTGCTGGACAGCGAATTGCCTAACCGCCTGCAAATCTGGTTTGGTGGCAAAGCGCCCATTCCGGCAACGGCGAAATATATTTCTGATGTTGACGAAGAGGCCCGCTTTTCTTCCTCCAACCCTAGCTTTCGTGGCAATGTAGCCATTTCCGAAGGCGGCAATTCAAGTTACGCCTTGTTGGGCATCGGTGGCGAACAATACCTGCAGGTATTGCCATTTGATATCAAGCTGAATAAATTTATTATCGAGTACTACGAAACCAATGGCATGCCCAAGCGTTTTGCCAGTGACGTTACCATTACCGATCTTAAAACCAAAGAAGTACAGAACCGTATTATTGAGGTTAACCATCCCTTTGCCAAAGATGGCATTACCCTGTATCAGTCCAGTTTCCATGATGGTGGTTCCAAACTGCAATTAACCGGTTATCCGGTTAGCGGGCAGGCCACTGAAACCTTTGAGTTGAACATGGAGGTGGCCGGGACCACTAAATTAACCACCACGCTTAATGGTGAAAACAAAGAGTACCGGGTCACGATTGATGACTTCAAGCCCATCAACGTTGAAAACCTGAACGCTGGCAGCGATGGCTTGCAGCCTAAAAGTTTTGAAGAGCAGATCCTGGCGGTTACCGGCAGCGCGGCGGGTAAAGCCCATGAAGTGCAAAACGTGGGCCCAAGCGTAGCGTATACCCTCAGTGATGACAAGAACCAGTCGGTGAAGTATAACAATTACATGCTGCCCATGATGCTTGATGACTCGCTGGTTTTTCTGGCGGGTGTCCAGCTGCCGGGTGAAGGCATGTTCCGTTATGTTCGCATGCCTGCCGATGAGCAAGGCACGCTGAATGAGTTCATGGCCATGCGGGCTGCCTTTGATAACCCAGACTTGCGAAGCAAGGCTGCCCGTAGTTTTGCGGAAAAATCCCAGGATGAGCGTTTCAATGCTGACATGATCACTCCGCTGGCCGAGCAGGCCTTGGCCATATTTGCCAAGGGTGGCTTCATGGGTATTGATCAATACGTTGATGGAGTCAATGTGCCCGAAGCGGAACGGATGCCAGAAAACCTGCGTGAACCCATGAAAAAAATCCTGCGTGATTACCTGCTTTTCAGCGCGGTAGAGTTGCGCAACCTGGTACGCACCGAAGCGGGTCTTGCGCCAATTTCATTAAGCAATCGTGAAGAGGCTGAAAAGCAGGCCCGCTGGTTTGACCTGTCATTGCGTGCGCTGTCCGACTTAAGTGCTTATCCGGCGCCTGTCATGTTGCAGCTCAAGACTTTTGAACATATCCAGGCCAGTGTCTTGCAGGCCACCCGTTCACCGGGCAAAAGCTCTGTTTACCTGGGCTCTTTGTTCTTGATTATCGGTGTCTTTGCCATGTTTTATATTCGTGACCGCCGCATCTGGATGTGGATTAAACCTGGCGACACGGCAAATAGCAGTAAAATAATGTCAGCAATGACTTCACAGAAAAGAACGCTGGACTTCAACCGTGAGTTCGAGCGCTTCAGGCAAGACTTTTCAGATTTGGCTAAAAAGTAGGAATTGAATATGTCGAATACCTTGGTGCAACCTTCTCCGGGAACGCGTCCCTCAGCGAACTGGGAAGAGCAAATTTCAGAAACTGGTGACAACCGTGTCCTGCGGGGCAAACCCGACTGGACCGATCTCGTTTTCTTTCTGGTTCTGGTAGCAGGGGCAGCATATGCCATTGTGACCTATCCCAATGAAATGGATATTTACGAGAAATATATCCTGGCCGGTTCCACCCTCTTTGTGACCTGGGTGGGCTGGTTGTGGCGTCCTTTGCGTTCGCTCATGATTGCCTGTGGCCTGGCGGCATTGCTGGCTATTGGCCTTTATGATGGCAACCTGGCACAGGCTGATAACCAGTTCCTGCTTAAATACCTGCTGTCCTCACAGTCTGCCATTTTATGGATGTGCGCCCTGTTTTTCATGGCTACCGTGGTGTATTGGGTGGGGTATGTCAGCCCAACCGCAGCCTGGATGGGTACCGTCTTCACCTGGGCGGGCGTGTTTTTTGGCTTTACCGGCTTGCTGGTCCGCTGGCGTGAAGGACACCTGATTGCCCCCGACATGGGGCATATTCCTGTCAGTAACCTGTATGAAGTTTTCGTGCTGTTTTGCCTGATAACCGCGGTTTTTTACCTGTACTATGAAAAGCGCTATAACACGCGTGCCTTGGGTGGCTTTGTATTGCTGGTCATATCCACGGCGGTCATTTTCCTGCTTTGGTACACTTTCGAGCGCGATGCGGCAGCGATTACACCATTGAATAATGCCTTGCGCAGCTGGTGGATGAAGCTGCACGTACCGGCCAACTTTATTGGCTACGGTACCTTTGCATTGTCGGCTATGGTGGGTTTTGCTTATCTGGTCAAGCAACATGGCGAAACTACGTCCTGGAAGCCCATGATCCCCTTGCTGCTGATTGGTGGTGCCATGGTGTCTGAACCGTTCATTTTCAGTGACAAGGAAAACTTCGGTTTCTGGATTCTGTATTTTGGCTTAAGCGTTATTATTGTGGCCTGCATTTTGATGGCCCGTAAAACGATTGCCAGCAAATTGCCTCCGCTAGAGGTGCTTGATGACATCATGTACCGGGCCATTTCAGTGGGATTTGCCTTCTTTACGGTAGCTACCGTGCTGGGAGCGCTGTGGGCCGCCGATGCCTGGGGAACTTACTGGCAGTGGGATCCCAAAGAAACCTGGGCCTTTATTGTGTGGCTGAATTATGCGGCCTGGTTGCACTTGCGCCTGATGAAAGGAATGCGTGGTACGGTTGCTGCCTACTGGGCGCTGGCTGGTTTGATCATTACCAGTTTTGCTTTCCTGGGCGTGAATATCTTCCTGTCTGGCTTGCATTCGTACGGTGAGTTGTAAAACAGGAATGCCCATTAAAACCTGCTTGGTTTTAGGGTAAAAAAACGGTGGTCTGTTCAAAAATGTGAACTGGCCACCGTTTTTTGTTGCTGAACTGGTTTGAGCTCACTGTGCAAACGACCATTTGCCAATACAAAGTTTTCATCAACCACGCCTTCAGGCAAATTGGCATGCGTTACGATGATCACCGTACGGTCTTTAGCCACCTGTTGCAGGTTGGTAAACCAGGCATCGGCGGTAGTTTTGTCAAGCCCTGCGGTGGGTTCGTCAAGCAGCCAGACCGTTGCCTTGGATAACAAGACACGGGCCAGGCATAAACGGCGGATTTGGCCGGTAGAAAGCGTGTTGCCACCTTCGCCGGTCCAGGCGTCCAGGCCACCAATCTGTTCAATGTGGCTAGCCAGATGAACCTGCTTCAGGACTTCCCATAAGCGCTCATCTGTTGCATCAGGGTCGGCCAACAGCAGGTTGTGGCGGATAGTGCCCATGAACACCGGTGAATGTTGTGACAGCAGGGCAAAGTGCCGGTAAAGCGATTGGGTGTTTACCGTATTTAAATTGACGTCACCATAAGTAATGGTGCCTGCTGACAAGGGATGCACCTGCATGATGGCCATGAGCAGGGTGGTTTTACCCGTGCCGCTTAATCCCCGAATGGCAATCCGCTGGCCATGTTCCACACTAAGATTTAGCTGGCTTAAAACCGGCTGGTTTTCATAGGCCACACCGATGTTTTGCAACTGCAATTGTCCTGTGGCGGGAAGGGTTGCCGTTGGCTGGGCCTGTCCACTCTCGGTTTGGGCAAGCGCTGTGACAGTCAGGTCTTGAATACGACGGGCGGCGGCTTCAACGGCACCCAGGCCGGCAGCGCCGCGCATGATGGGGGATAAAATTTCAAACAGGCCCATTGCCCCCAGTAACAGTCCCACCCAAATCGGGGCCGACAAGGCCTGCTGTGCCTGTGCATTGGCACCCAGCCATAATAGTGCCAATACCAATGCCCCCATTAACAGTTGCTGCACCAGGGTGCCCAAACTGCCTGCCTGGGTGACCCGTTGCTGTGCCTTGGCCAAACGCAGGCCGGCCTGGTCAAACTGTTCTTGCGCCACCGATGTCAGGCCAAAAACCAGCAGGTCAGTGTGGGCGGAAATGGCCTCATGGGCCAGGGCGCGCAATTCGGCATTGGCTGCCTGGACTTCCAAGCCCGCAGCTGCGGTTTTGCGGGCCAGCAAATAGGGCAGTACACCAGCTGCCAGGCATAATACAAGCAGCAGGATCCAGCCCATCAAGGGTAATGCCATACCCATCAAAAAGCTGAAAAATGCACCGGCCATGACGGCCGTAAAAACCGGGGTGATAATCAGTAAAAAGAAAGTATCCAGGCGTTCTATGTCGTTGATGAGACGCGCCAGCAGGTCACCGTCACGGTATTGGGCCAATTGGGCGGGTTTGAAAGCGGCCAGCCGGGCAAAACTGCCGGTGCGGATTTCCGCCTGCAAGTCCAGCGTGACAATATGTCCGCATACCCGTTCGGCATAACGTGAGGCAATTCGCCACATTGACAGGCCACGCACCAGGGCAGAGGGGAGAAACAGATTGAACGCCAGTGCCGAGCCGGCCAGAAAGGCACCGGTTAAAAACCAGCCGGAGACCGTTAAGAGCCCCACGCCGGCAAAAACGGTCGATAAGGCCAGGAACAGGGCCAGAATGCTTAGGCGCCAATGTTGTTTAATCCAGGGTCCGGCCAACTGCCACCACAATTTCACGCTTTTTCCTTCATAAAAAGTTTTTGATTGCGAATGTGCCAGACTTGGCCAATGCACTGTGCTATTTCCTCATCGTGGGTGGCCACCAGCAAGGCACGGCCCCGGGCAAAGCGTAAAATGGCCTGGATAACCGCGTCACGGGTTTGCCCGTCAAGATAGGCAGTGGGCTCGTCCAGCATGATCAGGGCCGGGTCGGTTAAAAACAGCCTGGCCAGCGCAAGCCGGTGGGCCTGTCCGCCAGACACGCCGTGTCCGCGTGTACCCAGCACGGTATCCAGTCCTTGTGCCAGGCCGGTTACAAAACCGGCTGCCTGGGCCTGCTCAAGGGCAGACCATAATTGCTGTTCGGTAGCCTGGGGGTTGACGGCCAATAAAAACTGCCGGATGCTGCCCAGGCCGATAAAGGGCTGCTGGCCAATCAGGATGTATTCGTTTTCGGCAAAATAATGCACCAGTTGACCGTTGGCGTAGGGTCGCAGTCCGGCCAGGGTCTCAAGCAAAGAGGTTTTGCCAATGCCGCTTTCGCCCATTAAGGCGATGGGCTGGTCGAGCTGCAAGGTAAAATTGGCGGGTAATAAAATATCGCGTCCTTGAGGGGTTTGCAGGGCAAGTTCCTGTGCCTGCAAGACAAGCCCACTGCCGTTACGGGCCTGGCGCTGGATGATGGGGGATTCTGCAACGGTTGGCAGGCTGGTGTCGTGATGATTGGGCAGTTGTTGATACAACTGGTGCAAGCCTTGCGCTGCTGCCTTGGCGGTGGCCCGGTCATGGTAGCTGGCTGCCATCTGGCGCAGCGGCATATACACTTCGGGTGCCAGTAACAGGCAAAACAGGCCATGCTGCAAGGTATAGCCAGAAAAATGGGCGCCTAGCATGCCTAAATAACTGAGCCCGATATAAATGGCCACACCGGCCACGCCCAGGGCGGCAAACAGCTCAAGCACTGCCGAAGACAGGAAAGCAATCCGCAACACTTTCATGGTGGTGTCGCTTAAGCTTTTGCTGGCCGAATGTACGGCTTTGATTTCGTCCTTGGTGCGTCCCATTAAGGCCAGGGTGAACAGACCACGAATCCGGTCGGCAAAAATACCTGACAGACGGCTTAACGCCTGTTGGTGTTTTTGGTTGGCGGCCTCTGCACGCATGCCGATTAGGGCCATAAACAGGGGAATCATGGGGGCGCTGAATAAGAACACCAGGGTGACGATCCAGTCGATGGGTAGGATCACAACCGCAAATGCCAGGGGCAGAAAAACCGCGGAAATGGTGGCGGGCAGAAAACGCTGCAAATAGCCGTCAAGTGCCTGCACCTGGTCGAGGATGGCCGTGGTGAGGGCGCCAGCCGGCGTTTGCCTGCTCCAGACAGGCCCCCGGGCCAGCAATTGTCCAAAAAACCGTTGCCGCAATTGTTGCTTGATGTGTTCGGAAGCCCGGGAAGCGGCCATTTCGCCAGACCAGACCATCAAGGCCCGAAGGGCAATCAGCAGGGCAATCAGTAACATTTGCCCCCATAACTCGGCGGGGGCAACCGATAAACGAATGGCCTGGTCGAGGGTTTTTGCCAGCATCCAGGCCTGGAATACCAGGACTCCCCCTGCCACAAGTGGCGCACCGATGGCCCACATCATGGCTATGGGTGCTATTTTCCAGAGACCTGACAACCAGCGGTTCTGTATGGCAGCTTCTGTTTTAGAGGGAGTATCTGGTGACATTATTAATGAAACACTATTGGGTTTTTGTGGCTTTGGCATTCTTTTCTATTGTACGCAATTCAAACCACATTGCGTTCAGGATGGAAAAAGCACATGCCAGGCCTAAACCTAAAATCCATGAAAAATACCACATAATGGTGATTCCTTAGTAAGCATGGGGGGCATCGTTAACCGTTTCAGGGGTAACTTTCCCACGCATGACACGATATACCCAAGAGGTATAGGCAATGATGATCGGCAGGAAAAACAGCGCAACCAGCAGCATGATCCACAAGGTTAAATGGCTGGCTGAGGCATCATAAAGGGTTAAGCCAGCGGCCGGGTCAAGGGATGAAGGCAGCAGGAACGGATAGGTGGAAAAGCCAAAGGTAAAGATAATGGCGGCAATGCTTAACGAGGACATGAGCAAGGCAAGCAAACCGCTGCGTTTTACCAGCAACATGGCCAGCAAGGTGGTAACAATACCCAGGGCCGGTGCGATCCAGGCCAGGGGCGTTACGCTGTAAATACCCATCCAGGCTCCGGACGCAACCGTAACCGCCTTGTCGGTGGACAGGGGATTGGATACATCGTTGGCAGTTAGCAGGGCAGTATCCATCCTATATCCGGGTACCGACGCGGCAATCCAGACACCGCCAAGCACAAACAGCACGATCACGGCAAGACCCGACCAGATGGCCCAGCGATGTGCCGCCTGTGCAATGCCGTTTTCTGTTTTCCAGCTTAATACCGTGGCGCCTTGCAGCAGCAGCATGGCAATGCTAAGTACGCCACACAACAGTGCAAAAGGCTGGAACAGGCCGAAAAAGCTGCCTTCATAAACAGGTCGCAAAGTGTCAGCCTCGAAGCGGAATGGCACGCCCAGCATGACGTTGCCAATAGCCACGCCAAAAACCAGGGCAGCAACCAGCCCGGTTAAACACCAGGTGAGATCCCAGTTTTTACGCCATTTTTCTGATGGCAGCTGACTGCGGTATTTAATGGCAACCGGACGTAAAATAAGCGCCACCAGCAACAGCATCATGGCCAGATAAAAGCCAGAAAACGACATGGCATATAACAATGGCCAGGCGGCAAAAATAACGCCACCAGCCGTAATCAGCCAAACCTGGTTACCTTCCCAAACCGGGCCGATCACGTTGTAAAGAACGCGCCGTTCGTCATCGGATTTGGTAACCAGGGGCAACAGCATGGCCACCCCAAGGTCAGCGCCGTCCATGATGGCAAAGGCAATTAACAGCACACCCAGCAGCAGCCACCAAATATGGCGCATGGTGTCATAATCAAACAGAATTAACGATTCCATTGTCCAACTCCTTATTTAGCGGTAATGGCACTGGCGGCAAAGTCATTGGCGTCAGGCTTGTCATCTTCTTCTTGAGGGCCTTTTCGTACCGTATACAGCATCACCTTGGTGGCCAGCGCGGCCAGGGCGCCATACAGCACAATAAAGATGGTCATACTGATGACGAGATCGCTGACATTAAGCCCCGAGGCGGCATAGAAAGTGGGCAATACGCCTTCAATAATCCAGGGTTGACGACCAAATTCGGCTACGAACCAGCCGCATTCAACGGCAATCCAGGGCAATGGAACGGTGAATACCGCCAGCTTGAGAAAGCGTGGTGAACTGGTAAGGCGATCTTTGCTGGCCAGGTAAAAGGCAACCATAAAGAAGCCAATAAAGTAAAAACCCAGTGCGACCATGAGGCGGAATGTCCAGAATAAAGGGGCAACCTGAGGGACGGTATCCCAGGCTGCCTGGTCAATCTGCCCGGGGGTGGCGGTGTTCAGGTCTTGGACATAACGCTTGAGCAACAGGGCATAGCCCAGGTCTTTCCAGTACGCATCAAAGACGGTTTGTGCCTGTGCATTGGTTTTATCCACACGCAGTGTTTGCAAGGCGTTATAGGCTTGTACCCCATGTTCAATGCGAACCTTTGCCTTGTCGACCAGCTCATTGATGCCTAACAGGGGAGTGGTCAGGGAGCGGGTGCCAATAATACCCATCGCCCATGGGATTTCCACGGCAAACTCATTGCGTCGCTCTTCCTGGTTGGGAATGGCAATCAGGTTGAAGTTGGCCGGTGCCGGCTCTGTGTGCCACATGGATTCCATGGCGGCCAATTTCATTTGCTGGTGTTCGGTGCTTAAATAACCGCTTTCATCACCCAGAACCACGACCGACAATGAACCCGCCAGCCCAAAGCTGGCGGCAATGACCATGGAGCGGCGGGCAATTTCGATATGACGGCCACGCAACACGTACCAGGCACTGACGCCCAGCACGAAAATGGCAGCCAGGACATAGCCGGCACTGACCGTATGTACAAATTTGGCCTGGGCCACCGGATTAAGCACGACTTCGGCAAAATCGGTCATTTCCATGCGCATGGTGTGGGGGTTGAAGTAGGCACCCACAGGGTTTTGCATCCAGCCATTGGCGATTAAAATCCACAAGGCCGAAAAATTGGCTCCAATGGCTACCAGCCAGGTAACAACAAGGTGGCCCACTTTGGATAAACGGTCCCAGCCAAAGAAGAACAGGCCGATAAAGGTGGCTTCCATAAAAAACGCCATTAAGCCTTCAATGGCTAATGGCGCTCCAAAAATATCACCGACATAATGACTGTAATAAGACCAGTTCATGCCGAACTGGAATTCCATGACGACACCGGTTGCAACTCCTACGGCAAAGTTAATGCCAAAAAGTTTGCCCCAGAACATGGTCATGCGACGCCAGATGTCTTTACCCGTCATGACATAGACGCTTTCCATAATGGCCAGCAAAAATGCAAAGCCTAATGTTAACGGTACAAAAATAAAGTGAAACATGGCTGTCAGCGCAAACTGCAAGCGCGACAGGGTGACGACATCCAGATCTATCATGCTGATTCTCCAGAGCTAAAGGGGGCGTTTTAGAATCTTAACCGCACTAGGAAATATGAATACATTGTAAGATTGATGACAATGTTTACAATTGGATTATAGCTTACTTTTGGTAATAATTTGAAGGCAATACATCCAAATATTCATATGTTCGAATGTATTGATTCCGGAAAGAGTGTCTGAATAAATCAGCAAAACAAGATCAATGAGGGGCATGCGTCAGCTGGAAAAGAAAATGACCCCATGAAAGAGGTCATTAAAAGTAAAAGGCCGGAAAATACTTGGCTATAAAGCTTTAATCAGGGCTGTTAGGGCAGGAGCTGTTCGCCTGCAAACAGGTCTTCCAGTTTTTCGCGCTGGCGAATAATATGGAAACGCTCGCCATCTACCATGACTTCCGCCGCCCGGGGACGGGTATTGTATTGGCTGGACATTACAAAGCCATAGGCACCGGCGGATTCAAGAGCCAGGATGTCGTCTTGCTCTAGCGCAATGCTGCGTTGTTTGGCCAGCCAGTCTGCACTTTCACAAACGGGACCCACAATATCATAGGTTTCGGGGGTTTGCGCGCGTGGCTTGACGGGCAGCAGTCCATGGTAGGCTTCATAAAGCGCGGGACGCATCAGGTCGGTCATGGCTGCGTCAATAATGGCAAAATTGCGGGCTTCGGCATGCTTGAGGTACTGGACACGCGTTAGCAGGATGCCTGCATTGCCAATCAGTGAACGGCCTGGTTCCAGAACCAGTTGCAAATGGGCATAGCCACGTTGTGCCAGTTTTTCATAAACGGGTTCCAGCAATTCTTTAGGGTCGAGCGGGATTTCATCGGTATAGCGGATGCCAAGGCCACCGCCAATGTCCAGATGCGCTACCTGGATTCCCTGCAGGCCAAGGGTATCAAGCAAGTCCAGGGTTTTGTCCAGGGCATCAAGGTAGGGGCTGACTTCGGTAATTTGTGAGCCGATATGGCTGTCGATGCCTACGATTTTAATACCGGGCAGGGTACTGGCTTTTTGGTAAGCCGCCGGTGCGCTGGTAATTTCGATCCCGAATTTATTTTCTTTCATGCCGGTTGAAATGTACGGGTGTGTTTTGGCATCGACATCCGGGTTCACACGTAAAGAAACGGGCGCTGTTTTGCCCAGTCGCGTAGCGACTTCAGAGATGCGATGCAGTTCGGCTACCGACTCTACGTTAAAGCATTTGATGCCGGCATCAAGGGCTGCTTCGATTTCCCAGTCCTGTTTGCCCACGCCTGAAAAAACAACCTTGGCGGCTTGTCCACCTGCTTTCAAGACACGGGCCAGTTCACCACCGGAAACAATATCAAACCCACTGCCCAGTTTTGCAAATTCGTTCAGGACCGCCAGATTGGAGTTGGCTTTCATGCCATAACAAACCAGGGTATTGCGGTTGCCAATGGCATTTTGGTAGGATTGCCATGCTGCCTTGAGTGCGGCCAGGGAGTAAACATACAGGGGGGTACCCAGTTCACGGGCCAGGGTTTCCAGGCAAACGCCTTCGGCATGCAGGGTGTTGTTTTGGTAGTGAAAGAAGGGAGAACCGGCAGGGACGGGTAGTGGTTGTGATTGTGTGGTCATTGCAAATTGATAATCAGAATTAACGGTGTATGAAAAATAAATGGGAACATTATTGGGGGATGCCGGTTTTTTGTTCCTGCTCCCGGGCACGCGCTTGTTCCCTTTCTTTTTGCGCCGCTTCTTTGGCGGCTTGCTTGCGTGCCTTTATCCTTTGATCGCGTGCTTCTATTTGCTGTAATTGTTCTTGGGTAGGATAATATAGAGGTGCCTTGTATCCGCAGGCGGTAAGACCCAAACTTAAGCCAAGCAGGGATGCAATTGAAAGACTGCGGCGTAATTTTGTAAACGCAGGCAATTTACTACTCCAAAAAATTTTTTTATAGAATTGATATTATGACTGAATCAGAATTTCTTGCACGTGCAGATGATATTTTAGACAAGATTCAGGCCCAGGCTGATGGCTGGTTCGAACATCTGGATATTGATGTTGATGCGAACCGCAGCGGCCAGGTGCTGACCCTTGTATTTGACAGTACCCGGCATGTCGTGATCAATAGCCAGGCACCCTTGCAGGAAATGTGGGTGGCGGCGCCTAGCGGTGCTTTTCATTATCGCTTTGATGGCCAAGTGTGGCAAGATACCCGTGGTGGTGCTGATTTGGCTGCCAATGTTGGCGCCCTGTGTTCAGCAATTACCGGACAGACCCTGACCGTTACCTTGTAAGAAGAATAACACCGTGGCGGGGCAGCGAGAAGTACTGCCGGCGACGGGTGCTTGCCTGGATGGCCAGGTTTTTCATGCTTGTAGTACCAAAAAACGCTCATTTCATAGGGTTGAAAATGAGCGTTTTTTTATGGTTTCCTAAAAGCGTATTGGTGGTCCACCCAAGGGATTGAACGACTCAATCAGCTTGCCGATGGCATCACCGCTACCTTGTGCTGCCGGTTTGGCCGCACCGTCTTCTTCAGTGCCAGGGGCATAGCCACTGCCTCCGACACCCAGGTTGGCAATCGCCTGTCCGGCGGGGAATTCGGAATAGTAAAAATTATTGCCTTCCTTGACCAGGCCTGCTGGCAAGGGGCCTGGTTTGGCAACCGGTATCGAAGGCAGTACTTGAGCCATGTAATCGAGCCAGATTGGCATGGCTGCACCACCACCGGTTTCGCGGTCACCCAATGAACGGGGTTGATCGAAACCCAGCCAGGCAATGCCTACCATTTTGGGCGTATAGCCGGCAAACCAGGCATCGAAAGATTGGTTGGTGGTACCGGTTTTACCGCCGATATCGGCACGTTTAAGCGTTGCCTGGGTCCGGGCCGCCGTACCATTGCGGGCAACGCCCCGCAGCAGGTCATCCATGACGTAGGCGGTGCGAGGGTCAATGGCGCGGTTGGCTTCATTGCCTGCCTTGACCGGTTGGGCTTTCATCAGGACAGTGCCGTTGGGGTCAGTGACGTAGTCGATAATGAAGGGATTGACACGATAGCCGCCGTTGGCAAAGACGGCATAGGCACTGGCCATTTGCAAAGGTGTCACGCTGCCTGCACCCAACGCCATGGTCAGGTAGGCACCTTTAGGGGGGTGTCGTGCGGGGTCAAATCCGAAACGGTCAATGAATTCCATGGCAAAATCCGGGCCAACGGCCTCAAGGATGCGAATGGAAATCATGTTTTTGGATTTGTACAGGCCCTGGCGCAAGGTTAGACTATAGGTATAGCTGTTGCCGTAGTTCTTGGGGGTCCAGGGTTTGCTGCCGGTTTTTGCCGCACTCAGGTAGAACGGCTGGTCGGAAATATTGGTTTCCGGGGTTAAGCCCCGCTCAAGGCCGGCGGCATAAATAAAGGGCTTGAAGGTTGAACCTGGCTGGCGCCACGCCTGTGTTACCCGGTTGAAGTCGCCGCGGTTGAAATCAAAGCCGCCAACCATGGCCTTGATGGCACCATCAGTAGGGTTAAGGGCAACAAAGGCAGCTTCGACTTCAGGCATGTTGATGATGGTCCAGCTGTCTTTTGTTTTTTGCAGGTAAATGACGGAACCACGCATGATATGCCGTTTGGCGCTGGGCTTGGCTACCAGGGCGCGCTTGGCATTGTTAAGGGCGGTGCCGGTCAGCTCAATGGGGTGGCCGGCTTCCCGAATGGCAACCACCTTGGTTGGGCTTGCGGAAAGCACCAAGTAGGTTTGCAGGTCGTTGCTGTCAGGGTAATCGTTTTTGACTTTATCCAGGAACTCTTCCATTTTTTCCTGGTTTTGTTCCAGTCCGGCAGGCAGCTCCAGTTGTGCGGCCGGCCCAGGATAGGCTTTACGGCGGGTATAGGTAAGGATTCCGTCACGCACAGCCTTGTAGGCGGCTTCCTGGTCTTTGGAATTGACAGTGGTGTATACGTTAAGGCCACGGCCGTAGACGTTATCTTTGTAGATGTTGTACATCAGCTGGCGGGCGAGCTCGGCAACATACTGGCCATGAAGGGCAAACTGGGTTTCCGGGGCACTGTTGTCGCGTGACTTGACCTGAATTTTCTCATTCATGGCTGTGTCATACTGTTCCTGGTTGATGTACTTCAGCTTCAGCATGCGGCCCAAGACATAATGCTGGCGTTCGATGGCGCGTTTCAGGTTGGTTTTGGGGTTAAAGCGTGAGGGTGCCTTGGGAATGCCTGCCAGAATCGCTGCCTGCGCAATGCTGATTTTTGACAGGGGAACACCAAAATAAGTACGGGCGGCCGCAGAAAAGCCGTAAGCGCGATGACCCAGGTAAATCTGGTTCAGGTAAAGCTCGAGAATCTGGTCTTTGGTGAGGGTGTCTTCAATTTTATAGGTGAGCAAAAGTTCATAGAATTTGCGGATGAACGATTTTTCTGAAGACAGGTAAAAGTTACGGGCCACCTGCATGGTAATGGTACTGGCGCCCTGGGCTTTGGCACCCGAGGTGATATTGGCCAATACGGCCCGGCCTACGCCCGACCAGTCAACCCCGTGGTGATTATAGAAATTGTCATCTTCCGCGGCTAACACGGCCAGTTTCATGACATCGGGAATTTCATTGAAACGCATGACATTGCGTCTTTCTTCACCATATTCGGCAAGCAGGACTTTGTCTTCCGAATAGATGCGCAACGGGATACGTGGCCGGTAATCGGTCATTGCCTGGAGGTCGGGCAGGTTCGGCCAGGTAAGGCCGATCGCCATGATCACCAGCAAAGCGCCACAAAGCCCTATGCCTGCGCAAAATACGATGGATTTCATGATAAACCGTCCCAGCCATGAGCCGGACGACGATTTCTCTTTTTTGGGTGCGGTAGTTTTACTCATTACACGGGATTTTAAAGCTTTGTGGACAGAATTTCGTGAAAAACTCATCGGTTTCTGTAACTGAATTGTGCAGTTTAGCGCTCCTCACTTAGGTTGCAAGTGATAATATGCAAAACAGTGCAAAATAAGTCTCAAATTACCGACATTTTTAAATTTATGAGTGAAATAATACATGATACTACCCCTGTCAGGTTGTCCACCAGACAGCCAGTGTTTTTGGTGGGCATGATGGGGGCAGGCAAAACAACAATAGGACGGGCCCTGGCCCGGGCAATGAATCGGGATTTTCTGGATCTCGATCATGAAATTGTCGGGCGGTGTGGGGTCAGCATTCCATTTATCTTCGACATCGAAGGCGAGGAAGGGTTCCGTAACCGTGAGAGTATGGTGCTTGAAGAGGTTGCGCAGATTGATGGCATCGTCCTGGCTACCGGTGGTGGTGCCGTGCTAAGAGAAGAAAACCGTGCCATTCTGCGACGCCGGGGTGTTGTGATTTACCTGAAAGCCAGTGCCGATGAGCTTTATCGCCGGGTCGCCAAAGACCGGAACCGGCCTTTGCTGGCCACGCCTAACCCGAAAGCCAGGATTGTTGAATTGCTGGCACAGCGTGAATCCCTGTATGAAAGTGTGGCCGACCTGACGATAGAAACGGGTTCAGGTTCCATCTCGTCGGTAGTTAAGACCATTCATAATTTGTTGCAAAAAAACCAGGAGTAAAGCATGAGTATTGTTAACGTTAACACCGAAGGAGGCGCTTATCCCATTCATATTGCCCCCCATTTGTTGCAGCAGGTAGGTACTTCCATTCCTGCTGATGCCACCTCAGTGGTCCTGATCAGCAATCCCACCGTTTATGGCCTGTATGGCAAAACGGTTTTGCAGTCACTGGAAGCCACCGGCAAGAAAATCAATGTATTCGAAGTGCCTGACGGTGAAGCCTACAAGACACTGGAAACCCTGAACAGCATCTATACCTGGCTGCTGGAGCAGCGGCTGGACCGCCGTGCGGTTATTGTTGCATTGGGTGGCGGGGTTATCGGCGATATGTGCGGTTTTGCCGCGGCAACCTATATGCGGGGTATTCGTTTCATTCAGGTGCCGACTACGTTGCTGGCTCAAGTGGACTCATCGGTGGGTGGCAAGACGGCGGTCAACCACCCCATGGGCAAGAACATGATTGGCGCATTTTATCAGCCGATTGCCGTGGATATTGATACCACCGTACTGCGTACCTTGCCCGAGCGTGAAATTGCAGCAGGCCTGGCCGAGGTGATCAAATACGGCCTTATCCTGGATGCCGGCTTTTTTGATTGGTGCGAACAAAACGTGGCCAGCCTCAAGGCGCTAGAGCCTGAAGCCATCGGCTATGCCGTTCAGCGCTCTTGCGAACTCAAGGCTTATGTGGTGTCCCAAGACGAAAAAGAAACCGGCATGCGTGCCATCCTGAACCTGGGGCACACGTTTGGCCATGCCATAGAGGCCGGTCTTGGCTTTGGTACCTGGTTGCACGGAGAGGCCGTGGGCTGTGGCATGGTGCAGGCGGCTGAATTGTCTGCGCGGGTATGCGGTTTTCCACAGACGGATGTTGAAAGGGTCAGGGCATTGGTGGCAGCCATTGGTTGCCCGGTTACCGCCCCTGATCTTGGAACTGACAAATGGATCGAACTGATGCAAATCGATAAAAAGGCCGAAGGAGGCAAAATCAAATTCATTGTCATGCCAGGCATCGGCCAGGCGAAAAGCCAAACGGTACCTTGGGAAGACTTGGTGCTGGTTTTGAAGAAAACAACACAGGAAGGGTAAATCAACATGACAACGCTGGCACCGTATGCAACTAAACCCGAAGATACCCGTGGCAGGGTTCACCGGGAAATCGAAGATCCAAGTCGCAATCCGTTCCAGCGTGACAGAGACCGGATTATTCACAGTTCCGCTTTTCGGCGGCTCGAATATAAAACACAGGTTTTTGTCAATCATGAGGGGGACCTGTTCCGGACCCGCCTTACCCATAGCCTGGAAGTGGCCCAGATTGGCAGGGCCCTTGCCAGGACATTGCGCCTGAACGAGGACCTGGTGGAAGCCATTTCCCTGGCCCATGACCTTGGGCACACCCCGTTTGGCCATGCCGGCCAGGACGCCCTGAATGCCTGCATGCGGGAAAAAATACCGCAGGCGGGCGGCTTTGAGCATAACCTGCAAAGCCTGCGGGTGGTTGATGAGCTTGAAGAGCGTTATGCCTCGTTTAATGGCTTGAACCTGAGTTTTGAAACCCGTGAGGGTATTCTTAAGCACTGTTCCCTTTCCCATGCCCGCAACCTTGGCGAAGTGGCCCGGCGCTTTATCGACAAAAAGCAGCCTGGCCTTGAGGCTCAACTGGCTAATCTGGCGGATGAAATTGCCTATAACAATCACGATGTCGATGACGGGCTTCGGTCAGGATTGATCACGGTTGATCAATTGCTATCGGTAGAATTGTTCGCAAGTCATTATCAAAATGTTTGTAATATATATCAGAATGTTTCTGAAAAGAGGCTAATTTCCGAAACAATTAGGCGCATAATAAATACATTAATTGTTGATCTTGCACAAAATACGGCACTTAATATCAAAACATTTGAGATAGAAACACTAAAAGATGTATATAATGCACCCATGCTTGTTGCATTTTCAGCCCCCATCAGGAAACAGGCAAATGAGCTTAAGCGGTTCCTTATGGAAAATCTTTACCGGCATTACAAGGTCATGCGCATGTCGGGTAAAGCAAAGCGAATCATTACTGATTTATATAGTGCTTTTCTGGAAGATCCCCGTTTGCTGCCTAAAGATTATCAAGTACAGGATGAGCTCGCACAGGGCCGTTCCATTGCTGATTACATTGCTGGAATGACTGATCGATATGCAATTAAAGAGCATAAAAGATTGTTTTTGATTTAGTTTTATTATTTTAATAACTTTTGTTTTGATAAAAAACAAAACCAAAAACAATCCGATGAAGATTTGTTTACAAACTGAAACGAATCAATTGTTATTAAATTTAATAAAACTCCACAATTATGCAAGCTAATGATGATTTTTCATTGTCCCATATATTAATTATTGATAATGAAATACATGGACGTAATGCGCTGATGAATATCTTGCGGGAAAAAAACTCCCGTATCAGTCATGCTTTTGATGGTTTACAGGGATATGAGCGGGCAGTCGCCAATCGTCCAGACCTGATTCTTTCAAACATACAATTACCCAAACTGAATGGCGTTACGTTGTGTCGACGATTGAAGGCCAACCCATTCACCAACGATATCCCCATGATTTTCTATGGGCAGGAAGAAAATCCTGAAAACCGGCTGGAAGCGTTTCGTAGTGGTGCAGTTGATTACATTCCCAATGATTGCTCCGACTACGAGGTGATTGCCCGGATTACCGTACATTTGTCTTTGGCAAGCAAAAAACGCATGATTCAATCCATGGAGTTGGGCCTCAAGCAGGAAATGAATTCTTTTTCCGCTTTTTCTCCACGGCCCATGTCCTGCCAGGAAACTCTGGACGATGCGCTCGTGGTATCCATTGTGCAAAAATATGTACAGGAACACCTTAACGAACCGCTTTCCATTAGCCATCTGGCTGAAGTGGCCGGCATGCACGAAAAACGCTTGACCAAGGCTTTCCAGGATCATCTCAATATCAGTGTCTTTGAGTTTGTTCGTGATACCCGCATGCACGAGGCAAAACGCCTGTTACTGGAAACCTCCTTGCGTACCCTTACCATCGCTGCAGAAATCGGCTATTCGAGTTCTGCCAATTTTTCAACGGCATTCCAGCAGTTTTACGGGGTTTCGCCCTCGGTGTTCAGAAAATATAAAGGTAATGTTGAAGAGGCACTGCAGGTAGCCCACGCCTGATTAAACAGGCTAGGTTTGTTGTGTGTTTGCAAATATGGCCGCCTGTGCGGCCATCTTCATATCGGTTGTCTTAATTTGAAAGTGATGCCTGCTGGCGTGCAAGCGGGTAAGATGGCGGTATTGGTACAACAATTACAAAAAGCGGGGGGGTAATGTTACTGACGCTGGCTGTTTTATGTTTTTTCCAGGCATTGGGAGAGCTGGTGTCGGTGCTCTCGGGTTTGCCTGTGCCCGGACCGGTGCTAGGCATGGTTTTTTTGTTCATCACCCTGTTGCTAAAACCAGGCTTGATCCAGCATATTGCGGCATCCGCCGAGCAATTGCTTAAGTCAATGATGATTATGTTTATCCCGGTCTGTGTGGGTATCATGACTTCTTATACCTTGCTCAAGGGCCAATGGCTGGCGTTGGTCGCCGGTATCGTGGTTAGCACCGTGCTGGCCATGGCGGTGGGGGCGTTGGTGATGCAAACGGTCATGAAGCGACTTGAAAAGCAGGCCCATGATTCGCAAAAGGGGGCGCCCGATGTTGAATGATTTCTGGCTCCCGTTTACCAAGACCCCGCTGTTTGGCATTTTGCTAACCTTGCTGGTGTATGCCTTGGTTGCCTGGCTGGCCAAAAAAAGCCGCTTTCATCCTTTGGTCAACCCCGTTGCCCTGTCGGTGCTCCTGATTGTGCCTTTCCTTGTGTATGCAGGAGTTCCTTATGAAGACTATATGGCGGGCGCGCAATATATTTCTTTTCTGCTGGGTCCGGCTACGGTTGCGCTGGCTATACCTTTGGCTATGCAGCTTGAGCGGGTCAAAAAGGCCTGGCTGCCCTTGGTTTGCGGTTTGCTGGCGGGCTCGCTGACGGCGGTGTTGTCGGTGGTGCTGGTGGCTGCTTTCCTTGGCGCTGAAGACGTGCTGCTCATTTCCCTGGCACCAAAATCGGCCACCATGCCGATTGCCATGGGGGTCAGTGAGAAACTGGGGGGGCTGGCGTCGCTGGCAGCGGTGGGGGTGATGGGCACCGGTATCTTTGGTGTCATGAGCGCCCGTTATGTTTTCAGGTTAATCAACATCGAGTCGCCGGAAATCAGGGGTTTCATGCTGGGCCTGACCGCGCACGGTATTGGCGTTGCCCGCGGTTTCCAGGTTAGCAATGAAATGGGTACCTTTGCCGGCCTTGGCATGAGCCTGAACGGGTTGTTGACCGCTTTCCTGGTACCGCTGGTGGTGACCTTGCATTTTGTCTTGTTTTAAGCCATGGATTGGGGGCTGTTTTGCAACCGTCCTGTATGATTTTCCCTGATGGTCGGGGTTGAATTGCCAGTGCTAGAATCAAGTCAATAATGACTCAAAAGCAGGAGACACGGGTGCTGATTCAAAAGCCAACTTACGGGCAAACCTATGAGGCGTTCAAATGGGAGATTCCGGCCAATTTCAATATCGGGGTGGATGTTTGCGATAAATGGGCCGATGGGAGTGGCCGCCTGGCCTTGATCCAGGAAAGAGCCGCCGGTGATAGCCGCCGTTATACCTTTGACCAGCTCAAGGCGTACTCCAACCAGTTTGTCCACGTGCTACAAAAGGCGGGGGTAGGCAAGGGGGACAGGGTGGGCATTTTGCTGGCGCAGGGGGTTGAAACAGCGATTGCCCATATTGCCGTGTACAAATTGGGGGCGATTGCGATTCCCCTGTTTTCCCTGTTCGGCATAGATGCCCTGCAGTACCGTCTTGCCAACTCGGGCGCCAAGGTCCTGGTGACCAACCAGGACGGCATGGCCAAGTTGCAGGATATCCGTGACAGCCTGAATGAATTGCAGGCGGTTTTCAATATTGATATTGAAAAATCCGCAGAGGGTGCCACTGCCTTCTGGCCAGCCTTGAAGCAGGAAGCGCCAGATTTCACGCCGGTAAACACCCTGGCTGAAGACCCGGCCGTTATCATTTATACCTCGGGTACTACCGGTAAGCCTAAGGGGGCCTTGCATGCCCACCGGGTGCTGTTGGGACATTTGCCTGGGGTGGAGATGTCGCATAATTTTCTATTGGCTGAAGACAGCCTTATGTGGACGCCGGCCGATTGGGCCTGGATTGGTGGCCTGTTTGATGTACTGATGCCTGCCTGGCATCATGGGATTCCGGTGCTTGCCTGCCGCTTTGAAAAATTCACGGCCGAAGCCGCTTTTGAGCTGATGGAGCGACACCAGGTTACCAACGCCTTCCTGCCGCCCACGGCCCTGAAAATGATGCGCCATATCGAGAACCCGCAACAACGCTGGCGCCTTAAGTTGCGCACGATTGCCAGTGGAGGGGAATCCTTGGGGCTGGAGCTGATTGAATGGGGACGGCGCAACCTGGGTCTCACCATTAACGAGTTTTATGGCCAGACCGAATGCAATATGATTGTTTCCGCCTGCTCGGCCCTGTTTGAGCCGCAGATTGGCAGCATCGGCAAGGCCGTGCCCGGGCATCATCTGGCGATTGTGGACGAGCAGGGTCAAGTCTTGCCCAATGGCCAGGAAGGCAATATTGGGGTGCTGGCACCTGATCCGGTCATGTTTCTGGCGTACTGGCAGAATCCTGAAGCGACATGGGAAAAATATGCAGGAGCCTATCTGGTGACCGGGGATATGGGGGTGCAGGATGAGAACGGTTTTATCCGCTTTGTAGGCCGGAACGATGATGTGATTACCAGTGCCGGTTACCGGATTGGCCCGGGGCCCATTGAGGACTGCATTCTGGGACATCCTGCCGTTAGCATGGTGGCGGTGATTGGCCTGCCCGATGCCGAGCGCACCGAAGTGGTGACCGCTTTTGTGGTACTTAGTGAGGGTGTTGCCGAAAGCGAGGACCTGAAAAAAGAAATTCAGGCCCATGTGCGCCATCGTGTAGCTGCCCATGAGTACCCACGCCAGATTCATTTTGTGCCTGGGTTACCCATGACGACCACGGGCAAGATCATTCGCCGGGAATTACGCCAGCAGCGGTTTTAAATAACGGCCGGTATGGCTCTTTGGGTGGTTGGCAATATCTTGCGGCGTGCCTTCAGCCACAATGGTGCCACCGCCCTGGCCGCCTTCGGGGCCCATGTCCACGACCCAGTCTGCGGCCTTGATTACATCCAGGTTGTGTTCAATCACCACCACGGTATTACCGGCATCCACCAGCTGGTTGATGACTTCCAGCAATAGGGCAATATCGGCAAAATGCAGACCGGTGGTGGGTTCATCAAGCACATACATGGTTTTGCCGGTGCTGCGCTTGGACAGTTCCAGTGACAGCTTGATGCGTTGTGCCTCGCCACCTGAAAGCGTGGTGGCGCTTTGCCCCAGGCGGATATAGCTCAGGCCGACATCCATGAGGGTTTGCAGCTTGCGGGCGATCAGGGGAACCGCGCTGAAATATTCAAGTGCCTGCTCTACCGTAAGATCAAGGACATCGCTGATGGTGCGGCCACGGTAGCGGATTTCCAGGGTTTCCCGGTTATACCGCTTGCCATGACAGGTGTCACAGGGTACGTACATGTCGGGCAGGAAATGCATTTCCACCTTGATCACGCCATCGCCCTGGCAGTTTTCGCAGCGTCCGCCCTTGACGTTAAAGGAAAAACGCCCTGGATCATAGCCGCGGGCCCGGGCTTCGGGCGTACCGGCAAACAATTCGCGAATGGGGGTAAACAGGCCGGTATAAGTGGCCGGGTTGCTGCGCGGGGTGCGCCCGATCGGGCTTTGGTCCACATTGATGATCTTGTCGAAATGCTCCAGCCCTTCGATATGGGAATAGGGGGCGGACTCTGCCTGGGCACGGTTCAGTTCCCTTGCCATGATGGTGGCCAGGGTATCGTTGATCAGGGTGGATTTGCCGGAACCGGAAACCCCGGAAATGCAGATCAGCTTGCCAACCGGAATGCTCAGGTTGACCGATTTCAGGTTGTTGCCGGTACAGCCATACAGTTTCAGCCAGGGTTGTTCCTCATCAAGCGGGCGGATGTTGCCGACATTGATTTTTTTGCGGCCGCTTAAATAATTGCCGGTCAGGGATTGCGGGTTGGCTTCAACTTCTTGGGGGCTGCCCTGGGCAATCACCCTGCCACCATGTTCTCCGGCACCGGGACCCATGTCCACGACCCAGTCGGCGGCGCGGATCATGTCTTCATCATGCTCTACCACAATCACGCTATTACCCAGGTCACGCAAATGCTGGAGCGTATGGATAAGACGGTCGTTATCGCGCTGGTGCAGGCCAATCGAGGGCTCATCCAGCACATACATCACTCCTGTCAGCCCCGAGCCAATCTGGCTGGCCAGGCGGATACGCTGGGCCTCACCACCGGAAATCGTATCGGCACTGCGGTCCAGTGACAGATAGTTCAGTCCCACATCATTCAGGAACTGCAGGCGCGACTGGATTTCACGCACAATCCGGTTGGCGATTTCCTGCTTGGCACCGTTGAGCTGCAGGTTTTGGAACCATTCCAGGCATTTGGAAAGCGCCATGGCTTCCACTTCGTAAATGCCCAGTCCGCGCTTGGCGCCTTCCCGCTCTTCGTTGCCAATCAGTACATTCCGGGCATCGGCACGCAGGCGGGAGCCATTACATTCGGGACAGGTTTGCAGGCTGCGGTATTTGCCCAGTTCTTCGCGTACGGCGCTGGAATCGGTTTCCAGCCAACGTCTTTCGAGATTGGGAATAATGCCTTCGAAGGCGTGTGTCTTGAAGGTGCTGAGTCCCTTGTTGTCCAGGTACAGGAAAGAAATTTCTTCTTCGCCGGAACCGTATAAGACAATTTGCTTTATGTGTTCAGGCAGGGATTCGAAGGCCTCGTCGATATCGAATCCGTAATGAATGGCCAGGCTGTGCAGCAGGGAATGGGTAAAGGCATTGCGTTTGTCCCAGCCCTTGATGGCGCCGCTGGCCAGGCTTAACTCTGGAAAAGCCACAATCCGCTTGGGGTCAAAGATATGAACATGACCCAGGCCATCACAGCGTGGGCAGGCCCCTACCGGGTTGTTAAAGCTGAACAGGCGCGGCTCCAGTTCAGCCAGGCTGTGATTGCAGACAGGGCAGGCATAGCGGCTGGAGAAGGCATGTTCAATGTTTTCATCCAGGTCCAGTACAATTACCCGGCCATCAGCCAGCTTGATCGCGGTTTCAATGCTTTCGGCCAGGCGTTGTTTGCTTTCTTCGCGCACTTTCAGGCGGTCAATCACCACGTCGATATTGTGTTTTTCGTTTTTGTTCAGGGGCGGGATGCGGTCAAGTTCGATCATGGCGTCGTCGATGCGAACGCGAATAAAGCCCTGGGCCTGAAACTGGATGAATTCATCTTCAAAGCTGCCCTTGCGATTGCGGGCAATCGGTGCCAGCAAGGCAATCCGGGTTTCGGGTTTCAGCGCCAGAATGAAATCAACCATCTGACCAACGCTTTGGGCCTGCAGCGGCTCTCCATGTTCGGGGCAGTACGGCGTGCCGACGCGGGCAAACAGCAGGCGCAGGTAATCGTGGATCTCTGTAATGGTGCCAACCGTAGAGCGTGGGTTGTGTCCGGCCGCTTTCTGTTCGATTGAAATCGCGGGTGACAGGCCTTCGATCATGTCGACATCAGGCTTGTCCATGAGTTGCAGGAACTGGCGGGCATAGGCCGAGAGGCTTTCCACATAACGGCGCTGGCCTTCGGCATACAGCGTGTCAAACGCCAAGGAAGACTTGCCCGAGCCGGATAGGCCGGTCATGACCACCAGTTTGTGACGGGGCAAATCAAGTGAAATATTCTTCAGATTATGCGTGCGGGCACCGCGGATGCGGATTGCATCCCTGTTGAAGTCACCGGTTGTGTCCGGGGATGTATCCATTACCATTGTTAATACTAGCTTCCAGTTAGATGAGTCTGGTTTTCGTTAGCCGAATGCATAACTATAACGCAGTCAGCCAGTCTGCGTTACACTCTTATAAAGATATCCTCCAATTAGTTGGTTATTAATTAAATCCCTCACATGTCCATTAAATCTAGAATCAGTCACCCTGATTCCCGTCATGCCCCCCGGCAACCGCGGGAAAAACTCAAGTTAACACCGATAGAAAGAAAAGCCAGCATTTCCCTGGCTTTATTGTTTGCCGTGCGCATGCTGGGGCTGTTCCTGCTGACCCCTGTGTTTGCCGATGCCGCCAAAACCCTGACCAACGGCAATAATGCCGCCCTGGTGGGGGCGGCCATTGGTGCTTACGGTATTACCCAGGCCATCATGCAAATTCCGCTTGGCATGGCGTCCGACAAGTTTGGAAGGCGTCCGGTCATTATCTTCGGCATGCTGTTGTTTGTCATTGGGGGCATTATTTGTGCCAATGCCGAATCCGTGACGACGGTTATTATTGGCCGGGCCATCCAGGGATTTGGCGCGGTTTCCGCGGCCATTACCGCCTGGGTTGCCGATGCCACTCGCCCTGAAGTACGTACCCGGGCCATGGCCATGGTGGGCGCCTCCATTGGTGTTTCCTTTGCGGTTTCACTGGTGCTGTCGCCCTTGCTGGTCGAATGGAGCGGCTTGCCCGGCCTGTTCTGGGTCATCAGCCTGTTGGGTTTTGTTTGCCTGTTACTGGCCACGCTTATTGTGCCTGTGGTGCCCATGCATGGCCAAGCGGTATCGCAAAAATCACGCGCAGCCGATGTGTTCAAACATGCCGATTTGCTGCGCCTGAACTTCGGGGTTTTCTGCCTGCATTTTATTTTGATGTCCATCTTTGTGGTGGCCCCTCCCTTGTTGATGGAGCTGGGTGGTTATACCGTGGGTAATCTTTGGGAGGTTTACCTGCCAGTTATATTGGTGGCATTTGTGTTAATGGTACCGGCGGTTTTCTATACCGAAACCCGTCATATTCATAAATTAAGCCTTGAAATCTGTGTGGCAGCCCTGGCCGTGGTTATGGCTATGATGCCGCTGGCCAGCCAGTCTTTTGCCGCTACCATGGTGGCCTTTGTGCTATTTTTCATCGCGTTCAATATCCTGGAAGCCTTGCAGCCTTCAATGGTTTCCCGCTTTTCACCGCCCGAGCATAAAGGCTTGGCCCTGGGGTTCTATAATATGTCCCAGGCACTGGGTGTTGCCGCTGGTGGCGCTATTGGCGGCCTGGTGGCGCGTTATGCGGGGCCTCCAAAAGTATTCCTGCTGGGGGCATTGCTGGCGGCAGTCTGGTTCTTTGTCTCCAGGGGCCTGAAAGGTGTTAGGCGATAGCCACAATGGTTATAATGCGCACATGATTCTTCTGTTAACCGGCTTGTTTTTTTAAGATTCAGGCCAGGTATATGCAAATTGTTAGGAAATTTTTATGGCATCAGTCAACAAAGTTATTTTAGTGGGAAATCTGGGGCGTGACCCTGAAGTCCGTTACAGCCCTGACGGTGCTGCAATGTGTAATATCTCTATTGCCACCACCTCTAGCTGGAAAGATAAAAACACCGGTGAGCGCCGTGATGAAACCGAATGGCATCGCGTTTCTTTCTTTGGTCGCCTCGCTGAAGTTGCCGGTCAATACCTTAAAAAAGGCAGCGCCGTGTATGTGGAAGGCCGCATCAAGACACGCAAATGGCAAGACAAAGAGACCGGGCAGGATCGTTATTCAACTGATATCATTGCCGATCAGATGCAAATGCTGGGTGGTCGTGCCGACTCTACAAGCATGGGTGGCGATGATTTCAGTGATTCTTATGCGGCACCTCGCCAGCAACCGCAGCGTGCACCGCAAAGCCAGCGTCCATCAGCACCTGCTGCCGGTTCTGCCAGCAATATCATGGATATGGACGACGATATACCGTTTTAAGCTTTACCAGAAACATTATATAGTTAATTAATTTCTATTTGGTTTGGTTTAACCAGCTGATTTTAATAGAAAATTATTCAACAAGAAGCCCTTCAAATGCATAAATATTTGAAGGGCTTTGTTTATAGTTGAAGCAAGTTGGCTTGAGCGTTAAAGCAAGCGTGACAGGAAATTACGTGCCCGTTCAGAGCGATTCTGTATGTCATTGAAAAACGACGCTGTGGGGCAATCTTCCAATATGTGCCCTTTATCCATGAATACAATCCGGTCGGCCACTTTTTGTGCAAAACCCATTTCATGCGTTACGCATATCATCGTCATGCCCTCTTGGGCTAACTCAACCATCACATCAAGCACTTCTTGCACCATCTCCGGGTCCAGGGCAGAGGTGGGCTCATCAAACAGCATGCAGACTGGATTCATGCAAAGCGCCCTTGCGATGGCCACACGCTGTTGCTGGCCGCCTGAAAGGCTGGCCGGATAACGGTCCTCAAAGGTGGCCAAGCCGACGCGGTCCAGGTATTTTTTGACCTGTTCATTGGCTTCTTCTTTTGAGCGTCCAAGCACTTTTTGTTGCGCCAAGGTTAAATTTCCCCTGACGGTTAAATGCGGAAACAATTCAAAATTCTGAAAAACCATGCCGGCTTTGGCACGTAAAGCGGGCAGGTTTGTAGCCGGATCGCCAACAGATGTGCCATTCACCGTAATGGTGCCTTGCTGAAACGGCTCCAGGCCATTGACGGTTTTAATCAAGGTTGATTTGCCCGAGCCTGAAGGCCCGCAAATAACCAATACTTCCTGTTTGTTGACGTGTATGGAACAGTCTTTTAATACCTGAGTTGTTCCATACCACTTGGAGATGTTTTCAATGCTGATCATAGGGGCATATTTGGAAATAAATTACGTGTGGGCTGATTTTGCCTGGTAGCGTTTTAACAAGGCATTGGCAACAAAAGACAGGCCAACACAATATATATAATAAATAACGGCAACAAACAGGAATATTTCTGCCGGATATACCATTACCCGGTTACTGACCTGAGTGGCCACAAATGACAGTTCGGCAACGCCAATCACATAGGCAAGAGAGGTGTCTTTAATGAGTGATACCCATTGATTGATGAATGAGGGCATCATGACCGGCAGGGCTTGGGGTAAAATGACATAACGCATGACCTGATGGGGTTTCATGCCCAATGCCGCGGCAGCTTGCCATTGGCCGGCCGGTAGGCTACGAATGCCGGCATAGACGGCATGGGCCAGGTAGGCGCCGCCAATCAAAGATAAAGAGCAAACCACCGTAATGGTTCCCGGAATATCAATATGAAAAAGAATGGGCAATAAAAAATAAACCCAAAAAATAAGCATGATGACCGGAATCGCCCTGAAAAACCCCAGGAAAGTAAGCAGTGCCGTATGAACAATGCCTTTTGTTAATGCAAGGGTGATGCCAAATGCCAATCCCAGAATGGCGGAAGCAAGGGCGGAAGCAATGCTTAAGATAATGGTGAGTGCCGCGCCTCCCAGGGGGCCGTACGGATAAGCACCAATTAAAAAATAGGTCAGGTTATTGCTGATGACGGTGAAATCCATTAGCGCCTGCCTTGTACGAATGTACGGGATTTCAGGATGTATTGGCCCACCACTTCAAGCACCACAATTGCCAGAATATAAAGAATAGTGGCAATCCCAAAAGCCTGGAATGTTTTAAATGTTTCAGTTTCTACCTGCCGGGCAGCATAAGACAGTTCTGCCACACCGATGGCCATGGTCAAAGAGGTATTCTTGATGGTATTCATGTATTGCCCCAGTAAAGACGGAAAGGCATTGCGCACTGCCTGGGGAAAAATCACGTAACGCCACATTTGCGAGGCTTTCATGCCCAATGCCGTGGCGGCAAACCGCTGTTGGATGGAAACGCTTTGTACGCCTGAACGAAGTTCTTCGGCAATAAAGGCGGCTGTATAAAGCGTTAAACCGGTGAAACCGGCAATATATTCAAAAGCAGGCCAATGAATATCACCCATAAAAACAGTCCAGATATGGGGGGTATTCAGCCATGTGACGGCAGAAGCGGGAAGGAGCGAAGAAACACCAAAATACCAGAAAAACAATTGCACGAGTAAAGGCGTGTTCCTGAAAATGCTCAGGTAAATTTTGGCAGGTATGGTAAAAAAGGCCGAATGGGAAACCCTGGCCAGACAAACAAAAAATCCCAGCAGCGTAGCGGCCAGGGAAACACAAAAAGACAGGATTAAGGTTACGCCAAAACCGGCCAACAGCCAGTTGACGTAATGCGGGGCAAGCCAAAAATCATTCATTTTTTTTATTTTGTAGAACCCGATAGTTTTACCTATCGGGTTGCCGGATTATTATTTTTTATTTGTTGCCAATTTTATAAATACGTTGCAATGGTGTTTTGGTGTCCGGGCCAAACCAGGTGTTATATATTTTTTCTGCCTCACCAGATGCTTCCAATTCAAGCAAAGCGTTGTCCACAAATGCTTTCAATGCCGTTTCACCTTTGGGTATGCCAATTCCGATCAAGTCGTCTGAAATTGAAAATGCGGGAATTTCATAGTTTTCTTTATCAGGTACATTGGCCAGCAAGCCGATTAATTTAGGGCCGTCTTGTGTAATGGCCTGTACATTGCCATTACGTAATGCGGTAAAGGCAAAGGGCGTATCATCATAGGCAACCAGTTTGGCTTGCGGGTATTTTTCACGTAGAACGATTTCATTGGTGGTGCCTTTATCAACACCAATACGTAAACTGTTTAATTGGTCCGGAGAGCTTAATACCCCTTTTTTGGCAATAAATTGCTGGCCTGATGCGAAATAGGGAATACTGAAATCAACCTGTTTGCCGCGTTCTTCCGTGATGGTAAAGTTTGCCAGGACTAAGTCCACTTTATTTGATGTTAATAAAGGTACACGGTTGGCCGGGTTGGTGGGCACCACTTCCAGTTTTACGCCCAGCTTGTTTGCCAGTGCTTGTGCATAATCGACATCCAGCCCGTTAATTTGGCGGGTTTTTTCGTTTACAAAGCCAAATGGCGGGTTACTGTCAAAAGAGGCTACTTTAAGTACGCCGGCTTTTTTAATATCTTCCAGGCGATCGGCGTGTGCCGCACCGGAAAAACCGGCAAAAAAAGCAGTGGCTACCAAGGCTAAAGCCGTAATTTTGTTTTTCATTATCAATTCCATTTCAATTGGGCAGGTTGCGTAAATTGTTCTGTTTATTAACAGAATGTGACTTATTACATCACGTTGCAGCCCGGGAATAGAAATATAAAAAAATTGGTAATTTATAACAGAAAGGTATAATAAATATAATTTTTATAATTCCTTGGTATGTATAAAATTTGCTTTATGGCCCCAGTCTAACGGGGGGGTTAAGACTGTTTCGGCTTTTTTTTCAAATCATGTCAGCTATTAATTTCATGTCTGGACTCCCGGGTTTGGCCGGACTGTTTTTAGCGAATTACAGGGCCCGGGTTATACACTATCCAAGAAAATGGCACGGATTTTTTAGTGCAATCAGGCAGGTACTGGTTATCATTATTGCCAATACACATTGGCAGTTAACAATACCAAAGGAGAGTTCCATGAGTATTATTTTTAAGTCCCGTTCGCTATTGAGTATTGCCTTGTCTGTCACATTGACAGCGTTTGCCACTGGTGTTCATGCTCAGTCCGTGCAAGATGAAAAGCCCATGGCGCTTCGCGCTGTCATGAAACAGCTTGGCGATGATATGCAGGCAGTCACCGGTGCAATTTCCCATGAAGACTGGGCACTGGTTGCCGGGTTGGCATCAAAAATTGCCAACCATGCCGAACCCCCTCCAGAGGAAAGGGTGAAAATCATTACTTGGCTGGGTGCTGACGCCAGCAAATTCCGGGGTACCGACCTGAAGATGAAAGAGGCAGCAACAGAGATGGGCGAAGCGGCAAAGCAGGCTGATGGACCAGGTGTTATTGCAGCGTTTTCAAAAACGCAGCAGAATTGCCTGGCTTGTCATCAAATTTTCCGTCAGTCGTTTATCAAGCAGTTTTATGATAATCGTTAAAGATCAGGGGACGATCTGTTGCAAAAATGGGGGATGCCATTTTGGGTCAAGTCCCCCATTTTGCTGTTATTGGCCGTTAGGCGTTTTCATCGGCCTCTTTGGACAACAGATGGTGCGGTGAACGTGCCCGTGGGTGCATGAAGAAATGCCCTTTGGGTGCATTCTGTGACGTGATGGGTACCAAGGTGACGTTGGTTTTCTTGCCACGTTTATCATGGATGGCATAGATGATAAATGGCAGGGCCACAACGATCAGGAAGCTGACCACCAGCAATGTTACGTAGCTTTCATCTGCAGCGGCACCAGGCAGCGAGCTTGGCGGGAAGAAAGAGATGATAAACGCCAGCACCGAGATGATAAAGCCGGTTGAGGCAACCAGAATCTTGACACCATTGCCACCGGGAATGTTAAAGGCGCGTTCTTTTTCAGGTTGCTTGCGTACCAGATGGATGTACCCGAGAAACAGCAGGAAATAGCTGCACAGGTAAATGACCACGGTGAGCGCCAAGGCAATCAGGAACGACATGTTTCCACCGCCTCCACCGGTATTGGTCAACACAATAATGGCAACGCTCGTAATCAAGAGTTGAGAAATAACCAGTCTGACCGGTACCCCGTTTTTGTTTACTTTCGAAAAGGCGGCGGGCAGGATTCCTTTTTGTGCGGTGACATACATGCCGCGTGAAGGACCAACAATCCATGAAGCGATTTCAGCCAGCACGCCAAGCATCAGGAATGCAGCGATTACGCGTACCGTCCATTCAAAACCGGGGCCGAAATGGTTAATCAGTACGTTGAACGTTTGCACCACACCGGCGGAAAGGTTGATTTCAGCATGAGGAATGACAGATGCTACTGACAGGCCGCCAATCGAACTCAGGCAGATGGCGGCAATCATCAGGAGCAACATGGCCATCGGGTAGTCGCGCCCGGGGTTTTTCATCTCGTTTACATGGGTGGCAGAAGCTTCGACGCCCATATAGCTCAGGATGAAGGCAACAAAGACCACCAGGGTACCGATTTGGGTGAAATCCGGGAAAAACGTGGATGCACTCATTTCAATAGCCAGGGGGGCACCGCTTAGCAAATAGCTGATGGCGAGCACAACCAGCACAAGCGCAGGTAACAGAATACCGGCAAAAAAACCGATTTTGGCAATTTGTGCGGTATATTTGGTGCCGCCAAATTGTGTAAAGGCCAATGCCCAGAGGATAATCAGGGCAGCAACGGTTTTGGTGGTTGGATCCGTATTAAGTGCTGGCCAGTTCAGGATATAAGAAAGTGCGCCTAAAACAAAATACAGCATGGGGATGAAGCCCACGGCGATCTGGAGGTAGCCGAAGGAAATGGCGGCAAAGCCCCATTTTTCACCGAGTGTATTGGATACCCAGGTGAATACACCGCCTTCTTCCCAGCCCTTGACGGTAGCCATTTCTGCTGCACACAGGCCAACCGGAATGAACCATAAAAGTCCGCCAAGAAGCAGGAAACACACCAGGCTGAAGCCGGATGTCGCAAAGGTTGGGTATTCATAAACGGCCATCACCATGGATGCGGTAATGGCAAAAAAGCCCAGCAGGGAAAGTTGTTTGCTGGCATTGGACGCAGATGGTTTCACGATCGCTGTCTCCATGAAGAATAGGGTACAAGATACCGACAAGGCCAATAGGTAATTGGCCTTATGCGTGACGACACTTTTGGGCAAGGTCAGAAAAAAGCATTGCCAAAAAGTGTCGATTTACATTACACGGCAGAAAAGCGGATTATCCGTGGTTGAAGCCGGACCCTTCTTTTTCAGTCAGGGGCCGGGAGACAGGGTGTTTTTCGAAGTAGTCGAGCGCCCGTTTCATGTCTTCAATCAGCAGGCTGCCCAGGTCCATGCTGACACCGTGGCGGACAAGAATACGTTGAACGACCAGGTCTTCGCGGTTGGCAGGCATGGAATAGGCAGGAACCTGCCAGCCTCGGCTGCGCAGGCGATCGGCAAAGTCATAAAGGGTGTAGCCACCAATCGCCTGGTCTTCTTTCAGTTTCCAGGCCAGGGCTGGAATGCCTTTTTGGCTGTCGCCATCGAAGAGGATTTCAAAGGGACCAAGCTTGCCGATTTCTTTGGCCAGGTATTGCGCGGTTGCATAGCAGGCGTTGTGGATTTTGGCGTAGCCTTCGCGGCCCAGGCGCAGGAAATTATAGTACTGGGCAATGATCTGTCCACCGGGGCGGGAAAAGTTCAATGCAAACGTGGGCATATCGCCGCCCAGGTAATTGACATTGAAAATAAGCTCTTCGGGCAAGTCAGTTGCTTCACGCCAGACAACCCAGCCGGCACCTAAGGGAGCCAGGCCAAATTTATGGCCGGAAGTATTGATGGATTTGACGCGTGGCAGGCGGAAGTCCCACTCGATATCGGGTGCGCAAAAAGGAGCCAGGAAGCCGCCGCTTGCGCCGTCTACGTGTATGGGGATGTCCAGGTCGGTTTCTTCTTGCAGTTTGTCAAGGGCATCATGTACTGCCTTGACCGGTTCGTATTGGCAGGTGAAGGTGACACCCAGGGTAGGTACAACACCGATAGTGTTTTCATCTACGCGCTTGAGCACTTCTTCAGGGCTCATGATCAGGCGGTCGCCTTCCAGCGGAATTTCACGCAGTTCAACATCGAAATAACGGGCAAATTTATGCCAGCAGATTTGTACCGGACCGCAAATCAGGTTTGGCTTGTCAGTGGGTTTGCCCAGTGCCTGGCGTTTTTTGCGCCAGCTCCATTTCAGGGCCAGGCCACCGAGCATGGCGGCTTCGGAAGAGCCGGTGGTAGAGCAGCCCAGGGTGTTTTCCGCATCGGGAGAATGCCACAAGTCAGCGATCATTCTTACGCAACGAGCCTCAATCTCGGCGGTCTGGGGATATTCATCCTTATCGATCATGTTTTTGTCGATGGACAGATCCATGAGGTCGCGGATTTCGTCATCGACCCAAGTCTGGCAAAAGGTGGCCAGGTTTTGTCGTGAGTTGCCGTCAAGCATCAATTCATCGCGAACAGCGGCAAAAACATTTTGCGGGTTGCGTTCATGTGAAGGGAATTTGCTTTTGGGTAAGGAGGAAGAAAGTTCGAGCGATGAGTACACATCGTCAAGTTGATTAAAGCTCGTATCTGGATTTTTAGTCATTTTACTATCCTAAGCGCGAACGTGTTGTGAAAGTTAAGGTTGAGGATTGACTGTTGCTGATCATAAAAGCAAAATACTGTGCGTTTATGACAAAAAAATTTTAGTTCTGAAATTTTTACATTGAAATTTAACAGAATGAACAACCGAGGTAAGTTTTCATTTTCAATTTTTATTAAATATTACTGTCATTATTTAGGTATTTCAATGGTAAATTTATTAATGTACATTTCTTGGTGAAGGTGAATATATAAGAATTGTAAATTTCAACCCGTTTTTTTTCATAATAAGAAATGCCTGCCTGAGATTGGATCCAGTGAGTCCAATCTCAGGCAGGCAAGTTACTGTTTAGCGGTTAAATTCCAGGCTTGGTGTGAGCTTACCCCTCTGGCAACAATCTGGCTTGACCATTTCCTGAAGGACGATAGTCATCGGAATTGATGTGGTTTTAACTGAAAACAATCAACTCTGGATGGTCCGCATTCTCGAAAATCCGCTTGACTCTTTCTTGCCATACAGTTTTTGCAAGGCTTTGAGGGTCATCAGGTAGGCCCGGCAACGGTTGGGCAGGAGTGTCCAGCCAGCTTTACGATGTCCCGCTTTTATTTTTTCCATAAGCCGGTATGAGCGCATGGGTATTTGCAGGGCAGAATGAAACTGGCCGTGATTTTTAATGCATGTCTTGTTGAGGCTGGCGGATACTGCTTCAAAATTGCCAATATTCGGGCTATCCTGTGAACCAGTATGTAAAGCTTATTGAATCCTCATTGTTACAGGCAAACCCATGTTAAAAGTTGGCATCCACAGCGATCTGCATACCGAGTTTAGTGCATGTACCATTACTAATTTGCCAGAACTGGATGTCCTGGTGCTGGCCGGTGATATGGGAGACTTGTCTTCGATGGCCCACTTTTTGGGCCGAATCAGGCGCGAGGCCCCCGGATTACCCGTTCTGTATGTATTAGGCAATCATGAATATTATGGCCTTGAGTTTGAAAAGGCCAAACAATATTACCGTCAGCTTTGTGAAGCTTATCAGGTAACCCTGCTGGACAATGAGGTGGTGCAAATAGGCGATGTGCTGTTTGTAGGCAGTACGCTCTGGACTGATTTTTCACTGGCTGGGCAGGCCGATATTTCCATGCAGTGGGCCCGTAAAAAAATTCCCGACTTCCGGAAAATACATTGTTATTCCGCTAATGGCAGTCTGGTGGCGATGCAGCCAGCCAATACGGTCAAAGAATATAAAAAAGCCTGTGCCTTCATTCGGGAAGCCTTGCTGTCAGAAAACAAAGCGGTCAGGAAAAAAGTGGTGGTTTCACATTTTCTGCCTGCCTTCGAGTTGCTGGCTACGGCTTATCGCCAGGATGCTGATGCGCTGATTCAGAGTGCTTATTGGGCCACGGATATCCCGCATTTATATCAATTGGCCGATGTCTGGATATACGGTCACAGTCATGATTGTATTGAAACCACGGTGGGGGCAACTCGTTTTCTGTCGAATCAGCGAGGCTATAGCAAAGTCATGAATCAGGTACAGTGTGAGGATTATCAGCACGGTTATTGTATTGAAATTTAACCCTTTTATTTTCAAATTTCCTCTGATATACTATACCCTAGTATATTATTTAAGGGCAATATCTCATGCCACATTCGCCTCAGGAAAAGAAACGTGTACTCGCACGCATACGCCGTATTCGCGGTCAGTGTGATGCGCTTGAACGTGCGCTTGAAGACGGGGCCGATTGTGGTCCCGTACTGCAGCAGATTGCGGCTATCCGCGGTGCTGTAAACGGCCTGATGTCGGAAGTGATGGAGGCCCATATACGCGAAGAGTTCGGTCAGTCGGATCTTTCGGCAGAACGGCGTGCGCAAAGCGTCAATGAGTTAACCGGTCTGGTCCGCTCATATCTGAAATAATATAAAGCGGCCGTTGCCGCATTCCCTCTGAACAAACTGCTATTCCAGGAGAAAACCATGAAATCACGTGCCGCAGTTGCTTTTGAACCGGGCAAGCCTTTGCAAATTGTAGAGATTGATGTTGAACCACCCCGTAAAGGCGAGGTGCTGGTCAAAATCACCCATACCGCCTTGTGCCATACCGATGCCTATACGCTTTCCGGGGTTGATCCCGAAGGGGTTTTTCCGGCCGTCCTGGGCCATGAAGGTGGCGGTATTGTGGTGGAAGTGGGCGAGGGCGTGACCAGCGTCAAGCCGGGTGACCATGTGATTCCCCTTTACACGGCAGAATGCGGCAAGTGCAAATTCTGCACATCGGGTAAAACCAATCTGTGTTCATCCGTTCGGGAAACCCAGGGCAAGGGCCTCATGCCCGACGGCACCACCCGTTTCAGCTATAACGGCCAGCCCATTTACCACTACATGGGCACCAGTACTTTCAGTGAATACACAGTGGTGGCCGAAGTGTCGCTGGCCAAGGTCAATCCCGAGGCACCGCTTGAAAAGGTCTGCCTGTTGGGTTGCGGTGTCACCACTGGTATTGGAGCGGTTCACAACACCGCCAAGGTCAAAGAGGGAGACACCGTGGCCGTGTTCGGTCTGGGCGCCATTGGCCTGGCGGTTATCCAGGGAGCCGTGCAGGCCAAGGCCGGCCGGATTATTGTCATAGATACCAACCCCAATAAGTTCATTCTGGCCAAGGCACTGGGCGCGACCGATTGCGTCAACCCCAAAGACCATGACCGCCCCATTCAGGACGTCATTGTTGAAATGACCGATGGCGGCGTGGATTTCAGTTTTGAATGTATCGGTAATGTTGATGTGATGCGTTCAGCCCTGGAATGCTGTCATAAAGGCTGGGGTGAAAGCGTGATTATTGGTGTGGCGGCCGCCGGTCAGGAAATCCGGACCCGTCCATTCCAGCTGGTCACCGGTCGGGTCTGGCGTGGCAGTGCCTTCGGGGGTGTCAAAGGGCGTACCCAATTGCCTGGCATGGTAGAGCAGGTCATGGCCGGAGAGCTTGATCTTGATCCGTACATTACCCATACCTTGCCGCTGGAGCGCATTAACGAAGCGTTTGACCTGATGCATGAAGGTAAATCCATCCGTGCGGTAATTCATTATTAATGTGTCATTGACCTGCCTGGAAAAACAGGCGGGTTTTGAGACCGAAGCGGCTTTGCGTTGGCTGGCGGGACCAGCGGGCAAAGCCGCTTTTCATTGTTTGTGGATGAATATTTAATATATCTTTTGGTAATATGGAAATTATTATTTAGTCGTTCCTATGTATATATCTCTTTGTTATTCTTGCTTCAACCTTACGCTAATAACTTCCAGTTGGCAACGAAGCAAACACTGTGGGTAAAAGAGAATAAAGGTGCCTGCAAAATTTACTTATTTGAATGAGATATAGATTATGTTGAAGAAAATAATTCTGGCTGTGGCAACGGTATCCGCTTTTTCAGCAACAGCGGCGCATGCCCAGGAAAAAGCCATACTGAATGCCTCTTATGATGTTGCCCGCGAGCTGTTTGGCGCCATTAACCCCAAGTTTGTCGAATACTGGAAAGCCAAAACGGGCGAGGACGTCAAGATTGACCAATCGTTTGCCGGTACTTCCCGCCAGGCCCAGGATATCGTCCAGGGCAAAAAAGCGGACGTGGTGACTTTCAATCAGGTGACGGATATCAATTTTCTGGAAAAGAATGGCCTTGTTAAAGAAGACTGGCAGAAGGCGTTTGCAAACAACAGCTCTCCTTACTACAGCACGATCGCTTTCCTGGTACGCGAAGGCAATCCCAAGAACATCAAAACCTGGGATGACCTGGTGCGTGAAGATGTAAAAGTGGTTTTTCCCAACCCGAAAACATCCGGCAATGCGCGCTACTCTTACTTGGGCGCCTGGTTATATGCCAATGAGAAATTCAATGGTGATGAGGCCAAGATTAAGGAATTTGTCGGCAAATTGCTGGGTAATGTGGTTAACTTCCCGACAGGTGGCCGTGCCGCAACGGTTGCCTTTGCCCAAAACGGGCAGGGTGATGCACTGCTGACCTTTGAATCGGAAGTAATTAACATTGCCAACGACAAAGAATATAAAGACAAGGGCTTTGAAGTGGTGGTGCCACCGGTTTCCGTACTGGCCGAATTCCCGGTAGCCGTGGTGGACAAAGTGGTCGATAACCGTGGTACCCGAGATCTGGCAAAAGAATACCTGCAGTTCCAGTACAGCAAGGATATCCAGCAACTGTTAACCACGTTTAATCTGCGTGTGCATGACCCTGAAGTGGTCAAGGCAACAGAAGCCCAGTATGCGCCTGTACGTACCATTAACCCTACCGATGTTTTGGGATCATGGAATGAAATCCAGGAAAAACATTTTGGTTCAGGCGGTATACTTGACGGTTTATTGTCCAAGCGTCGTTAAATATTCTTGATGTCAACCACATTCTCATTTTTTAAACGGACACCGTTGCTGCCGGGCTTTGGCCCGACCTTCGGTTTTTCCGTTTTATACATCAGCCTAATTATTCTGGTTCCCCTGTCCACCCTGCTGGTTTACGTAAGCGGGATGACATGGGCAGAGTATTGGGGCGCCATTACCGACCCGCGCGTGCTAAGCAGTTATCGGGTGACTATTCTGGGTGCTTTGTATTCAACTATCCTGGTCTGTGTGATCGGGTTTTTGTTTGCCTGGATTATTACCCGCTATGACTTCCCGGGCAAACGCCTGCTTGATTCTTTAATGGACTTGCCGTTTGCCCTGCCCACCGCGGTTGCCGGGCTTACCTTGTCGGCCCTTTTTGCACCCAGTGGCTGGATCGGGCAGTGGTTTGCCGCCATGGATATCAAGATTGCCTACGCTTTTCCGGGTATTGTGGTGGCCATGATTTTCACCAGTATTCCTTTTATTGTGCGTTCGGTGCAACCGGTGCTTGAAGACCTCAAGGGCGAATACGAAGAAGCGGCTTCCATGCTGGGGGCTAATAAATGGCAGACATTTTCCCGGGTGTTGTTTCCGGCAGTCAGGCCAGCCCTGATAGCCGGTGCATCGCAGGCTTTTATCCGTAGCCTGGGCGAATTCGGGGCAGTTATCATGATTGCCGGCAATATTCCTTTCGAAACCGAAGTGACTTCACTCATGTTGTTTGTGCGTTTGCAGGAGTTCAATTATCCGGCAGCAGCGGCAATTGCCTCTGTGGTATTAGTAGCTTCCCTGTTATTGCTGTTTGTCTTGCAATGGTGGCAAAGCAATTTCCTTGATAAATACGAAGACAGGTAGAAGATAAAATGAGTGGACAAAAACCGGATACTTTTGGGCAATGGTTTCTGATTGGCTTGGGCGTTGTCTTTGCCATCGTTTTGCTGGTTCTGCCTTTGGTATTGATTTTCACAATGGCACTGGGTGATGGCCTTGCCGCTTTGTGGAGCAATCTTTCCGAAGATTATATGTTGCATGCCATTGGCCTGACGGTGCTGGCAGCACTGGTTGCGGTGCCTGTCAATATCGTGTTTGGCATCATGTTGGCATGGTGCATTACCCATTACGAATTCAAGGGCAAAAAGCTGTTGCAGGCACTGGTCAATATTCCTTATGCCACTTCGCCGGTAGTGGCCGGTTTCTGCTACTTGATACTGTTTGGCCGGGAAAGTGCCTTGGGGCAATGGTTATCGGCCAATGACATCCAGGTGGTGTTCGCCTGGCCTGCCATCATTCTGGTGACCCTGTTTGTGACTTCACCTTATGTGGCCCGTATTTTGATTCCGCTCATCAGGGCCCAGGGGCTGGATGAAGAAGTAACCGCCCTGACGCTGGGTGCCAACGGCTGGCAAATCTTTACCAAAGTAACCTTGCCCAATATCAAATGGGGTCTGCTGTATGGTGCCGTGTTAAGCAACGCACGTGCGGTGGGTGAATATGGCGCGGTGGCGGTGGTGTCCGGTACCATCATGAACCAGACCCTGACCTTGCCATTGCTGGTTGATCAGCTGAATAATGACTATAAGGTGGCAGCGGCCTTTACGGCAGCCAGTGTGCTGGCCTTGATGGCATTAATGACATTAGTGCTGAAAATCCTGATGGAGTGGCTTGAGCGGCGCAAGGAAGAGCGTCACAGGCAGCCGGTTCCCGGGCGAAGGTAAAACTGGAAATAAATAATTCTGATCTTTTAAGATTGCGTATGATAAGCACTGGTATTTGACCAGTGCTTTTTTTTTATTTCATTTTTATGAAGTGTAATTTAAATTTAAATATTATTTTTATATGTACTTATATTAATAATGTTTCAATCATATTAAGTTTAAAAATTAAGTTTATAAACAATATATATTTAAATCAATATTAGTAATTACCCTGAAATATAGCCTACCTAAAATTCCATAAAAATTATTTTTAAAAAATAATTAATTGTTAATTAATGACAAAAAATTACTGTCATTTGTGTGTCATTTTTATGGAAGTTGTATGAAAATTACCCGTCGCGGCATGCTGCTGATAAGCACTGCCTTTGCCTTTTCTTCGCCTTTTTTTTCCGGCCAGTTGCTGGCCCAGCCTGTTGATGACAGGCCGGTTATCACGGTTGCCGTGCAACAAGTTGTGAACTCGGGTTCCCTGGATCCTTTGCGTGAGCAAAGCAACGTTGGCGGACGCGTACTGCCCATGATCTACTCAGGCCTGATCGAGGTCAATGCAACCGGTGATATGTCGCAAAAACCAGGCATTGCTGAATCATGGAAACGGATTGATAACAATACCGTAGAGTTGAAGCTGCGCAAAGGGGTGAAGTTTCATAATGGTGAAGAACTGACCGCAGAAGACGTGGCGTTCAGCTTTGGCCCGGAGCGCATGTTTGGCAAGACCCAACCGCGCCGTGCAGAGAATGACAATAAAACCATTGCAGTGGACTATGGTAAAAAACTGGCTACCGTCAATACCAAGACCACAATTGAACCTCCGCCAGAGGTAGTTGCCATTGCGCGTCGCTTGTGGCCTTCTGTTGAAGAAGTCAAAGTGATTGATGACTATACGGTACATCTGGTTAATGCAGTACCTGATTTGACATTGGAGGGCCGTTTGACCCGTGTGGGTGCCGAGATTGTGTCGAAAAAAGCGTATCTGTCTGCTGAAGACTGGAACAGCTGGGCACGTAACCCGGTTAGTGCTGGTCCTTTCAAGGTTAAAGAATTTAAGCCTGACCAATATTTGATACTGGAAGCTCACGATGAGTATTTCGGCGGCAAGCCCAATGTAAAAGAAATTCGTTATGTGGTTGTGCCCGAGGTGTCTTCCCGGATTAATGGTCTGCTTTCCGGCCAGTATGATTTTGTGACCGATGTGCCTTCAGATCAAATCAAGACTATCGAAGCCAATGGCAAGTTCGAAGTGGTGGGTGGCCCGGTTCTGAATCACCGTATTGTTGTTTTCGACAAGAATCATCCTGTGTTGGCCAATCCCAAAGTGCGTCAGGCGATGACCCATGCGATTGACCGTGAGGCGATTGTGCAAGCTTTGTGGGACGGTCGCACCAGCGTACCGGCTGGTTTGCAGTGGGAATATTACGGTGACATGTTCCTGAAAGATTGGACAGTGCCTGAATATAACCCTGAGCTGGCTAAAAAATTGCTCAAGGAGGCCGGTTATAACGGAGAGCCTATTCCTTACCGCATTTTGAACAACTACTATGGAAACCAAACCCAGACTGCCCAGGTTTTGGTTGAAATGTGGCGTGCGGTTGGCTTGAACATCGAGTTGCAAATGAAGGAAAACTGGCCACAGGTTTCTGAAAAGACCAATCGTGGTGCACGTGACTGGTCCAACTCGGCAACATTTAGTGACCCGGTCAGTTCTTTGGTGAACCAACATGGCCCGAATGGACAGCAACAGCAAAATGGTGAGTGGGCCAATGAAGAGTTCAACAAGCTTTCCCTGCTTTTGGAAACATCGGTTGATCCTGAAGAGCGCAAGGCAACTTTCCGTCGCATGCTGGAAATCAGCGAGCGCGAGGATCCCGCTTATACCGTGTTGTATGGTACGGCTGTGTTTTATGGCAAGCGTAAAGACATCGACTGGAAATGGTCTCCCAATTTCATGATGGATTTCCGCGCTGAAAACGTCACATTCAAATAAAGCACAGGACCTGAATCATTATGCCATTGCCTATTTCATCTCCGGAAAACCGGCGCGATGTAGACGTTGATGCCGGGCAGCAGCCTGAAATCCAGCTTAAACCGGCAACCGGTTTGCGCTCTGTCCAGGGGGCAGCCGCGCCTGCCAACCAGGAAGCAACCCTTAGCATACGTAATCTGAAAGTGGCGTTTGAGCAGCAAGACCGTATTGTGCAAGTATTGCATGGTATCGATCTGGATATTCTGCCGGGTGAAACCGTGGGTATTGTGGGTGAGTCCGGCTGCGGCAAAAGCGTAACCTGGCTGGCCATCATGGGCTTGCTGGGCAAGCGGGCCCGTCTGTCCGGTTCGGTGAAGTTGAACCGGCAGGAAATTCTGTCGGCTTCATCAACGGTTTTGACCGGCCTGCGGGGCAAGCGCATTGCCATGATTTTTCAGGATCCTTCTTCTTCCCTGAATCCGGCACACCGCATCGGCTCACAAGTCGCCGAGGCGGTTAGCCTGCACCGGGGCCTGCATGGCCAGGCTGCGCTGGAAGAAGCCAAACGATTGCTGGATCGGGTACGGATTCCCGATGCGGCACAACGCATGAAAGCCTATCCACACGAATTGTCCGGCGGTATGAACCAGCGTGTCATGATTGCCATGGCACTGGCTGGTGAACCCGAACTCTTGATTGCCGATGAGCCAACCACTGCGCTGGATGCCACGGTGCAAGCCCAGATTCTTGACTTGCTCAAAGAAGTGCGTGCCGAGTCTGGCATGGCAATGGCCCTGATTTCGCATGATTTGGGGGTGATTGCCGATATTAGTGACCGGGTGATGGTGATGTATGCCGGCAGGGTGGTGGAATCGGCAAGCAGCGAGCGGATTTTTTCCAGCCCGGCTCACCCTTATACCCGTGGATTGATGGATGCCTTGCCTGATTTGCAATCGTCTGGTCGCCTGAAGTCGATTCCGGGGTTTGTGCCTGAACCGGGCAAGTTGCCACTAGGGTGCAGTTTTAGCCCGCGTTGCGAGCGTAGTACCCAATTGTGTGTAAATGCCCAGCCGGTGCAGGTTCGCTTGGACAGGGAACATCTGGTTTCCTGTTTCAACCTTGGAGAGCAGTCAAGTGTTGCTTGAAGTCAATCAACTTGTCCGTCACTATCCGGTCAAGTCATCATCATTGTTATTTGGTAAAAAAAATGTCCTGAAAGCTGTAGATGGGGTGTCATTTACCCTGCAGGCCGGCAAAACCCTGGGTCTGGTTGGTGAGTCCGGTTGTGGCAAATCGACGACGGCCAAAATGGTGCTTGGGTTGCTAGCGCCTAGTCAGGGCTCGATCCGTTTTGAAGGTGAAGAAGTCCCCCATCAGCGGACCAGGCATTGGCGTGCACTGAGAAAGCGCATGCAAATGATTTATCAGGATCCGTTGGCTGTGCTGGATCGTCGTTTGCCGATTATCGAGCAGGTCATTGAGCCATTAACGGTACAGGGTAACGGTTCAAGAGAATTCAATTATCGCAAAGCCGCCAATAGTCTCGAGGCGGTCGGCCTCATGCCTCATATGTTTGAACGCTATCCCCACGAATTGTCCGGTGGCCAACGTCAACGGGTCGTGCTGGCCCGCGCGCTAGTCTTGGAACCGAGCCTGCTGGTGTGTGACGAGCCGATTTCGGCTCTGGATGTTTCGATTCAGGCCCAGGTCATCAATTTGCTTGAGGACCTGCAAAAAGCAAGAAAGGTGGCCATCCTGTTCATCAGTCATGACCTGAAGGTGGTGCGGCATATTTGTGATGAAGTGGCTGTCATGTATTTGGGCCGGATCGTCGAGCAGGGGGACACCAAACAAATTTTCAGTCATCCGGCACATCCATATACACAGGCACTGGTCTCTGCGATTCCCGTTATGCGGCAGGGACAGCAAAGCCAACGTATTGTTTTGCAGGGTGAGCCACCCAACCCCATTGATGTACCGGCCGGTTGTGCTTTTCATCCGCGTTGCCAGCATGCAACCGCACGTTGCAGGCAGGAAAGACCGGCTCTGGTATCGCTTGATTCGCAACGCAAGGTCGCTTGCCACTTGTATCAGGTGGCTGGCGTTGCGGACCACAGCATCGCAGCAGGAGCGTAACTATGCTGTCGTATTTTGCATCTCGTATTTTTCGTTCTTCATTAACTGTTTTTTTGGTGCTCAGTTTTGCGTTTGTCATTCTGCGGATGTCGGGTGACCCGGCCCTGATTATTCTTTCACCGGATGCACCGCCGGAGGCGATTGAGGCTTTCCGTAAAAGCCAAGGGCTGGATGCCCCATTGTGGCAACAGTATCTGGGTTATTTTTCCAGTCTGCTCCATGGAGAGTTTGGTGTGTCAATGCGTGATGGCCGGTCGGCGATGACCATGGTTTTGGAGGCCGTACCCGCCACACTGTATATTGCCTTTCCCGCGTTTGTTTTTCAGCTGTTGCTGGGTGTGCCCATGGGTATTCTGGCAGCACTGAACCGCAACTCGTTCATTGACCGTTTTGTCATGAGCTTGTCGGTGGCGGGACATACTTTGCCCAGCTTTGTATTGGGATTATTGCTGGTATTGATCTTCGCGGTCAGTCTGGGCTGGCTTCCCAGTGGTGGCTATGAATCCGCGCAATCGGCTGTTTTGCCTATCTTGACCCTGACGATCGGTGGCGCCGCCGTGCTGGCCCGGTTTACGCGTTCAGCGATGCTCGAGGTGTTGGGACGCCCATATATTCGTGCTGCGGTTGCCAAGGGATTGAACTGGAAACAGGTGGTTATCCGGCACGCTTTACCTAATGCGGCAATTCCCATTATTACCATTATCGGCTTGATGCTGGGTGGCCTGGTTGCCGGTGCGGTGGTTGTGGAAAGTGTTTTTTCCTGGCCGGGAGTGGGGCGCCTGCTTGTATCGGCCGTTTCCAATCGTGATCTTGCTGTTGTGCAATCGGCCTTGCTCTTGATCACGTTCAGTATGGTAACCGCTAATTTGTTGGTCGATGCGGTGTATTGCCTGGTAGATCCAAAGCTCAGGCACAGTCTTTCCGGAACAGGGGGCTAATATGCAAAAAAATTCGTCTATCAGTGCTTTGCCGTTAGCTACTCCTGCAGTGCTTGATATGGCTACTGCACCGGTGCGTATCAGTCGTGCCAAACGCTGGTTGAAGGCCTGCCCACCCTTGGTGATGGCCGGCATTGCCTGGATTGTACTGATGCTGGTGGTGGCCCTGTTCGCCAATTATCTGGCTCCTTACACATATAGTGCGCTGGATCTGAAAGCGCGTTTGCAACCACCCGTATTCCTGGGTGGTGAGGCCAGTCACTGGTTGGGTACCGATGAGCTGGGGCGGGATGTGTTGTCCCGTTTGATTATTTCGATCCAGATCAGTTTGTTGATTGCTTTTATCAGTACCCTGATATCCGCTTTTATTGGGATGGTGCTTGGCTTTTTAGCCGCCCACTTTCGTGGTTGGGTAGAGCAATTGGTGCTGGTCCTGATTGATTTTCAGGCTTCATTGCCTTTCATGATTATCGCACTGGCGGTCTTGGCTTTCTTTGGCAATTCACTCACGCTATTCATTGTCTTGATGGGTTGTTATGGATGGGACCGAACCGCCCGGATTACCCGCAGCCTGACGATTGCTGCCAATGAACAGGGTTATGCCAGTGCCGTACATGATATTGGCGCTTCGCCGTGGCGGGTGTATATCCGCCATGTACTGCCCAATATTGCCAGCACGATTATTGTCAGCGTTACGTTGACTTTCCCGGAAATTATTTTGCTTGAATCCGGTTTGTCCTTTTTGGGGTTGGGGGTACAGCCTCCCATGACCAGCCTGGGCAACATGGTGGGCTATGGACGAGAATACCTGCAGTCCGCACCGTGGATTCTTCTGGCGCCGAGTTTGATTATTGTCCTGACTACTTTTTTCATTAGCATTGTTGGTGATTGGCTGCGTGACCGGCTGGATCCAACCTTGCGTTAACACCCTTCATTTTTAAAGAGTTTCTTGTGAGCAAGCAAAGAAAAAACGTATTATTGATTGTTGTCGACCAATGGCGTGGCGATACCCTGGCCAAACTGGGCCATCCTGTCATCAAGACCCCTAATATTGATGCTTTGGCCGAGGAGGGAGTTACCTTTGCCAGGCACTATACCCAAGCCGTACCTTGCGGACCAGGCAGGGCTTCGTTGCTGACCGGTTTGTACATGATGACGCATCGTGCCGTACAGAACACCATTCCGCTGGATTCCCGTCATACCAATATTGCCTGGGAAGTACGCAAGGCAGGCTATGAACCGGCCCTGGTTGGCTACACCACAACCACGCCTGATCCACGTAAGGTGTCTCCCGAGGATCCCCGCTTCAAGGTATTGGGCGGTGATATGGAAGGCTGGCGTCCGGTAGGCTCCTGGGGTTTGCACATGGAGTCTTACTTTGCCTGGCTGAGCGCGAAAGGTTTTGAGGTACCCGATAATCCTTGGGATATCTGGTTGCCGCAAGGCCGGGAAGCCGGTGATATTGGTGCCACGAATAAACCCAGCTCTATTCCGGCAGAATTGTCCGATACAACCTGGTTTACCAATAAGGCGCTTGAGTACTTGCACGGCGTTAAAGACAAACCCTGGTTCCTGCATTTGGGTTACTACCGTCCGCATCCGCCATTTGCCGCGCCAGCGCCTTACCATGATATGTATGATCCGGCTGATTGTCCTGATGCCATCCGTGCCGAGACGGTCGAGAAGGAAGGTGAGCAGCATCCCATGCTCAAGTTCTATCTTGACTCCATCAAGCGCAATCGTTTTTTTGAAAATGGCGAGGGGCTGGGTGCTGAAATGGATGATGCCGAAGTACGCCAGATGCGCGCTACTTACTATGGCCTGATGAGCGAGGTGGATGACCAGTTGGGCCGTGTGTTTGATTACCTGAAACAAACCGGCCAGTGGGATAATACCCTGATCGTGTTTACCAGTGACCATGGTGAGCAGCTGGGCGATCATCACCTGCTGGGCAAGCTGGGCTATTTCGACCAGAGCTTTCATATTCCGATGATTGTGCGTGATCCTTCCCAACAGGCCGACCAGACTCGTGGCCAGATTGTCAATCGCTTTAGCGAAACCATCGACACGATGCCTACTATCCTTGACTGGATGGGACTGCCGGTGCCAAGGGCTTGCGATGGCAGCTCATTATTGCCTTTTGTGCGTGATGGGCAAGCCCCCGCGGACTGGCGCACTGAAGTGCATTACGAATTCGATTTCCGCAATATTTATTACTCCAAACCTGAAGAAGTCTTGGGCCTGCAAATGGATGAAAGTTCCCTGGCCGTGGTACAGAATGAGCAATACAAGTATGTGCATTTTGCCGGTTTGCCACCGTTGTTCTTTGATTTGGAGCAAGACCCACATCAACTGGTTAATCAGGCCGGGAATCCCGCCTACGACAGCGCAAGGCTTGCCATGGCAGAGAAAATGCTGAACTGGCGCCTGCGTCATGCCGATCGATCCTTGACTGGCTATGCCGCCAGCCCGGAAGGTTTGCAGTCGCGACTATAATCTGAAGTTTGTATAACTATTTGCAGGGTGCCGGATGTTATCCGGTACCCTGTTGCAGGAAACCGCAATGAATGATGCAGGAAAAATCCTGAATACCCGTACCGCACTGATTTTTGATCTTGATGGCACTTTAATCAATACCGAGCCTGATATTCGCCGTGCCCTCAATGATGCGCTGAAAGAATGCCGCTTTGAACCCATGCCTGCGCATATGCCGGTACCCAATATGCATGCCACGCTGGGGGATATCGTTACCACCGTCATGGAAAACCAGGGTATCCCTGCCGCGGCCATGCCCGATTTACTTGCCGCTTATGCCAAATATTACCGTGACAATGGCCATGTCGATGCGCAATTGTATCCCGGTGTGCTGGCGTTTTTGCAAAACCAGCAGCAAAGGGGGTGTGTTATGGCGGTTTGTACCAACAAGATCAGGAAGGATGCATTAAGGGTATTGGCGCATTGCGAAATTTTGCCATTTTTTGGCAGCGTGATTGGTGGTGACACTGCCGTGCATCCCAAACCCCATCCGGCACCATTGTTGCAGGCCCTGCAGGAAATTGGCATGGCCCCTGAAGAGGCGGTTTTTGTAGGTGATACCTACGTAGATGCGCTGTGTGCCAGCCAGATCAACATGGATTTCGTCCATCATGAAGCCGGTTATGGAGGCGAAAAGGTTTTTGACTATCCTGCCAATGCCCGCTTCATGGATTACCGTGATTTGATTCAATCTTGAAATAAATGGAAAATCCGGTCAGCCGAAAAAAACATCAGCCAGCCGGATATGGCGTTTATATCCACCTTTCCAGCATGCCGATTATCCCGGCAAAGGCCAGATACGGTCCAAACCGGATCATGCTACCTGCGTTGCGCTTGCCGCGCAGGCGCTGTACCAGCACGACAATCAAAGAGAGCCCGGTGGCTACAATCAGCAGCACGGGCAGGAACATCCAGCCAAACCAGGCACCCAGGGCGGCGATTAGCTTGAAGTCGCCAAACCCCATGCCTTCGGTTTTGGTAATGCGTAAAAATATCTGGTAAAGCAGCCACAGGCTCATATAGCCGCCTGCGGCACCCAGCACGGCATGCTCAAGTGGCACGAAAGTATCATTAATGTTGATTAGCAAACCCGCCCACAACAGGGAAAGGGTCAGGTGGTCGGGCAACAGGCTTGTTTCGGCATCGATCCAGGCCAGGCTTAGTAAAACCAGCATGAAGCCAATACTGGCCAAGGCGGCAAAACTACTGCCAAAAAACCAGCAGAACAGTGCGGCAATCAGCGGGCCGAGCACCATGAACTGGCTGCGTAACCGAAAATGCCAGGCAGGCACTTGCAGCGGAAGGTCCGGATCAATTGTGCGTGGCAGGATATAGGCGGCCCGGCTAAGCCAGAAACAGGCTGCCAGTGCAAGCAGTACAGCCACTAACATGGCAAGCAGCGGTTCATCGATCAGGTTGGTCCACATTTCTCATTTCCGTTTGGGTGTTTGGCCACAAGGTATTGGGCAGGAAGTATTGATTTTAACGGATTTGTCGTTGTATGCAGGAAACAGCCCGGGCCAGATTTGCCCTATCCGGTGAATCAGGCCATGGAGGGTGGTGTTAAATGGGGTAACATTCTGTTTGCCCTGGTGAATTGGCCTGTGAATAGACGGTTTGGCAGGATATTTGGAATTTTGCAAACATAGAAAAAGAGGAGACGATATGTTTCAACTGAAAAAAACCACGCTTTGCATGGCACTGTCCTTGGGTGTTTTGTCAGCATCACAGGCAGCCGAGCCGATCAAGGTGGGCGTTGCGCTGGATATTTCCGGCCCTTTTGCGGCGATTGGTGTGGAAACCCGTGATGGCATTGAGCTGGCGATTGAAAAGCTGGGTGGCAAGCTGGGTGGCGTAGAGGCCGAGTTCCTGCAAACCGACTTTGCCGGCAACCCCCAGCAGGCCAATCAACTGGCCAACCGGTTCATCCAGAAAGACAAGATTGATTTCTTCACCGGTCCGGTTGCTTCCAATGCGGCACTGGCCGTTGGCCCAGCCCTGTTTGCCGCCAAAGTACCTTTTCTTTCCAGCAACCCCGGCCCCAGCCAGTTTGCCGGCAAGCAATGCAACCCGTATTTTTTTGGTGTTTACCAAAACGACACCTATGATGAAGCGGCAGGGGTGCTGGCCAACGAGGCCGGCTATAAAAACGCGGTTATCATTGCGCCCAATTATCCGGCCGGCAAAGATCACCTGGGTGGTTTCAAGCGCACTTATAAGGGTGAAATAAAAGAAGAAATCTATACCAAAGTGGGCCAAATTGATTACGCGGCTGAAATTGCCCGGATCCGTTCTGAAAAACCCGATGCGGTTTACCTGTTCCTGCCGGGCGCGATGGGGATTAATTTTGTAAAACAGTTTGTGGGGGCAGGCCTGAAAGACATTCCGTTGGTGGCACCCGGCTTTTCTGCCGACCAGGACGTGATTGCCGCGGTGGGCGATGCGGTGGAAAACATGCAAAACACGGCGCATTGGGCGCATGACCTGGACAATCCGGCCAACAAGGAGTTTGTGCAGGCCTTCCGTGACAAATACAAGCGCTATCCCACCGTGTATGCGGCCCAGTCTTATGACGTGGTCATGGCCATGGATGCAGCGGTTCGTGATGTCAAAGGCAATGTCCAGGATCGTGATGCCCTGGTGGCTGCCCTGAAAAACGCCAACTTCAACTCGGTACGTGGCGAGTTCAAGTACGGGGCTAACAATTACCCTATCCAGAATTATTATGTGCGCAAAATTGGCAAGAATGCCAACGGTGAATTAACCAATGTTCTGGTGAAAACCATTTTGCCAAACCATCAGGATGCCTATGTGGCTGAATGCAAGATGTAAGTTGTGTTCAGTTTATAAACGGACGTATTGATGGATGTGATTTTTGTTTTCGAGCAATTGCTTAACGGGGTGGGTTATGGCCTGATGCTGTTTTTGCTGGCGGCTGGCCTGACCCTGGTGTTTGGCATCATGGACACGTTGAACCTGGCGCATGGCTCGCTGTATATGGTGGGGGCCTATCTGGCGGCCCGCGTACACGAAGCCAGTGGCAGTTTCCTGCTTGCCATTGTGGTGGCGGTTGCGGGTACAAAAATACTGGCTTTGCTGGTGGAAGTGCTGGTCATGCGACGGCTTTACCGGCGCGATCATCTTTCCCAGGTGTTGGCCACCATTGGCCTGATCATGATTGCTGATGATGCGGTACGGGCCATTTGGGGACCATCCCCCATCATGGCACCCACACCGGCCTGGCTGTCGGGGCCGGTGACGCTGTTGGGTAGCCTGCCTTACCCGTCATACCGGCTGATGCTGATTGTGGCAGGGTTGCTGGTGGCGCTGGGGTTGTATCTGTTGGTTAACCATACCCGTCTTGGCATGATTGTGCGGGCAGGGGCTTCCAACCGGCGCATGGCCGAGCTGATGGGGGTCCGCGTAAACCGGGTGTTTTCTTTTGTTTTCATACTGGGGGCAGGCCTGGCTGCGTTGGCAGGTGCTCTGATGGGGCCTATTAGTGCGGTGCAAATCGGCATGGGCGATGCTATCCTGATTCCAGCATTAGTGGTGATTGTGATTGGTGGTATTGGTTCTGTCAGGGGCGCCTTTGTGGCTGCATTGCTGGTTGGCCTGATAGACACTGCCGGCCGGGCATTCTTGCCGCCTTTGCTGCATGTGATGTTGCCGCCCGCCTTGGCAGCAGACCTGGGTTCGGGACTGGCCAGTATTGCCATGTATATCCTGATGGCTACCGTATTGGCACTCAAGCCATCCGGTCTTTTTCCGGCAAGAGGCTAAGCGATGCAAAACAATGATCAAGCCATGGTGCCTGCGGTGCCGCTTCAGTACCAGTTGCGGCAGGAAAGCGGCTGGTTTTTATTTGCCCCCTGGCTGGTGTTGGGGGTGCTGGCGGTCTTTCCGCTAGTGGCACCCCTGCTTGGGTTGGACTATTACGTGGGTTTTGTGCAAAGGCTCATGATTTACAGTATTGCCGCCAGCAGCCTGAACTTCCTGATTGGCTATGGTGGCATGGTGGCGCTGGGACACGCCGGTTTTCTGGGCATTGGTGCCTATACGCTGGTAGCCCTGCTTGATAGCGGGCAAGATTCCGTGTGGTTGGCCTGGGGGCTGGCCATGGGGGTGTCGGCGCTGTTTGCCCTGTTGATTGGCAGTATCAGCATTCGTACCCGTGGCATGTATTTCATCATGATTACCCTGGCGTTTGCCCAAATGTTGTATTACCTGGCGGTTTCATTCAGCCGCTTTGGCGGGGAAGACGGTTATGGCATTTATACCCCGTTATCCTTGGGTAGCTGGCTCGATGACGTGCCCCATGCCCTGTACTGGATCGTGTTGCTGATTGCGGCTCTGGTGTTTGCCATGGGCAGCCGGGTGGCCTGTTCCCGGTTTGGTCTTGCCCTGCAGGGCATTCGCGACAATGAAGTGCGTATGGGTGCCATGGGTTATCCGGTGTATGCCATTCGCCTGCTTGCCTTTGTGGTGGCCGGTGCGTTTGCCGGTTTGGCTGGTGCCATGCTGGCGGTCAATAATAATTTTGTCAGCCCGTCCATGATGTCGTTTGGGGAATCGGCCGGGTTGTTGGTGATGGTTATTTTAGGCGGTATGGGACATCGTTGGGGCCCGGCACTGGGGGTGGTCGTGTGGCTGACTCTGGCCGAAGTGCTTAAGCTGTATACCGATTACTGGCACTGGCCCATGGGCTTGATTTTGCTGCTGTCTGTCTTCCTGCTACCGGCAGGCTTGGCAGGTGGCAGTCGCCGAAGGGTGATTAAATGAGTTTGCTGCAAGTACAAGGCCTGGTAAAACGGTTTGGTGGCCTGCTGGCAACCGATCATGTTGACCTTGGCGTGGAAGCGGGCGAAATCCATGCTTTGATTGGCCCGAATGGTGCCGGTAAATCAACCTTGGTTAACCTGATATCCGGATTGCTGGCGCCTGACGAAGGCACCATAAAACTGGACGGGGTCGAGCTGGTGGGCAAGTCCATGAACCAGCGGGTACGCCATGGCCTGTCGCGCTGTTTTCAGGTAACCAGCATTTTTACCGGGCAAACCGTATTTGGCAATTTAATGCTGGCGGCCCAGGCGCACGAAGGGTCCAGTTTCCGCTTTTTTGGCCGGCGTGACCACGAAGTGTTGCTGCATCAGCGGGCATTGGCATTGGCTGAGAAAACAGGGCTAGGCGATTGCCTGAATGTCTTGGCAGGCACCTTGCCCCATGGTGTGCAACGCAAACTTGATGTCGCCCTGGCCCTGGCCTCGCGGCCCAAGTTGTTGCTGCTGGATGAGCCCATGGCAGGCATGGGGCCCGAGGATGCTTTGCAAATGATTGCATTGATTCGCAACCTGCGGCAGGATTGCGCCATTTTGCTGATCGAGCACGATATGGATGCCGTTTTTCAGCTGGCCGACCGGATCTCCGTGCTGGTGTATGGTCGTGTTTTAACTTCAGGCAATGCTGCCCATATCCAGGGCCATCCACAAGTGCAGGCGGTGTATCTGGGTACCGGAGAACAGGCATGAGCGAAACGCCTTTGCTGAGCTGTAAACACCTGAATGCAGGTTATGGTGCGAGCCAGGTTCTGTTTGATGTGGGTTTTGAAATTCATTCAGGTGAAACCATTACCTTGTTAGGCCGCAATGGCATGGGTAAAAGCACCACCATTAAATCCATTATTGGTGACATCCGCGGCAAGTCGGGTGAAATTCACTTTATGGGCCGGCCGGTGCAGGCCCTGAAGGCGGATGCGATTGCCCGCTTGGGGATTGCGATTGTGCCGGAAGGCCGCTTGTGTTTTCCGAACCTGACCGTCCGCGAGCATTTGCTGGCCTTTGCCGATCAGCGCAACGGGCGGGCCGATGGCTGGGATATTGACCGCATTTATGCGCTGTTCCCCCGGCTGAAAGAGCGGTCTTCACATATGGGCAACCAGCTTTCCGGTGGCGAGCAGCAAATGCTGGCGATTGGACGGGCCTTGTCCACCAATCCGCGCCTGCTGATCCTGGATGAGGCCACCGAAGGGCTGGCCCCGGTTATCCGGGATGAAATTTGGGCCTGTCTTGCCAAATTGCGCCAAGAGGGCCAAACTACGCTTATTGTTGACAAGTACCTGGAAAAACTGCTGGGCTTGGCCGACCGTCATATTATTCTGGAGCGTGGCCGGGTGGTCTGGGAGGGCACGTCTGCCAGCCTGGCCAACGATCGCAGCCTGTGGTCGCGCTATCTGGGCGTATAAATCATTAAGTATTCAAAGGACGGTACTGCCATCCGCGCTATGTGAGTCCCATTTGCCGCTTGGCGCAACCCCTGGTTTGAAGAAGACGTGCTGCCGGAACTGAAGCAGCGGGTGCAACGGGTATTGAAATAAATACTGACTGACCCCCAACGGTTGAATGGGTGTTCAACTTTGGGAGTCAGTTCAGCACAGGGGAGTGTGTAGCGCAAATGATGCCACGAAGAAGGAAAATTCCCCTCCTTCGGAGGGGTGGCAGGCGAAGCCTGACGGGGTGGTTGCGTAACAAGTCACGGTCCCAAACAAAGCCTGACGGGGTGGTTACCCCGCCAACTGGTTTAAACTTCAGCCCTGTAAGCTTTATCGGCATCTTCAAACTTCTTGACTACTTCTTTGGATGGCTCAGCACCAAACAGGGAAACCAGAATGATAGTCACAAAGCAGGCAATAAAGCCGGGTACGATTTCGTACAGGTTAATGCCCGAGTTTTTCCACAGCACCACTACGATGGCACCCACAATCATGCCCGCCAAGGCACCTTTGCCGGTCATGCGTTTCCAGAACACCGACAGGATGATAACGGGACCAAAAGCGGCACCAAAGCCGGCCCAGGCGTAGGCAACCAGACCCAGTACCAGGCTGTTGGGATTGCTGGCCAGCCAGATGGCAATCAAGGCAATCAGCAGGACCATGAAACGGCCAATCCAGACCAGTTCTTTCTGCGATGCGTATGGGCGCAGGAAACCCTTGTAGAAGTCTTCGGTAATGGCACTGGAGCAGACCAGCAACTGGCAGCTTAAGGTACTCATGACAGCCGCTAGAATGGCGGACAGGATGATGCCGGCAATCCAGGGGTTGAAGAGGATGGTGGCCAGTTCAATGAAAATGCGCTCATGGTTTTGGGTAACGGGACCGGCTAGTTCTGGGTGTGCCTGGAAGTAGGCAATGCCGAAATAGCCAACCGCCACGGCACCGGCCAGACACAGGATCATCCAGGTCATGCCAATGCGACGGGCGTTTTTCATGGCGTTAGCGCTTTCGGCGGCCATGAAGCGCGCCAGGATATGGGGTTGGCCAAAGTAACCCAGGCCCCACGCGGCGGTACTGACAATGCCCAGGAAAGTGGTGCCGGCAAACAGGCTGGAATATTCCCTGCCGGTCGTAATGGCAGCCGCTTCAATGGATGCCATGGCCTGTTGCCAGTCGCCCAGGCCGATCAGGACCATGATAGGGGTCAGGATAAGGGCAAAAATCATCAGGCTGGCCTGAATGGTGTCGGTCCAGCTAACCGCCAGAAAGCCCCCAATAAAGGTATAGACGATGGTGGCACCTGCACCCAGCCAAAGGGCGGTGCTGTATTCGATATCGAACAGGCTTTCAAACAGGCGGGCACCGGCAACAATACCGGATGCGCAGTAAATGGTGAAAAAGAAAAGGATGATGGTGGCTGCCACAAGCTTGATGAGGCGGCTTTCGGCACCGAAACGGTTGTAGAAGTATTCGGGCAGGGTCAGGGCGTTATTATTGTATTCGGTATGAACACGCAAACGTCCAGCAATCAGGAGCCAGTTCAGGTAGGCGCCTACAGTAAGCCCGATGGCAATCCAGGACTCGGTCAGGCCACTGAGGTAAATGGCGCCGGGCAGGCCCATCAGCAGCCAGCCGGACATGTCCGAGGCGCCCGCTGACAATGCCGTTACAAAACTGCCCAGGCTTCGGCCACCCAGAATGTAGTCGTCAAAATTTCGGGTTGAAAAGTACGCAATAAACCCTACCGCAATAACCACGATAAGGTAAATGGCGAAAGTAATAATCATAGGATTTAAATTGCCCATGTTTTTCCTTCTTTTTTGTTTTTGAAAATGGTTGCTAGATTACTGATTTTTGTTTTGTAAACATATTGGGGTTAACCATGGCTGGCAACAGTTAACCTAATGAATATTCGTTATTTAGTGCAATAAAAAAGGCTTTTATTCATTTTTTTGTTTGCACGGGTTAACCCTTCTATCAAGTTGGTTTATTGAATATGAAACGGTTTTTGTTACTGCTTTTAGTGCGCTTATTTTAACCCTGATATTTTTTTCTGGCGGCTGGCAGGCTTTTGAGCGGATAATTGCCTGCATAAAGTTGCTTAAATGCAGGTGTGCGTTCGTTAAGTGAAAATACGTAGTTACATGTTGTGCGGGTTCAGATAGAATACCCTGATATTGTTTTATCCTTGAAGGAGTTGGCTGGGCGCAAGGGTTCCTCTTCTGCCTGTTTTCCAATTGGGTTCAAGGCAAAGTATTGAAACAGAAAATACGCGATGTGTTCAGATCAAACGGAATCCAAAATGAAATTAAGCGCCCTGTTCAACGCATTTTTCTTGTCTGTGGCGGTCATGGCCTGTTTGTCTGCAACTGAAGCGTTGGCCAATAATTATAAATCGGAATACAAGCTGTCGATTGTCGCTGATGCCCAGGTTCCATGGGGGCAGGGTGCCCAGATCTGGGCTGATCTGGTCAAGGAAAGAACGGCAGGACGCATCAATATCAAGATCTATCCGGGAGCTTCGCTGGTTCAGGGTGAGCAGACACGCGAATTTACCGCTATTCGCCAAGGGGTAATTGATATGGCGGTGGGCTCAACCATTAACTGGTCCCCCCAGGTCAAGCAGCTGAATATTTTTTCAATGCCATTTCTGATCCCTGATTATGCCGCGGTGGATGCCCTGGTACAGGGCGAGGTGGGCAGGCAACTGTTTTCGCTCATTGATAATGCCGGTGTAGTGCCGCTGGCCTGGGGTGAGAACGGCTTTCGCCAAATCAGCAATGCCAAACAGCCCATCAAATTGCCCGAGGACATGAAAGGCATGAAGCTGCGCGTAGTGGGGTCCCCTCTCTTTCTGGATATATTTACCGCATTGGGTGCCGTGCCGGTGCAAATGAGCTGGGCCGAGGCGCAGCCTGCGTTGGCCAAAGGTACGGTAGACGGGCAAGAAAACCCGCTGTCGATTTATCTGGGCTCCAAACTGTACGATGCTGGCCAGAAATACCTGACTTTATGGAATTATGTGAATGATCCACTGGTGTTTGTGGTGAATAAAAACATCTGGAACAGCTGGACCGCGCAGGATAGGGAAATTGTGCGCCAGGCCGCATTGGATGCCGCCAGGCAGGAAGTGGCGCTTGCCCGCAAAGGATTCACACCGGAAGATGAGTCCTTATTAAAAGAAATTGTCAATCATGGGGTAGAAATCAGTGCACTCACTTCTGACCAGCATGAGGCGTTTGTAAAGGCAACCCGGCCTGTGTTTGATAAATGGAAAGAGCGGATTGGTGCAGCGCTGGTTGACCAGGCCCTGATGGATATTGAAAATAGCAAGAAATAATCAAGCGGGTCATTGGCGGTTTTCCTGAAGTTGAGAATGGCCAGTGCTTGGAGGTGGTTCCCACGCTC
>NZ_JBLWIS010000013.1:0-86996 GCF_048381675.1 Advenella sp. RU8
CATTAATTCATTCATATACACTGCCCAAATATCAATTATTTAAAACAGCTTAATTGTATTAAAACATTTGTAAAGAAATTCAAGTTGAGACAAAAAAAGCCAGCCCATTTATGCTTTCTTGTGCTCTGCGTGGGAATGAATATTTGTTTGATCCAGAACCACCCCGGCGCTGCGCGCCACCCCTCCTCAGGAGGGGAATGTGTAGCACCAACGTTTCCACGAAGCAGGAAAATTCCCCTCTATGGAGGGGTGGCAGGCGAAGCCTGACGGGGTGGTTCCAGGCAAACCTCAATGTCCCATCAATACCCTCTGACGGGGTGGTTGCCAAAACTCCACGTTCCCGCGTTAGTATGCACCCATGCGGAAAACCACCCCGGTGCTGCGCGCCACCCCTCCGCAGGAGGGGAATGCTACCCTCACTCCACGGTAATCAGCTCCACGCCCTCCGTCACCTGATCCCCCACCTTATAAAACACTTCTTCTACCTTACCATCATCAGGTGCGGTGATGGTGTGTTCCATTTTCATGGCTTCCATCACCAGCAGGGCCTGGCCTTTGGTAACCGTGTCACCGGCCTGTACCAGCAAAGAGATAATTTTGCCGGGCATGGGGGCGGTCAGGCCGCCGCCGTGGGCTTCGCTGTCATCGGCGGCATGCTGCAGCTCGTCGGGTTTACCAATAATGGTTACGGCGCCATTTTCAAAAACATGGGCCTGTTCGCTGTGCATCACAACAGTGGCATCGTGGTTGGAGCCGTTCAGGCTTAAACGGCAATGGCAGGTTTGGTCGGGGGTGATTTGCACCTGCCATTCAAAATCATAGCCAATGTCGTTATCCATGAGTTGCCAGCCGGCAGCGGTTTTGTCTAGCGTGATAACACGGGCTTCGTCGTTGTCTACCACCCTGATATGCTGGGTGTAGTGGCCGCTTAAACGCCAGCCGTCGGTGGCTGACCAGGGATCTGCCTTGTTGGCGTAGCGGTTGGTGTCGCAGGCAGTTTGTCCTTGGCGTGCCATAATGGCGGCAGCCAGGCTGGCCAGGGTGAAAACGCTAGACGCTTTGGCAGCGGGTAGCAGTTGCTCGCTGTGCTTTTCAATAAGGCCGGTATCCAGGTCTGCCGCGGCAAAAGCGCTGTTTTGCATGAGGCGGCCCAAAAAGGCCACGTTGGTATTCACCCCCACTACCTGGGTTTGGGCCAGTGCCTGTTGCATGCGGGCAATGGCCTGTTCACGGCTGTCGGCCCACACAATCAGCTTGGCAATCATGGGGTCGTAAAAGGGAGAAATGGTATCGCCCTGACGTATACCGCCATCCACCCGTACGTCGCCCAGTTCAAACTTGACATGTTCAGGCAGGCTCAGGTGACTCAAGGTGCCAATCGAAGGCAGGAAGCCTTTTTCAGGGTTCTCTGCATAGATCCGCGCCTCAATGGCATGGCCTTCGATGAAGAGATCTTCCTGTTCAGCGGGCAGGGGTTCACCAGCGGCTACGCGCAGTTGCCATTCCACCAGGTCGGTGCCGGTAATCATTTCAGTTACCGGGTGTTCTACCTGCAGGCGGGTGTTCATTTCCATGAAATAAAAGCGGCCATCGGGTTCGGCAATGAATTCAACCGTACCGGCACCGACGTAGCCAACGGCTTTGGCGGCTGCTACGGCGGCATCGCCCATTTCCTTGCGGCGTTCTTCGGTCATGCCTGGGGCGGGGGCTTCTTCAATGACTTTCTGGTGACGGCGCTGTACCGAGCAGTCGCGTTCGAACAGATGCAGGGTATTGCCATGGCTGTCGGCAAAAACCTGGATTTCGATGTGGCGCGGCTTGGTCAGATAGCGTTCTACCAGGACCTTGTCATCACCAAAGCTGCTAATTGCTTCGCGTTTGCATGAACTAAGCGCTTCAGGGAATTCTTGCGATGATTTAACAATTCGCATGCCTTTGCCACCACCACCGGCACTGGCTTTGATAAGCACCGGGTAGCCAATCTGGTCGGCCTGCAGGTGCAGGAATTCGGTGTCCTGGTTGTCGCCATGGTAGCCGGGAACCAGTGGGACGCCGGCGGTTTCCATAAGCGCCTTGGCGGCTGATTTGCTGCCCATGGCGGCAATTGAAGAGGCAGGTGGACCAATAAAGGTAATGCCGGCATCAGCGCAGGCTTTGGCAAAATTTTCGTTTTCAGATAAAAAACCGTAGCCGGGATGAATGGCCTGGGCACCGGTTTTTCTGGCGGCCTGCAAGATGACATCGGCTCGTAGGTAGCTGTCACGGGGTTCGGAACCCCCAATGTGAACGGACTCATCGCAAGCGGCCACGTGGGCGGCGAGGGCATCGGCATCGGAATAAACGGCAACGGTTTTGATGCCCATGCGGCGGGCGGTAGCAGCAACGCGGCAGGCAATTTCACCACGGTTGGCAATAAGGATTTTTTTAAACATGTGACGGGCTCCTGTCAAATACGGAACACGCCAAACTGCGTGTCTTCAATTGGGGCATTCAGGGCAGCGGACAGGCTTAGCGCCAGTACGCGCCGGGTATCTTCAGGCTTGATGATGCCATCGTCCCACAGGCGGGCGGTGGCATAGTAGGGGTGGCCTTCTTTTTCGTATTGGTCGCGAATGGGGGCCTTGAAGGCTTCTTCCTCTTCGGCAGACCAGCTCCCACCCTTGGTTTCGATGCCATCACGCTTGACGGTGGATAGCACGCTGGCGGCTTGTTCACCTCCCATGACCGAAATACGTGCATTGGGCCACATGTAGAGCATACGGGGGCCAAAGGCGCGGCCGCACATGCCATAGTTGCCAGCACCAAATGAACCGCCAATAATCACGGTGACTTTGGGGACGGCGGCGGTTGAAACGGCCGTAACCATTTTGGCACCATGGCGCGCAATGCCTTCGTTTTCGTATTTGCGGCCTACCATGAAGCCGGTAATGTTTTGCAGGAAAACCAGCGGGATCTTGCGCTGGCAGCACAGTTCAATAAAATGGGTGCCTTTTTGGGCCGCTTCTGAAAACAAAATGCCGTTGTTGGCAATAATGCCCACTGGCATGCCGTGGATATGGGCAAAGCCGGTTACCAGGGTAGTGCCGAAACGGGCCTTGAATTCATCAAATTCCGAGCCATCGGTAATGCGGGCAATGACTTCGCGCACGTCGTAGGGCTTGCGGGTGTCGGCCGGAATGATACCGTTAAGTTCTTGCGGGTCGTAAACAGGCGGGCGGCTGGGAATGATATGCAGCTGCTGGGGTTTCTTGCGATTCAGGCGTGCAACGGCCTGACGGGCCAGTTGCAGGGCATGCATGTCATTGTTGGCCAGATGGTCGGCCACGCCTGAAAGGCGCGTGTGTACATCGCCACCGCCCAGGTCTTCGGCGCTCACTACTTCTCCGGTCGCGGCTTTTACCAGCGGGGGACCGGCCAGAAAGATGGTGCCCTGGTTCTTGACAATGATGGACTCATCGCTCATGGCGGGCACATAGGCGCCACCAGCGGTGCACGAACCCATGACGACGGCAATTTGTGCAATGCCCATGGAAGACATGACGGCCTGATTGTAGAAAATGCGGCCAAAGTGGTCACGGTCGGGGAAAACCTCATCCTGCCGTGGCAGGTTGGCACCGCCCGAGTCAACCAGGTAGATGCAGGGCAGCCTGTTTTGCAGGGCGATTTCCTGTGCCCGCAGGTGTTTCTTGACCGTGATGGGGTAGTAGGTGCCACCCTTGACGGTGGCATCGTTGCACACGATCATGCATTCAATGCCATTGACACGGCCCACACCGGTAATAATGCCGCCACCAGGGGCTTCGCTATTGTACAGGTTGTGGCCGGCCAGTGGTGACAGTTCCAGAAAAGGGGTGCCCGGGTCGAGCAGGCGTTCCACTCGTTCGCGGGGTAGCAGCTTGCCTCGTGCAACATGTTTGGCGCGGGCCGCTTCACTGCCGCCCATTGCGGTGTTTTCCAGCAGTTGCCCCAGGTCATCAACCTGTGCCTGCATGAATTGTGCATTATCAATAAATGATTGTGCACGGGTATTGATTTTTGATGTGATGACTGGCATGTAGGTATGTCTCCTGTCCCTGCCTTTGTCACCTTCCCCATTTGGTCATGGGGAAGGTGTGGAGGTCTGGAAAAGTATAAAGCGCTTTATTATTAAAGTACTTTATCTTTTTTTTGATTATTTAATTAATGATTAAAGCATTTCAATGGCAACAGCAACGGCTTCGCCACCACCAATGCACAGTGTGGCCACGCCACGTTTGCCACCGGTTTTGCGTAGGGCGCCAATCAGGGAGGCAATAATGCGGGCACCTGATGCACCAATGGGGTGGCCCAGTGCGGTTGCGCCACCGTGAATATTGACCTTGGCGTGATCCAGGTTCAGGTCTTTCATGGCAGCCATGGTCACCACGGCAAATGCTTCGTTAATTTCGTACAGATCCACTTCTTCGGTGGTCCAACCTACTTGTTTCAGAAGCTTTTCAATGGCTCCAACAGGAGCGGTGGTAAACCATTCTGGTTCATGAGAGAACTGGGCATGGCCAACGATTTTTGCCAAAGGCTTGACATCCATTTCCGCAGCGGTTGAGCTGCGCATTAAGACCATGGCGGCGGCACCGTCGGAAATGGAAGAAGAGTTGGCGGCGGTAACGCTGCCGTCTTTTTTGAAGGCGGGTTTCAGGGTTGGGATTTTTTCAGGTTTGGCTTTGCCGGGAGCTTCATCGGTAGCAACCACGGTATTGCCACGGCGGTCTTCGATGGTGACTGGGGCAATTTCCCACTCGAAGCTGCCATCGGCAATGGCCTGGTTGGCACGACGCAGGGATTCAATAGAGAATGCATCCTGTTCTTCACGGCTGAAGCCGTATTTGTCGGCACACATTTCGGCAAATACACCCATGGCGGTACCACGCTGGTAAGCATCTTCAAGACCGTCCATGGCCATGTGGTCGTAAACGGTAGAATGGCCGTAGCGGTAACCCTGGCGGCCCTTGAGCAACAGGTAAGGCGCGTTACTCATGCTTTCCTGGCCACCGGCAACCGCGACGTCAATAGAGCCGGCTGCCAGCATGTCGTGGGCAAACATGGCGGCTTTCATGCCCGAACCGCAGACTTTGTGAACCGTGGTGCAAGAAACGCTTTTTGGCAAACCGGCGCCCAGGGCAGCCTGGCGTGCAGGAGCCTGTCCCTGGCCAGCTTGAAGGACGTTACCCATAATGACTTCCTGAACGGCTTCAGGTTTGATGCCGGCACGTTCTACTGCGCTTTTGATCGCTACGGCGCCCAACTGGTTGGCAGCCAATGGCGACAGGCTACCCATCATGCTTCCCATGGGGGTGCGGGCGACAGAAACGATTACGATTGGATCAGACATTACAATTCCTTTTGGTTAGTAAGTTCAGGCCGACTGACATGCAGGCGACGAGAGGACGGATAAGGGAAAATATCCTCGATTTTGCCGGCAGCGACACGATCTTTGCGTGTTTGCCACCATTTGTAATCGAGTAAATATGGATGGTGCTTCATGAAGGCTGCGCGTACGCGCGGATTGCCCAGCAGGAAGCGTTCAAATTCTTCGGGAAAGACATCATTGGCATGTATGGGATACCAGGGTTCCCCAGACATTTCGGCCTCTTCGTTGGGTGGCGTCGGGATGGCGCGGAAGTTCATTTCGCGCATGGGCTGGATTTCATCGTAGTCATAGAAGACGATCCGGCCCAGGCGGGTCACGCCAAAGTTCTTGAACAGCATATCGCCGGCAAAAATATTGGCCGCCGCCAGTTCGGCAATGGCGTCACCATAGCCTTTGATGGCATTGTCAAGGGCTTCATCATTGGCCTGGCTCAGGAAAATGTTCAGCGGGGTCATGCGCCGTTCGATGTAAACGTGGCGGATCACGATGCTGTCTTCAGTTTCTTCAATCAGCTTGGGTACCTGGTTGCGTAACTCTTCGAGCAGTTCGGGCGAGCAGCGCTTGCGTGGCAGAGCCACCAGCGAGTATTCCCAGGTATCGGCCATACGGCCAACCCGGTCGTGCATTTTGACCATGTGATATTTTTTCATCACGATTTCATGGGTCATGCCTTCTTTGTTGATGCGGTCGCGGATGAGCTTGAAAACATAGGGATAAGAGGGCAGCGTGAAAACCGTCATGACCATGCCCTTGATGCCGGGGGCGATGTCGAACTGGTCGTGTGAGTTGTTCAGGTGATACAGGAAATCGCGGTAGAACAGGGTTTTGCCCTGTTTTTGCAGGCCGATGGCGGTGTACAGTTCTGCCTTGGGCTTGCTGGGCAAGAGGGATGACAAAAACGCGACATAGGCCGAGGGCACTTCCATGTCAACCAGAAAGTAGGCACGGGTAAAACTGAACAGGGTACTGATGTCATCGGTACTGCTCAGGAATGCATCCAGTTCGATTTCGTTGGCAGCTGTGTGCAGTAGCGGAATGCCGAATGGGTAAACAATGTTGTTGTTAATAAAGCGGCCAACAATATAGGCACCCTTGTTGCGAAAGAACAGGGTGTTAAGGACATGAATCTGGCAGTCGGGGGCAATGCGCTTGCCACCGCTGGAGATTAATTTTTTGCGCAGGATGCCAACGGCCATGCGGGCGACTTTGCGGGCATCGTAGGGCAGATTCTTGAACGGTGCGGCCAGGCCGTAGTCGGCCACCATTTTGATGATGCTTTTTTCAATGCCCTGGATATGCGGGTAGTAAACGCGATAGGACTGGTTCTCTGAATCCAGGTATTCGGTAGCGATGGCCGGACGTACAAACAGGAAGGCATTATGGAAGTAGTCACGGTGCAGGATGCGGCAGGTCACCGAGTTGAAAAAGGTTTCGGCACATTCGGGCTGCTTGTGGTTGGTCAGCAGGCGCACGAATTCCTGCTTGATGGATTGCCAGTAACTGATTTGCTGTGGTGTCAGGTCGCCGTGCTTTTCTTGCGGCATGCCCTGGGTCTTGTTCAGCATATGGTTGACTTGGTAGGTGCATTCACGCACGCGGATGTCATAGTATTCGATCCGCTCTTTGGATACCCGCTGAATGCCGTGCCAGTCATGTGACTCAAATAGTGCCTTGGCGCGCTGGGCCACATAACGGAACAGGGAATAATGCCGATCAAACCCCGCCAGGATTTTTTTTGCCACTTCCGCCGGAGGGGGGAGGGTTTTGTCCAGCTGCTGAATGAGTTGATGATCGGCGATGTAGGTCATGGTGTTATTGGGCAAAGAGTAAAAAAACCATTATTGCTTTATTTTGTTTCATTGAACAGTTCCCGGCCAATTAGCATGCGACGGATTTCGCTGGTACCGGCACCAATTTCGTATAGTTTGGCATCGCGCCACATGCGGCCGGTAGGGTATTCGTTAATATAACCGTTGCCACCCAGGATTTGAATGCCTTCGCCAGCCATCCAGGTGGCTTTTTCAGCGCAGTACAAAATAACGGCAGCGCAGTCTTTGCGTACTTCACGTACGTGGCTGCTACCCAGGCGGTCCAGGTTTTTGCCAACGGTGTAGCAGAAGGCGCGGCTGGCCTGCAAGGTAGTGTACATATCGGCCACTTTGCCCTGGATAAGCTGGAATTCGCCAATAGACTGGCCAAACTGCTTGCGGTCATGAATGTAAGGTACCACCACGTCCATAACGCCTTGCATGATGCCCAGTGGGCCACCGGCCAGTACGGCGCGTTCGTAGTCCAGTCCGCTCATGAGTACCTTGACCCCGCCGTTAAGCTCACCCAGGATGTTTTCTTCGGGCACTTCACAATTGTCAAACACCAGTTCACCGGTATGGCTGCCACGCATGCCCATTTTGTCCAGCTTTTGTGCCACCGAAAAGCCTTTGAAGCCCTTTTCGATAATGAAGGCGGTAATGCCGCGCTGGTGGGCTTCAGGATCTGTTTTGGCATAGACCACCAGGGTATCGGCATCGGGACCATTGGTAATCCACATTTTGGTGCCGTTCAGGATGTATTTGTCGCCTTTTTTCTCGGCGCGCAGTTTCATGCTGACCACGTCTGAGCCGGCGCCAGGTTCACTCATGGCCAGGGCGCCAATGTGCTCACCGCTAATCAGCTTGGGCAGGTATTTTTGTTTTTGGGCGGTGGTGCCGTTGCGGTTTAGCTGGTTGACGCACAGGTTTGAATGGGCACCGTAGGAAAGCGCAATGGCGGCGCTGGCGCGGGACAGTTCTTCCATGGCAATCATATGTGCCAGATAGCCCAGGTTGGTACCGCCGTATTCTTCGCCAACGGTCAGGCCCAGCAGGCCCAAGTCACCGAATTTTTTCCAGAGATCCATGGGGAACTGGTCGCTGTGGTCAACTTCCTGGGCGCGAGGGGCAATTTCAGCCTGGGCAAAGGTACGCACGGCATCGCGCAGCATATCCAGGTCTTCGCCCAAGTCGAAATTCAGTCCGGGTAAATTCATGATGTTTGTCTCCTGTGAAGGTTTTTTCTTTAAATTATATATATGAAATATAACAGAAATAAGATATTCCGTTTACGTTAACGTAAGCATTAGCTTTGCTCGTGTTTTTTTAACAACCCCATGCAGTGTTCTTCCTGGGTATGGATTTCCTGCAAAATGGCTTCAAGATCGCGCTTCTGGCTTTCAAGCTGCGCCTTGTGCCGGTTGAGCATGGCAAGGTATTTTTTTAACTGGGGTGCGGTGCTGCCCGGGCCGTCATACATGTCGATCAGGCTGCTGATATCGGCCAGCTGGAAGCCCAGCCGCTTGCCGCGCAGGGCCAGTTTGAGGCGGGTTTTGTCTTTTTGCGTATAAATGCGTTTTTGACCTTCGCGCCGGGGGTTGATAATGCCGTGGTCTTCATAAAATCGTAAAGTGCGCGGGGTTATATTGAATTCCTGCGCCAATTCCGATATGGACCATGTTCTTTGTGTCATAATTGATTTTAATACTTACAGTTTACGTAAACGTAAAGTATGATCCATGAATTAATTACAAAAGTCAATAAGGAGAAATAATGAATGTGAACGAAGCAAAGCTGGTTTATCCCATGGGTAATACACAGCCAGAGCCTGGTTTTGCACTCGAGGTGGCACCGGGAGTCAAATGGATACGCATGCCTTTGCCGTTTGCGCTGGACCACATCAATTTGTGGTTGCTGGCCGATGAAATCAATGGGCAAAAGGGCTGGACGATTGTCGACTGCGGCATTGCCAAAGACCCGGTCAAGGCGTTGTGGGAAGAGGTGTTCAACAATGAACTGGACGGCTTGCCCGTGCTGCGGGTGGTGGTTACACACATGCATCCTGATCACGTTGGCCTGGCAGGCTGGCTGTGCGAGAAGCACAATGTGCCCCTGTACATGAGTATGACCGATTATTACGTTTCACGCATGTGGTCTTCGCAACCGGTGGGAGGCGCTGGCACAGGAGGAGATGTGGCGGTTCGTCATTTTTCACGCCATGGCCTGACAGACCCGGAATCACAAGAAAAAATCCGTGCCAGGGCTACTTATTACCCCGGCTTGGTCTGTACCCCGCCCAACCGTTTTAACCGTTTAATGGACGGTGATACGCTGCGTATTGGCAATAATGATTGGCAACTTATTTCAGGTTACGGGCATGCGCCCGAGCATATGGCTCTTTATAGTCCCGGCCTGAAGGTATTGATTTCTGGAGATATGGTGTTGCCGCGTATTTCAACCAATGTGAGCGTTTTTGATCATGAGCCTGATGGCAATCCGCTGCCGTTGTATTTGAAATCGCTGGATAAATATTTGGTCCTAGATGAAGATACCCTGGTGTTGCCTTCGCATGGCCGTCCCTTCAAGGGTTTGCATGAGCGGATTCGCCAGCAGCACGAGCACCATGCCGAGCGCCTGGTCGAGGTACTGGAATTATGCCGGGAACCCATGAGTGCCAAAGATGTGGTGCCGCATATGTTCAAGCGCGAGCTGGATTTGCACCAACTTACCTTTGCCATGGGCGAGGCGCTGGCACACTTGCATGCCTTGCACTTTGACGGCAAGCTTAAGCGCGAAACCGGCAAGGACGGCATTGTGAGGTTTGCGGTTATTTAGTGCTGAATGCCAGTCTTGCGGCCAGACCTACAAAGACCAGGGCAGTAAACCGATTCAGGATGATTTGCGCCCGGTCTGATTTTTTCAGTAGCTGGCCGAAGTAGCCGGAAAACACGACAATGCCGCAAAATACCAAAAAGGCAGACAAGATGAAGAGTGCGCTTAACAAGATCAGCTGAACCTTAATGGCGCCTGCCGCAGGGTTGGTGAACTGGGGCAGGAAAGCCAGAAAAAACAGGCTGACTTTGGGATTGCTCATGCTCATTAAAATGCCGCGCCGGTAGAACTGGCCGCGACTTAATGCAGGCGGGGCAGTGGTGAGTCCCTCTTCGCCTGCTGCCTTGACCGGCCCGGCTCTGAGGGCTCCCCACGCCAAGTAGAGCAAATAAGCGGCGCCCAACAGTTTCAGGATAGTGAAAGCGGTGTCAGAGGCGGCGATCAGGCCGGCAATGCCCACGGTAACGATAAAGGTATGAAACAACAGCCCGGTACATAAACCCAAGACGATCAGAAAACCGGTGCGATAACCATGCAGGGCGCTTTGCAGCAAGACAAAAATATTGTCAGGGCCAGGAGAAATGGCCAACAGAACACACAGGCCAAAGTATACAAAGAGGGTTTCAGGCGTCATAAAATGCGTAGGGCCGGTTAAACTAAAATGCTATTTTAGCGGGCTTGACCCTATAATGGGGTTCAATATTTTACTGAAAACAAAGAATATCGCCATGGACTCTAGATTATCCCTGCTTACCCAATTACAGCATCTTGGCACGGCTCCTTGTGATGAAAACACACCGGTTGCACCGGTTGGCCTGCCTGCTATCCGAACCAGTACGGTGCGTTTCAATACCATCGAAGACCTGGAGGAGACTTATCGACGTAAAAGCAAGGGAGAGCGGCTGGTTACTTATGGCCGCATGGGCATGGAAACGCATGCTGCGCTGGAAAGCATTTTTTGCCAGCTTGAAGGGGGTAAGCGCTGTTTTCTGGCCTCTTCCGGCCTGGGTGCCATTACCATGTCGTTGCTGTCACTGTTAAGTGCGGGCGACCATATGCTGGTGGCTGATTGCGTGTACGGTCCGGTGCGTCATCTGGCCAATACTGTGCTAAGACGCATGAATATTGAATTTAGCTATGTGCAAGCACAGTCCATCGATGTACTGACTGCGCAGCTTAAAGAAAACACCAAAGTCCTGTATGTGGAATCACCTGGTTCATTGCTGTTTGAAATGCTGGACATACCTGCTTTGGCTGCGTTTGCCAAACAGCACGGCTTGATACTGGTGGTAGATAACACCTGGGGTTCTGGTTATGCCTATCAACCGCTGGAACTGGGGGCCGATGTAAGCGTGATTGCCGGTACCAAGTATGTGGGTGGTCATTCCGATTTAATGCTGGGCGCGGTGGTCGCCAAAGACAAGGCACTTATCGAGCGGATAGACCTGAATCAATATGCGATGGGCTATTCAGTCAGTGCCGATGATGCCTGGCTGGCCATTCGTGGCGTGCGTACCCTGCCCATCCGGATGGAACAGCACGCCCGCAATGCCTTGCAGGTATGCCGTTATTTTGATGATTTGTCCGAAACCCGGCGCATTTTTCATCCGGCTTTTGAAAAAGATCCCGGCCATGCCTTGTGGAAGCGCGATTGCACGGGTTCCAATGGCATGCTGTCCATTGAATTGGCTCTTTCCGACCGGCAGATCCGTACTTTTGTGAATGCGCTGGAGTTGTTCAGCATAGGCTATTCCTGGGGAGGCTTTGAAAGCCTGATCCAGTGGGTAGATCGCCCGACCCTGGAAAACCATGCTTACTGGAGCCGCGAAGATAACCAGATCATCCGCTTGCATGTCGGACTGGAAAGCGTGACAGACTTGGTGGATGACTTGGATCAGGCCTTGCAAAAAGCCCGGGAGGTTTAACGCGTATGGGCCTTGAAGGCCGTTTGCAAACTTTAAGGTTGCTAATTACACCATAAGCAAACAAAAGCCTGCTATTTAGCAGGCTTTTGTTATGAATGACACTAGTATGAGGCGATTAATTCTTGCCAGCCAGTACCTGATCCAGCAGGGCCTGAGCTTCCAGGATGCTGGATGCATAGGTACCGGTCATGCCCGGTGAGGTCAGGTACTTGCCACCAACGGCAATTGAAGGCGTGGCTTGTACCTGGTACAGGTCGGACAGTTCGGTGGCGCGTTTGGCTTTGGTGGCAACACCGAAAGAATCATAGGCGGCAATGAATTCGTCTTTATTGATGCCCTGTTCTGTGGCCCATTGAACGATAGCATCGCGGTTGAACAGTTTTTTGCCTTCCTTGTGAATGGCATTAAACACTTTGGGATGCAGGTCTGCCTTGTCCAGGGCTACTAGCGAGTAATACAGGTTTTGCATGGGCTGCATGGAAGCGTTGAAAGCAACCGGTACAGGAATGAAAGCTACGTTGTCGGGCAGTTTCTTTTTCCAGTCCTGGAACATGGGCTCCATTTCAGCGCAGTGCGAGCAGCTATAGGAAAAGAATTCAAGCACTTCGACTTTATCAGGGGTGTCGGAAGGCAGGGCGGTTTCAAGCGTGATGTATTTAATGCCGGATTGGGCCATGGCAGGAACAAAAGCGGCGGCACCCATAAGGGCCAGGGCGGAAAACGTGTGTTTGAAAATTGTTTTAAGCATCATTGTTTGTTCGCATTAAAAAGTATTGATCAGGCGCTTGTTCCACTAATTGCCCCTATAGCCGGGGCAGATAGTTGGGTGTAGCGGGAAATTACAGTAAAAACCTTGGTAAGACTGCTTATAAAACAAAAAGTTCGGCTTGTGTATGAATGGAAACGCGATGCAACAGCTAATTGGTGCATTGATTATCGCACGATGGTTGAGTTGATTTTCGCTTTGCTTAATTCGGTGCGTGAGCGGTTCAGTTCATCTTCGTTTTTAAACGGGCCAATCCGGACCCGGTTTATTTCCACATTGTTAACGGTAACTTTGGTAATTTCCGCGTTGTAGCCCATCAGGATCATGCGAGCCCTGATGGTGTCTGCTTCTTTGGCATTACGAAAAGCGCCTACCTGAAGATAGCTGCGGCCAGAAGTGGCAGATGTTTTGCCATTGTTGGCAGGCTTGGTCGTGTCTAGCGGAATATCTTTGCCTTTGGCAGTCAGGGCCAGCTTCTGTTCAGTAGCAGGACTGGCTGGCGTTGCCGTTTTGCTTTCGGTACTTGCCTTGGCAGGTGTGTTGGCAGCTGGTAACTGGTTGATTAATGAGCCAATCTGGTCTTGTGACAGGCCGGGTTGTGATGCTTTTGCCGGTTCAGTCTGGGTTAACGGGCGAATGGGGGGCAGGTTGCCAGTGCCAGTGGCCGGGTTTTGCTGGCTGCTGATACGGCCATCATTACTGAGCCAGGCGTTAGGATCTATTAAAGGCTGGTTGCCGGGTGACAGATTGCCCACCGAGCCAGACGAGGTACCGGGCATTTTGAGGCCAGATGAAGACGTATTGCCCGAGTTGTCCTTGAGCGGTACCGGTGTGCGGGTAAACATAAAGGCGGCAACGGCGGCAATGGTAAGGCCAATAATAAGGCCGACCAGAATTGACGAGAACGAACCGCTACTGCTGTTTCTTGCTCTTGATGGTGAAGATCGGGTAGTACGTCTTTTTGCCATATTACATTTTTTCTGGAGCTGAAACCCCAAGCAGGTTGAGTGCGTTCGCAATCACCTGGCGGGTGCTGTCGGCCAAGCGCAAACGGGCCAGCTTAAGGGCCTGGTCCTCTACCATGATGCGTTCAGCGTTGTACCATGAGTGGAAATCAGCGGCACAGTCTAGCAGCCAGAAGGCAATATGGTGGGGGGCAAGTTCTTTGGCGGCCAACTGAATAACGTTGGGAAGTTCTGCCAGGCGGCGTAGCAGGGTGATTTCACTGGGCGCAGTTAGCAGGGAAACATCTGCATTTTCAAGTGAACCCAGCATATCGGCAGAGTCACGCAAAATCTTGCAAATACGGGCATGTGCGTATTGTACGTAATAAACCGGGTTCTCTTCACCCTTGGCAAGCGCCAGGTCAATGTCGAAAACGAATTCAGTATCGGCACGGCGCTGGATTAGGAAAAAGCGCACGGCATCTTGGCCAACCCATTCAATCAGGTCGCGCATGGTAACGTAGCTGCCTGCCCGCTTGGAAATTTTGACTTCCTGGCCACCGCGCATGACCTTTACCATTTTATGCAGGATATAGGCAGGGTAATCTTTGGGAATGCCCATGTTCAGGGCCTGCAGGCCGGCACGTACACGGGCAACCGTACCATGGTGGTCACTACCCTGGATATTGACGGCATGGTTGAAGCCGCGTTGCCATTTGGTCACGTGGTAGGCTACATCAGGCACAAAATAGGTATAGCCGCCATCAGACTTGCGCATGACGCGGTCCTTGTCGTCGCCGGTACCCAGTTCGGTAGTTCTTAGCCACAGCGCGTTTTCATGTTCGTAAGTGTGGCCGCTTGCAATCAGTTTTTGTACTGTATCGGCGACTTTGCCATCGCTGTACAAAGAGCTTTCCAGATAGTAGTTGTCGAATTGCAGGTTGAATGCCTGCAAATCCAGATCCTGCTCATGGCGCAGGTAGGCAACGGCAAAACGACGGATATCATCCATATTGTTGATATCGCCAGAAGCGGTAACGATTTGCCCATCGGCTTCAACTGATTTTTTATCCAAGTAGTCGCGTGCAATATCAGCAATGTAGTCGCCACGGTAGCCGTCGGCCGGATAGTCTTCTGAAGCGGGTGTAATGCCCCTGGCATGGGCATGAACGCTAATGGTCAGGTTATTGATCTGGTTGCCGGCATCATTGTAGTAAAACTCACGATGTACTTTATAGCCACTGGCAGAATAAAGGCGGCAAATGCAGTCACCCAGTGCGGCCTGGCGGGCATGGCCAACGTGTAGCGGGCCAGTGGGGTTGGCAGAAACGAATTCAACAATAACACTTTCCCCATTGCTGGCGGCATTGCCATAAGCACTACCTTGTTCGGCAATGATATTGGCTACGGCCTGGTGGGTGGCTTGGGTAAGGCGCAGGTTGATAAAGCCCGGGCCGGCAATTTCGGCAGCGGCTAAAAAAGATTTTGTGTCTTCGTTGCCCAGGAGGGCACTGACGATTTCCTGTGCCAGTTCACGTGGATTGCGTTTGTTGGGCTTGGCCAGTTGCATGGCAAGATTGGTGGCAATATCGCCGTGTTCGGGCTGTTTAGGGCGTTCCAGTTTGATAACCGGGTTGCTGCCGGGAAGAATGGCTTCGATAGCGGTGGCCAGTGCGGCCTGGATTCGTTGTTGTAGCTCTGGGAGCATAGGAGTTGACTGTATAAAAAAGTGACAAAAAAGCCGGCGACATGATAATTGACATGGAGAACATGGGTCTGCCAGCCTGTTCAGTAAATCTAGAAAATTGCCATAATCATAGCATATTGACTGTTTTTAACGGTCTGATCCTGGTTTTGTGGTTTGCTTTTAGCGTTAGCGAAAGCGCAGCGGATTACGGTTCTTGTGTAGTGATGCAGCGGCTTATGTGGTGCTGAAAACTGTGTAAAAAAACAGTTAGAAACCTTATTTATAAGATAGATTTGTCAAATTGTTTCCACTATAATTTTTAGGCTTCAATAGTTTATGGAGTGTATTTTCAATTTATTTTTACTTGAAGAGAATAGAGACAATGAAAAAAGTATTGCGTAATACATGTTTGGCATTGATGTTGGTTTTGCCCCTGACTGCTTGCAAAACGATGCAAGGCGGCGGTAATGCTGGTGCCAACAAATATGACATGACTTATCTGCGTACCCAGATTAAGCCTGGTGTTACAACTTCTGAGGAGATCATTAGCCTATTTGGCCAACCTTCCTATCGAGATGATGGAGCGAAAGGGCCTAATTATTGGGCTTATGAAGAGTCCAAGGATAATGCTTTGTTTAGTTCCGCCATGAGTTCTTTGGGGCTGGGTACCGCTGGCAATGCGATGTCTGGCAATCGTAGCCTGAATATCCACTTTACCAATAATCGCGTGCACGACTTTAACGTTACCCAATAGTAACGTTTGAAGGAGTTGGTTTTGGCCAGTTGGTAGGCCCCCTGTTATGTTTTTATAAGCCTCCCCGTTTCGGGAGAGGCGAATGAATTGATTGGCTTTCGTGTTGTTGCTAGAAAGGGGCATCCCAGTTTAATTTTTGTTTAAGCCATTGTTTATAGGCAGGGACATCTATTTCTCCTACGATGCGATGTTCCAGACCAAAAAAATCAAATTGTTCGGATGCGTTGGAGTCTTTTGGAATTCTGCGAATGAAATGTTCCATTTCGATTCTTGCTTCTTCGCCTAAGTAAGGGTGAGATGCTTGACGCCAGTTTCTTTCGTTGTGGCCAGCCGTTTGTATATGCCTGTCTCTATGCGGAACAATATCGCCATTATCAGTAGCCCCATGCATGAAAGGGGTGTCTATGCTCTGGAAATTTTGACTGAGATTTTTATCTTTTTTGAAGTGATCAAGTGGTTTTAAGGGAACACCGACACTTGTGGCTTGCCAATGTATCCAGGCCAAGGCAATATCACCCAAATCACTGTACCGACCGGGTGCCGGGTTGTGAATGTCAGTTAGGTCACTGTCCCATCTAATACCACCAATGTCGGAATGAGCACCGATAAAGCCTTGTTCTATGTAGTTGCGACCATTCCCGGTCAACAGGGTAACAGGAAATAATTCCCTGAATTCATGCAGTGCCACGGCATGAGCTACCCATTTCCATTTTTCGGGTACGTCATATTTCTCTTTATGGTTACTGCTACCACGATTGCCCAGCTGGGAGACGTTATCAAAAAGCCCGATAAAGCGTAAATCCAGGCAGGCCTGGATGAGTTTGAATGAAACACGATTATCACGGTATGCGTAGGTGAACAAGCCGTGTTCATCGGTGTTGTCGGCTATCTTGTTGGCAAATATGAGTGCAAAGGTAGCACCACGTGAAAAACCAACCACATCTACACTAAAAAAAGGTAAAGGTTGTTGGTTTACATCTTCACTTATGGGGGTTGCATCTCCTTGCACGTAGAAGTACGGTGCAATATGGTTGAGTAATGCATAGAATTGCCGATTAACAATCTCTTGTGTTTTAGTGGCAGCCAGCAGATCCATTGTATTGCTAAGATTTTTATCTTCAGTCAGAGCTCCTGAGCCTTCAATATAGCTGCCAAGCTGTCCATCATACAAACGTCTGAATTTACGGACATTGGTGTGAGTGTATTTATCATTATTGGTACCATCAAAGGAAAATAGCAGTAAACCCAGCGGGTCAGTAAACCGGCGAGGCTGCTGGGCGGCATAGCCAAAGGGGTCGTTATTGGGGGTGGGGCCGATCGGGTCGGGTTCCAGATAGTGGCCGGCTTCAGGGTCATAATAACGATTCATGTTGTAATGCCAGCCGGTTTCTTTATCGTAATATTGTCCGGGCAGGCGCAGGTTGAATTCAATATCAGCATGCAGAATATGGCTTTTTCCAGTAGGGCTGTTATGGGCCAGCCAGTGAATTTTCTGTTCTTGGTCGGTCACCATGAAAGGCTGGCCGATGTGGTCTGTATGAATGAAATATAGCTTTGACAGATGAGGATGCCGCCTGGGGTCATCAAGGGGCACTTCTTCGGTGGGTACTTTTTTTATGGGGAAAGTCGCCTGTTCATAATCAATGAAAGCAACGGGCAGGTTACCGGCATAAATATAACGGCGGCTGATATTGTCCTTGACACCATGCGTGGTGAGCTTGTCCCGGTGGATAGTCCACTCTCCAGCCAGTAAATTGTTTTCATCATAGTAATAATGGGTATGCGCGTCAGGGGTGGTTTTAATGGTTCGCTGTCCATGCGCATCATAAAAGTAGGCAGCTAAGAAGGCTTTGTTTTTAGTGATGTAATGCAGTTTGCGATTGGGACCATACTCAAGCTCAAGTTCCCCCGTTTTGATTGGCAGGCCGCTGGCATCACGTTCAATAACGGGTTTAATGGTATCTCTGCCATTAAAATAAGCGGCACTGGAGCCATCCTTGTTCCAGGCATAATGGTGCAGGCCAGACAGGTCCTGTTCTTTATATTGGGCGCTGGTTTTGGTGCTGATCATTCTTTGGGAAGGGTCATAGGCATAATTGCGGCCTGCTTCGTATTCTGCGTCTGGCACCATGACGGTTTCGCTGTGCAGGGTGTTGTCTTCAGAGAAATCCAGTGTTTGGGTCCAGAATCGTTTGTCTTTATTCCATAAACTAAGCTGGGTTTGTCCCTTGGTGGTTTTAAGGGTATGAAAGGCCAGTTGGTTGCCTAGCACATAACCTGTTTCGGGGATGCTGGAATCCAGAATCAAGTGATGTTTTTTGCCGGATTGTTCAGTCCAGATAATGGTTTCAGGTTTGTTGTTTTCATTATAAAAATAACTGATGTATCCCCCTTCGGGTAAATGGTGAATTTTGGTTTTACCCTCATTTTCGAAGGTGTATTTGTCATCATATCTTATTGAGGGCATCCAGTCCGCAATGCCTTTTCTGTTTTCTGATACCCACTCTATTTGGCGTAAGGTATTGATGTTTAGTGTGTTTTTTTGCAGCGTAAAGTACACTTTTTCCTCGGTGTTATTTTCGTCACTATACTCAAAGGCAAAAAATTTGTTTTTCGGTTGTGAAACTATTTTTGTGGTCACAGATCTTGTCTTGTCTTTGGTTGATTCCGTCACCTTTGCAAGTTGCCCATCTTTATCATATTCAAACAGAGCCTGGTCACCATTGGCAAAATCCTGTTCTACCGGCAGGTTATTGTCGTTATAACGGGTGTTTTCGACACCGGTAATTTTGCTGAACCAGCTTACCGGGCGGTCATTTGCATCGTAGTGCAGTTGCAGTCCTGTCCAGGGTGAGCGGTTTATGTCCAGTTGTCTGATATTGTCGTTTTCATCGTAATGAATTTGGGTGCCATTCAGGCTGGTCATTCTTCCCTTGCTGTCATACTCGGCTTTGGTGCCGGGTATGGCGCAACCATGGCAGCCTGCCCCTTCAATTGCTTCCAGTACATATTTTCCACCATTGATAGAAGTATGAAAATCGGTGTGCTTGCCATCGGTATTTTTAACACGTGTGAGGCCTGGGGCATTTTCAATTTTGGGCCGACTGATATATTCAATCTCAATACGGTTGTGGGTATCGTCTTGGTGGCCAGTGTTGGAACGAATGGCCAGGCCTTTTTCGTTATAAGCCCATGAATTGGTTCTGACCGATTTTTTACCAGTATGGTCATGCATGCTGATACCGGTTAGCAAAAACGGGTTGCCATGCTGGTATTGGGCTTCATAAGCGTAGGTTTTACCCATTTTGTCGGGCCTTTGCATGTGAACAAGGCGCAGGCCCGTGTGTTGTTCAGGCTGATCATGCTGGTAATGAAAAGTGCCAACATGGGTATCAATACGGCTTAAACGTGCGGTGCCTTTGTATATTTCATAATTGAAAACCAGCTTGTGCTCTTGACCAGCCCGTACTTCCAGAATGGCATGTTGAGTGGGGCCGGGCTTTTCATCGCGGCTGATGCGGATGGGCTCCAGACCCGGCAGATTAACCTGTACCAAGCGTCCATACTGATTAAAAATTTTGCTAAAGCCAGCGCCCTGTTCCCAATGCCAAAAATTTTCTTTAAGCAGCAGTTTGCCCTGGCTGGCCTGTAAGGCATGCGCCGTGTCACCCTGACGTTCCCTAAACATGGTGCGTGAGCCATCGGCATGGATAATTTGCAGTTTGTTACCGGCAAAATACAGGCGGGTATCATAAGAATGGGACCAGCCTTCACCCAGCAGACTATTACCTTTGGAGAGCGAATTGTAATACCGTATTAATTCCAGTCCTGATGGTAGAAAGGGGAGATCGGTTTCTTCTTGGTATTTATTGCCACTAATTAAATGGATAGGGTTGCCTACACCTAAATTAATAGATGGTTCCTTGCTTCGATCCTTGCATGGATGTCCTGTAAAGGCGGGCTTGCAAACGGGGCTTCCATTGCTGGTTTCGCTGGTTTGCGACCAAGCTGCAGGCACTATGACGATTGTCAGTAGGAGCAGGGTTGTGATTCTTTTCATGACCGTGAGTGTTCGTCTTGAACAAAAAATGAAATCATCGGCCTGAAAGGCTTCTTGTAGTAAACTTCCAGTATTACTCTATCTATTGTGGGAAACCGAAATATGCTGATTACTTTCCGCTCAAATGCATGTGCTGATGTCGTGATGCTGGACAAGCATGCCCTGTCTGTCTTGAAGGCCGCGGGGCGTGATTATGAGACACTGCCTGAAAGTGGCGTGTTTACGGTAGGACAACTTGAAGAAGCCATTCAGAACATTGTGCGCTCCGTGGCAGAAGACCCTGATTCCAATCCTGATCAGGCTTATGCCGATAAAGACAGGGAAGTGGAAGATGACGAATATCCCGATGAAAAGCCGCATCCGGTGCTGGAAAGGGTAACCTTGCGTCGCCGTACTTTTCCGTTGCTGGACATGTTAAGGGCGGCCAAGGCTCAAGGCAAGGAAGTGGTGTGGGAAGCGGGCAGCGCCTGGTAAGCGATTAATACTTACGCATAAAAAAACCAAACATCCGGATAATTATCCGGTTTGTTTGGTTTTTTATTGCCCAAAAGAACATTTTTGTGCTCGGAGATGAGCGTTTCGCTGTGGAAAGCCTCTTGTGATAAGGCGAGAGGATTTCAATTGCCTGATCTGGAAACCGCTTTGGTTCAGAATGCCGGGTTGATTTACGGGTAGGAAATCAACCCGGGGCAATTGCCTGCCTGTTGATGAAACAGGCAAGCAATACGCATTTGTTTTTTAAACCGCAACGGTTTCAACGTTTTCTGCTTGGGATGTTGTGACACCCTGCTGAATGTGACGGTTGACGGCACTTAATACTGCCTGGAACGAGGCTGTGACGATGTCTTTGTGAACACCAACCCCGAAGCCGGTGGCCGATTCGCCCAGACGAAGTTCAACATAGCAGGCGGCCAATGTTTTTTCACCTGAGCCGATGGCATGCTCGTGGTAGTCCATGAAGCGGATAGGCAAATTCAATGCGTTGATGAACGCTGAAATGGCGCCATCACCCTTGCCGCTTGCCTTGAAGACAGTACCGTTGTTTTCCAGCTCAACTTCAATGCTGAAGGTTTCATCATCAGCACCTTCGGGATGGCTGTTGATTTGATGCTTGAGCAATTTCCATGGGGAAGTCTGTTTCAGGTACTCTTTTTCGAAGATCTCATATACGGCATTGCCATTGACTTCGGTACCGGTTTCGTCGGTAACGCGCTGGATGGCACGGCTGAATTCAATTTGCAGGCGACGTGGCAAGTTCAGGCCTTTTTCCTGTTCAAGCAAGTAAGACACTCCGCCTTTGCCAGACTGGCTGTTTACACGGATAACGGCATCGTAGCTACGGCCCAGGTCAGCGGGGTCAATAGGCAGGTAAGGAACTTCCCAGACGCCGTTGGGGTCTTGCTGTGCAAAGCCTTTCTTGATCGCATCCTGGTGAGAGCCTGAGAATGCGGTAAACACCAAGTCACCAGCATAAGGGTGGCGTGGGTGTACAGGCAACTGGTTGCAGTATTCAGCAGTACGGCGGACTTCATCAATGTCGGAAAAGTCCAAGCCCGGATGGATGCCTTGGGTATAAAGGTTAAGGGCCAATGTAACCAGGTCGACGTTACCGGTGCGTTCGCCACTGCCGAACAAACAGCCTTCAACACGGTCTGCACCGGCCATGACTGATAATTCGGCCGCTGCTACCGCAGTACCACGGTCGTTGTGTGGGTGTACGCTAACAATAATGCTGTCACGGTTATTGACGTTTTTGCAGAACCATTCAATCTGGTCGGCATACATATTGGGGGTGGTGGATTCAATCGTAGCAGGCAGGTTGTAGACAATTTTGTCTTCAGGGGTGGGTTGCCATTCTGCTGTCACCGCATTACACACTTCCACGGCAAACTCGGGCTCGGTGGTGCTGAATACTTCAGGTGAGTATTCATAGCGCCATTTGGTTTGCGGATATTTTGCCATGGCCTGCTTGACCCAACGGGTACCTTGGATAGCCACGCCCTTGACTTCTTCCTTGCTCATATTGAAAACGATTTTGCGGAAGGCGGGGGCACAGGCGTTGTAAAGGTGGATCATGGCGGTTTTTGCGCCAGCGGCTGCTTCAACCGTCCGTTCGATCAGGTCTTGACGAGCCTGGGTCAGGACAATAATGGTGACGTCATCGGGAATCAGGTTTTCTTCAACCAGGATACGCACAAAATCAAAATCGGTTTGTGATGCGGAAGGGAATCCAACTTCAATTTCCTTAAAGCCAATAGCGATCAATTGCTTGAAAAAGCGCAATTTACGCTCAACGCTCATGGGTTCGATAAGAGACTGGTTACCATCACGCAGGTCGGTGCTCATCCAGATTGGAGGGGCCGTAATGGTTTTGCTGGGCCATGTGCGCTCGGAAAAATCCTTGACGAACGGTTTGAATGGAACGTATTTTTTTGCTGGGTTGGAAAGCATCATAATGCACCTGTTTGATATGAATCCCGGTGCTGGAACTGGCGTTTGCCTGTTTGATGGCCCGGGATATTACAATTTAATAAAAATCCGGGTGGCTTATACAGGGCTGCCGAACTGCCACGAATGCTCTAGGCTCGGCAACCGAGCGCTAGTAGTAGAAGAGAAGAGAGTGCGCAAACCGGCAAGTCGCTGTTGCGACCTGCGTTAACTGAGAAGAGATTGAAAGTTTGCGTTTTCATAATGACTTAATTATGAGCATGAATGGGGGGTAAAGTCAAGATGTTTTTTCGTCTTGCACGAGCTCGGGAATGAAATTGTGTTGCAATAGCGTCTGTTGTTCTTTGATTTGCGCCAGTTTGTACACACGCCCGTTACGTAATTCGCTTAGGGTTTCTTTCAAAGTGATGAATTTGATGGGCTCGGTGCGGTCACTCCAGGCCCAGGCTAAAACTTCCTTGCCTTCAGGAGAAAGACTCTTGATGAGCTGGTTAACTTTTTGTGGGGGCGGGCAGTTTTCACCGGCACGGCTGATGTTGCCACTTAGCCAGCTGCTTAAGATAAGGTATAGAATAAGGCTGCCCAGTAGAACCAGTCCCCACCAAATATAATTGTTTATACTGTTGAGGTAGGTGACCAACTGGGTGCTGAAGGCTTCCAGTCCGGCATAGTCCTGTTTTTTTCCAAAATCAATGATTTCACGGGCAAGGAATACCCAGACAAGTATAGAAAGGGTGATGACAGCACCACGTAAAACAAGTCGTGGCATTGCAAGTGCTAGCAGCGTTTTGCTGAGTACTGCGGTATCATTTTTATAGGCCGCTGGTTTTTTTTGTTTCATAAAGAATTTTTAATATGCGTCAGGCGTTAGAGTTAAAAACAGGTCAGCAATTGGTCATGACCCCTCAGTTGCAGCAATCATTGCGATTACTGCAGTTTTCCGGTCTGGATTTCCAGGTTGAGCTGATGCGCGCCATTCAGGACAATCCGATGCTGGAGTTAGTAGATGATAACCAGATATCATCTGAAACACCAAATGCCGAGATGTCTTATGCGGAGGTTTTACAACACGATTGGGATCAACACAAACCTGCGTCGGCCAATTCCGAAGACGATGATTTCTATCCTGAAACCGCAACCAGCGTCAGCCTGGAAGAATATTTGCGTAGCCAGTTAGGCACGACCCATGCGTTAGAACGCGATATGCTCCTGGTAGACGTCTTGATTGATGAGCTGGATGAAAACGGTTATTTGCTGACTTCGCTGGAAGAGGTGGCCGGTTTTTTTGAAGCGGAGCATGAAGTAACGGTAGAAGAGCTGACGGTTGCGCTTCGTTTGCTGCAGTCGTTTGATCCACCGGGTATTGCCGCACGCAGCCTGTCCGAATGCCTGTTATTGCAGTTGTCACGTGAATTAAGTCCTGAACCCGAGCAGGCGGTGTTGGCCTGTGCCAGAACGATTTGTGCTAATGCCCTTGATGCCTTGGGGGCAGCCGATATGGCTACCCTGCAAAATATAACCAGGGCGGATATTGGTTTGATTCGCCAGGCTCATTGCCTGATACAAAGCCTTGATCCGCGCCCTGGCAAAGCCTGGAGCACACCGGCTGCCGATTATGCCGTTCCTGATGTCCTGGTGCGTAAAATAAATCATGAGTGGGTGTTATCGCTTAATCAGGGTATTTTGCCCAAGGTGCGGATAAATGCTGAATATGAAAGCATGATCCGGACTCTGGGTAAAAAAGATGATACCAGTTTGAATGAGCAATTAAGCCAGGCAAAAGGCTTTTTAAAACAGATCAATCATCGTTTCAGCACCATTCTGGAAGTCTCTAAAGTGGTCATGAAGTACCAAATGGCATTTCTAGAGGAGGGCATGTCTGCCATACAGCCCTTGACTTTAAGAGAGGTGGCACAGGAGCTGGATATTCATGAGTCAACCGTATCCCGGGCCACCACGCAAAAGTTTATCGCCACGCCGCACGGGGTATTTGAGCTGAAGCATTTTTTTGGTTCGGGTGTCGCTACCGAGTCGGGAGAGCATACCTCGGCCAAGTCGATTCAATTGAAAATCAAGGCGCTGGTAGACGCCGAGGATGCCAAAAAACCTTTGTCGGACAGTAAATTATGTGATTTGCTGACTGCCGATGGCTTGGTGATTGCCCGCAGGACCGTGGCCAAATACCGGGAAGCCGTTGGTATTCCTCCTGCTTCCAGAAGAAAAGCTCAGGCTTTTCTTAAGGGTTAACAACTAGTTAAACAAAATCTGGTCTAAAAGTATTGCGAAAAAAATAAAAATAGATGATAATGATTCGCATGTATATTTGTATTTGTAATGCCATCACAGAAAAATCCGTTATTGAGGCAGTCAATAACGGCGCGTCCACACTAGGAGACTTGCAGTCTCAATTAGGTGTTGCGTCGTGCTGTGGTTGCTGTGCACAAACTGCCAGCGAATATCTTCCGCAAGGTTCATCCTCTAACGCGGCAGTTGCCCAAGAGTTCGTCAGTGAACGTCATGGCCGTAAAGCGCTTGTGTCCACTGTGCTCTGGCAGTCGTAGCGTATAGGGTGCTCTGACGGTTTTTTCGCCTAACCACCCCCTGCGGCATGTGGTAGTGGCTTTGTGCTTTTTCTGTTCAGCCAACCGGTTTGACAGGCGCATCCATTATATAATCAGGGCTTAGGGCTAGGTGTCGCCATTGTATGCTTGGCTCCTGATTGAATGAACTTGAAAAAGGAAGGGCTATGAAAGGCGATAAAGAGGTTCTTAAATACCTGAACAAGCAATTGACCAATGAATTAACGGCAATTAACCAATACTTCCTTCATGCGCGCATGTTGAAAAATTGGGGCTTCAATGCTTTGGGCAAGCATGAATATGAAGAGTCCATCGAAGAAATGAAGCATGCCGATGCCTTGATAGAACGTATTTTCCTGCTTGAGGGATTACCCAATTTGCAGGATTTGCACAAGTTGCGTATTGGCGAAGATGTGCCGGAAATACTGTCCTGTGACTTGCACCTGGAAGTAACAGCTCATGGAACCCTCACGGAAGCGATTGCTCACTGTGAGAAAGTGCGTGACTACGTTTCACGTGACCTGTTCCGCCGTATTCTTGATGAAACGGAAGAGCATATTGACTGGCTGGAAACCCAGATTGAACTGGTTGAAAAAGTGGGTCTGCAAAATTATTTGCAAAGCCAGATAGGCGAAGAATAAGTCACCCCGTCAAGATCAATGAGGTCGCCGGAAATCTGGCGTTTGGCTTAAGTTAAGTAACAATAAAAACGGCCTGGAATACTTTCCAGGCCGTTTTTATTGAAGGGTTTTTTATGAGCACTTGCCGGTTTTGAGGAAAACCGCAAGTGTTTTGGCTTAGCGTTCGGGGCAGTCTTTGACTTTACCCCAGGCATTGTTGGCGCCACAATATTGTTCACGTACCTTGCCAAGGCAACTGGGGCGTTCAAAAAAGCCCAGGGTGCGACAGTGTGCCACCGCGCTATGAAAAGCCGGTTCCCAGGCATAGCCGCCACCAGACGAGCCCCCTACCTGTGCGGAGCGGGTTATTGGCGTTGCTTGGATGGGTGCGGCGTCTATGCGGCCAGTTGCCGTGCCAATAGTGACGTTGGGATTGTATTGGCTGCTGGATGCCGTCAGGATATCGGATTTTTGCGATGCGTCTATAGCCCAGTCAATGCCAGTGGGGTTTTCAGGGACGCCCTGTGCACCACTCATGAGGGGTTGCTGGGGTTGGCGCAGTATGGGGCGTCCGAATTGATCAACTTGTGGAGGAGGATCAAATTCGGAAACGTTGGGTATATTGGCCGTGGTGGGCGTATGTGCAATGAGCCATTCACCCGCCTGGATGCCGCCCCATGTGGCCAGTCCGGCAAAAATCAGTAAAGAAATGAATAAAAAACGCCAAGACATTAATAAATTACCCTTCATTGATGTGTGGTTCATTTTAGCTGTTTTCCTAGAACACCTGACCGGCATGTTCACGCATCGCATGAAAATTAATTTCAGGGTTCAGTTCCTGGGCAACACGAAGCTGGGCAGGAGAGCTAACCAGGAAAGCAAGCGCATCAACGACATCGTAGGCGATATTGGCAGCGTTGCTGTCCATGAATTTGCGCAGTGCTTTCGGGTTGTCACTGGTTACCCAGCGTGCCATTGTATATCTAGATGGCATTAAACGCGCATCCACGCCATATTCGGTTTTCAGGCGGTGAGCAACCACTTCAAATTGTAATTGGCCAATAGCACCTAATAACAGTGCACCCCCTGCCGCTTCAGGACGGAATACCTGGATGGCGCCTTCTTCACCCAATTGGGTAAGACCGGTGCGCAGCTGCTTGGTACGCAGTGGATCCTTGACTTCGACACCCTGGAACAGTTCCGGGGCAAAGAATGGCAGGCCGGTAAAGTGTAGGGTTTCGCCTTCGGTCAGTACATCGCCCAGGTGCAGGACACCATGGTTGGGAATACCAATCACATCGCCAGCATAGGCTTCGTCGAGCAGGTCACGGCGCTGGGACAGGAATGAAACCACGTTATTGGGGCGAATTTCCTTGCCGGTACGGCTGACTTTCAGGCGCATGCCCCGTTCAAACTTGCCCGAGCTGACCCGTACGAAGGCCACGCGGTCACGGTGGGCCGGGTCCATATTGGCCTGTACCTTGAAGACAACACCGGAGAACTTGGGTTCGTCGGGCTGGACGACACGTTCCAGCGCTTGGCGCGGACCGGGTTTGGGGGCCCATTTAACCAGGGCGTCAAGTATCTCTTGCACGCCAAAGTTGTTAACGGCTGAACCAAAAAAAACCGGTGTTTGTTTGCCCGCCAGGAAAGCTTCGTGGTTAAAGTCGGGGGTGGCTTCTTTGATGAGGGAAATTTCTTCGTGGGCCTTTTTGAAGGCATCACCGAATTTCTCCTGGATCAGCGGGTTTTCCAGGCCTTCGATAAAATCATCTTCTTTGCTACGCCGTTCCTGGCCGGGGCGGAACAGGCGCATGCGGTCAAGTTGCAGGTCATAAACGCCGCCAAACGATTTGCCCATGCCAATAGGCCAGGTAAACGGAATGGCATCCATGCCCAGATGGGATTCAATCTCACCCAGCAGGTCCAGGGGTTCCTGGACTTCGCGGTCGAGTTTGTTGATGAAGGTCAGGATGGGGGTGTTGCGGGCCCGGCAAACCTGCAGCAGGCGAATGGTTTGCGGTTCGATACCGTTTGCGGCATCGACCACCATAATCGCTGCGTCAACCGCCGTCAGCACCCGATAGGTATCTTCAGAAAAGTCCTGGTGTCCGGGGGTGTCTAGCAGGTTGATGACACAGTCCTGGTATTCCATTTGCATGACGGATGATGCGACTGAAATACCCCGTTGTTTTTCAATTTCCATCCAGTCTGAAGAAGCATGGCGGCTTGCTTTTCTTGCTTTTACGCTACCGGCGATCTGAATCGCGCCTGCAAACAGGAGCAGTTTCTCTGTCAGGGTGGTTTTACCTGCATCAGGGTGGGAAATAATGGCAAAGGTGCGGCGACGGGCCACTTCCTGCTTGATTGATAAGTGCGACATTAATTAAAAACGGTATATAGTCACCCGCGATGGGATGATAAGACAACAGATTGATGGGTGATTCGGGGATTCGTGCAAAAACATTGGTAGAATGCCAGAAAACGTTGTTTATTATAGATCTTTATGGTTTTTTTTGTGAAAGAAAAGGGTTGCAAAGGCTAAGTCATTATGGCAAACAGGAAAATTAAAATACAGGACTTTCTTTCCAATGTCCCGCTATTCAGTCAGCTGGAACCGGCCGAGCTTGATGCAATTGCGTTGGGAACTACCGAGATGCAGGTCAGGCGTGGCGAAATTGTGTTTCAGCGTGGTGAGCCTTGTCTGGGATTGCACGTACTTATTTATGGGCAAATCAAGCTGTCAGTGGTGTCTTCACCGGGTAACGAAAAGGTGGTCAAGATCATTCGTGCCGGTGACAGCTTTGGCGAGGCGCTCATGTTCATGGGAAAGAACTATATCGTGACGGCGCAGGCACTGGAGGATTGTCTGGTGCTGCATGTCAGCCGCAACGTCATTAATGCCGAATTGGCCAAAAGCCAGAATCTTACCTTTAACATGCTCAAAGGTCTTAGCCAGCGGCTGTATGGCCTGATGGAAGATGTCGAGTCGTATTCCTTGCGATCAGGCGCACAGCGGGTGATTGGCTATTTGCTAAAGCACGACTATTGCGAAAACGGGCAAACCATTACCTTAAGTACCAGCAAGGCCATTATTGCTTCGCGCCTTAACATTACCCCGGAACATTTTTCGCGTATTTTGCTGGATTTAAGCACGCATGGCCTGATCAAGGTAAAGGGCAAGGAAATTACCATTCTGGATATGCAGGGCCTTATTGATTTTTAAGCGGTTTTTTTAAACTGTTTGGCAAGCTGCCTGTATATGCGGACGGCACCCAGCAGGTTAATAAACAGCATCCCTGTTGAAGCCAGCCACAGCAGTGCCGCTATAGTAGCAAAGCCGGGTACTTGCCAGGCGGCTGCCAGCATGGCCGGCAAGGTTAGCAGTTGTACCCAAAATTGGCGCATGGCATGGGCCTCGGGCAAAATATCTTTTATTTTGGGTACGGCCCCCGAGCGGAAGGGCACTATTTCCTGGCAGTGAAGCATGACCAGGAAGGGAACGATTTTGTATAGCATGCCATTAATGGCTGAATAGGCGCAGCCCAGAATAAACAATATTCCCAACGATAGTTCCAGTTGAGGCAGGCTGAACAGCTGCAGTAGTGGTAACAGGACGCAACTGCCCAACAGGCTGGCCAGTGACAGTCGCCAGAACAGGGTAGTCACATCGGGTTCAGGACGTTTACGGCCTTTAAGCAGGAGGCCGGTCTGGACGGTGAAGGTAATCGCCAGTATGACCAATACAAAAACCAATGCGGTTTGCAAAATTGCCGAATGCAGGCTGAACCATTCAGAGAAAAGTGTCCAGAGCAGCAATACGATGAACAGGGTCGGTAACAGGCGTTGCGTCATGCTGACGGAGTAAATTTCAGTGACCTGAAACAGGGGGATGACCTGAAAACTCACGCCCATGAGTAAAATGGCCACCCAACCGGCCAGTCCCCACAAGGCGTGTAGATTGGTTAGCGTTACCAAGGACAGGTTCAGCGGGTGCATGAACCCATATACCAGGGTTAACCCAAGGATGACCGTGATGGTCAGGCTGGCCAGGCTATAACGCACGGCCAGAATGGATGCCTTGGCTTTTTCCGCCTGCTGTTTGCGCGATAGCCAGAGCCCGGCATTAAGGGCAACAATGAAAATGGCCAGGCCGCTTCCAAGCAGGATGGCCGCGGTAATGAAAAGCGGGTTGGACAGGATAAGGAAGGCACTGGACAGCGTCAGGGTACCCAAACCCAACAACAAAAAGACAATGAGCCCCAGTGGATTGGGGAACGGAATTTGAACCCGGAAAGCAACCGGTAAAATCTGAATAAGCGAGCCCGCCATGCTCATGGTCAGGATGCCCAGGGTAAACAGGTGGGTAACGCTGAGCATGACCGGCGACCAGCGGCTTGACCAGGCCTCGGGGCCGGAAAACAGCAGCACGACGGCTGCCAGCATGCCAAATAGCGGCACAGCCAGAAAAAAACGCATGGGCGCCATCAGCCCCGGCATGCGGTCAAAGGTTAAGGCACGTTGCATTAGCCCTTTTTCCAGATGATGACTTCATAGGAGTAATCGGGTTGCTTGCGGATACTGTATTCAAAATTTTCACTTTCAAGTATGCGAAACAGGGGGATGGGCTCGCGGTCTATCAACATGCGCAGGCGTTTGTCACCGTTATTTATTTGGGGCAATAACGCCAGGACATGCTCCATGGGTTCAGGAGGTGGCAAGCCGCGTACGTCCAGCTGAATGTCATTATTCATGTTTAGTCCATATGTCAAAACGGGTTGAGAGTCTGGCAAAGTAATTGTTAACAGGCATTATGTAGATGCACATCAATATATTATCAAATTAGGATTGATGTCTTGCTTTTTCTTGATATTACTCAAGGTTGTGCGATGAACAGGATTGTTATATTCAGCTATTGATTTCTGCTTAAGTTCAAGCTCCAATAATATTCAAGATTAAACTAACATGTCAAATATTTTTCCTGTAAACGGTAACGGCCTGCCTGATTCGGGACAGCCTGTTATAGAGTTAGTGTGTCCGGCCGGCAGTTTGCCTGCCCTTAAAAATGCCGTAGATAACGGTGCAAACTGTGTCTATTTGGGATTCCGCGATGCTACCAATGCCCGCAATTTTGCCGGGCTTAATTTTGATGACGTTGCCATACGCGAAGGTATTGATTATGCGCATTCACGCGGGTGCCGGGTGTTTGTGGCGCTTAACACTTATCCCCAGCCCGGTAGCGCCGGCTTATGGACGCAAGCCATCGATCATGCGGCCGGCATGGGGGTAGATGCCCTGATTATGGGTGACTTGGGATTAATGGCTTATGCAGCCGATAAATACCCTGACCTGCACCGGCATTTGTCGGTACAGGGATCAGCCACCAATTACGAGGCGATTTCCTTTTACCAGCAGCAGTTTGGCATTACGCGGGTTATTTTGCCACGGGTCCTTTCTTTGTCCCAGGTAGAGCAGGTAGCTGAAAAAACCACGGTTGAAATAGAAGTATTTGGCTTTGGCAGCCTGTGTGTCATGGTAGAAGGGCGCTGCGCCCTGTCTTCTTATGTGACCGGTGAATCGCCCAATACGCATGGGGTTTGTTCTCCGGCCAAGGCCGTGCGCTGGCAGCAAACACCCAAGGGGCTTGAATCTCGCCTTAACGGTGTGCTGATAGACCGCTATGACGATAATGAAAATGCCGGTTACCCTACTCTTTGCAAGGGTCGCTTTGATGTTGAAGATGAAACCTATTATGCCATTGAAGAACCCACCAGCCTGAATACGCTTGAAATCCTGCCACGGCTGGTTCAGTTGGGCGTGCGTGGTATCAAGATTGAAGGACGCCAGCGTAGCCCGGCCTATGTTGGCCAGGTGACCAAGGTTTGGCGCCAGGCCATTGATAACTGCCTGTCGCAGGCCCAGCGCTATTCGGTCAAGCCTGAATGGATGGCTGGCCTGAACAAGGTGGCTGAAGGGCAGCAGCATACGCTGGGTGCTTACAGTCGACCCTGGAAATAGTTTAAAGATTAAATATATTCATATAAAGGTATTCTTGTGAAAATTGCACTAGGACCCATACAGTATTACTGGTCACGCAATGAGGTAGTGGCTTTTTATGGAAAAATGGCCGAAAGCGCCGCGCAGATTGTTTATCTTGGGGAAACGGTCTGTTCGCGCCGGCACGAACTGCGCCTGCCCGACTGGCTGGATATTGCCCGGGACCTGAAAGCCTGTGGCAAAGAAGTGATCCTGTCCACGCAAACCTTGCTCGAAGCCGAGAGTGATCTTAAAACCCTAAGGAAAATTGCCGCTAATGAAGAGTTTACGGTAGAGGCCAATGATATGGGGGCTGTGCATTGCCTGCAAGGTCAAAGTTTTGTGGCTGGACCTTTTTTAAACCTGTTCAGCATGCCTTCCCTCGAGTTGCTGGTTAAGCAAGGGGCCAAACGCTGGGTCATGCCACTAGAAATGGGCCAGGAAGGCCTGGCCAAAATACTTGTCGAAAAGCAGTTTCCGGTAGAAACCGAAGTCTTTGCCTATGGCCGTTTGCCACTGGCCTTTTCGGCCCGCTGCTTTACCGCCCGCAACCGCAATCTGCCCAAAGACAATTGCCAGTACGTGTGTATGGAGCACCCCGATGGCCTGATGATGAAAACCCGCGAAAGCCAGCCTTTCCTGGTGCTGAACGGCATACAAACCCAGTCTGCCCTGGTATATAACCTGCTGACCGATGTGGACGGCATGCGTGAAACCGGGGTGGATATTGTCCGGATTAGTCCGCAGTGGCGTGATACAGACAAAATTGTTGAACTGTACGATGGTGTGATTAACCACCGTATCAGTGTGGCCGACGCCATGGCACAAATTGAACCCTTAATGCCCGAAAAGGGCTGTAATGGCTACTGGCATGGCAAGCCGGGCCTTGAACAGGTGGCGGCGTAAGCCTTTTTTGGAGAAATATTATGGACAAGCCTTTTTTACTTCCCCCGTTTGTCAAAACGGTTTTTTCAAAACTGCCGTCTTATCCCGGTACGTTTTTCTTTGTCAACGGGCTTAATCTGTTGCTGAAAAAGCATTTGCCCGAAGATGTTCTGTCCCGTCTTGAGGATAAAAAACTGCGTCTGGTGGTGAAGGATGCCGGTATTGCCTTTGACTATAGTTGGCGCAACCATGCTTTTGTGGCATGTGCCAGGCATGCTGAAGAGCCCGATCTGATCATTTCTTCAAGCGTATATGATTATTGGCAAATGATACAGCGCAAGGAAGATCCGGATACCCTGTTTTTCAGCCGTCGCATGATGATCGAAGGCGACACCGAGCTAGGCCTGATGGTCAAGAACACGCTGGATGGCATTGATTTATCGGTTCTGTCGCCCGAGCAGCTTATAAAAAGCCTGCCCGGCATGCAGGTCATTGGCCGGCTGGTCAAGCCAGCCAATGATGCTAAGCATTCTTCCTTAACGTAAAACGCGGAAACATGGCCGATACCTGGCTGACTAAAGTTTCAGACGGGTATCCGGCCAGGGTGGCACTGTTCAGGGTGGCATCGTTGCATCCTTGGTCACGAAACAGCTGCCATACATAATTATTCACTTTCATTTTGGCCAGGCTGTTGGCCAGTGCCAATAAGTCTTCTTCGGGTAACAGCAGGGGGTGCAGGGTGGTGCGCAGTTCATAATCTACCCCGCTGGCCAGCACTGCCTGCAAACAGGCCAGGGCCTGGTCGCCACTGCCGGCAAATTGCGTGATATGGGCGTACTTATTGAATGTGGCCTTGATATCCAGACCCACCCAGTCCACCAGTGGCAGCACTTCTTTAAGCCGTCTTGGGTAAATGCCCGCGCAGTGCAGGCCGATTTTATAACCCAGTGCCTTTACCTGCTGCATGCCATCTTCAAGGGCAGGATCTATGGTGGGTTCGCCACCACTGAATACCACTGCGTCAATTAGCCCGGCACGCCGTTTCAGGAACTTCATGATGTCGCCCCAATCCAGCGGATTGTCGGTACCCCGTTCCTGCAGATGCGGGTTATGGCAGTAGCCACAACGCCAGGGACAGCCCTGCACAAAAAGTACGGCTGCCATCTGGCCGGGGTAATCCGATGTACTGAAGGGGGTCATCCCCCCAACCCTTAGCGAAGCATGTGCTGCGTCAGGAATCAAAGGCGGGCCTCTTTTTCGCTGAAGTATTTTCTTTCATGAAACTCGCCTTTTTTGCCAATATTGAAGGAAGACATAGGGCGGTGGTAGCCCATGACACGGGTCCAGATTTCGCAGGGCTGTCGCTCGTCGTCGCTCAGGGTGATATTTGCTGGTTTGTTCATAAGAGTGCTTTGCATTTTTTTTCCTTTAAAGTTGAATTTATTTGAGTGGATTTGGGTTGATTTATACGGCTTCTTTCAATTTTTTCTGAATCAGCTCATCATCGCATTTCGGGCAGAACTTATGGCTTCCGCCCAGATAGCCGTGTTTGGGGCAAATCGAAAATGTGGGGGTCACGGTTATGTAAGGCAAATGGAAGCGGCTTAAGGAACGCTTGACCAGGTTGCGGCAGGCATCCGCGGTAGACAGCGGATCAGTCATGTACAGGTGCAAAACCGTACCCCCGGTGTATTTGCGTTGCAGCTCATCTTGCCGCTCCAGTGCTTCAAACGGATCATCAGTGAAGCCGACAGGCAGCTGGGATGAGTTGGTGTAATAGGGCATGTCCTGCGTACCCGCTTGCAAAATGTCAGGGAAGCGTTTGCGGTCTTCTTTGGCAAAACGGTAGGTGGTGCCCTCGGCAGGGGTAGCTTCCAGGTTATACATGTGTCCGGTTTCTTCCTGGAAAACCAGCATTTTCGCGCGGATATGATCCAGCAGGCGAATGGCAAAATCATGACCCCATTCCGAGGTAATGTCATGCTCGTCATGGGTGAAGTTGCGGATCATCTCATTGATGCCATTCACACCCAAGGTTGAAAAGTGGTTGCGTAGCGTACCCAGGTAACGCTTGGTGTAGGGGAACAGGCCGTTATCCATGTGTTTCTGGATTTCCGTGCGCTTTAGTTCCAGGCTGGTCTTGCCCAGTTCCATCAGGTAGTCTAGCCGTGTAAACAGGCCGGCTTCATCACCTGCATATTGGTAGCCAAGGCGGGCGCAGTTAATGGTAACCACACCCAGGGAACCGGTTTGCTCTGCCGAGCCGAACAGGCCATTGCCGCGTTTGAGCAGTTCACGCAAGTCTAATTGCAGGCGGCAGCACATGGAACGGATCATGTTGGGCTTAAGCTCGGAATTGATGAAGTTCTGGAAATACGGCAGGCCATACTTGGCCGTCATTTCAAACATCAATTCGGCATTCGGACTGTGCCAGTCGAAGTCTTCGGTAATGTTGTAGGTGGGAATCGGAAAGGTGAACACCCGGCCCTTTTCATCGCCCTCCATCATGATTTCGATGTAGGCACGGTTGATCATGTCCATTTCTTCCTGCAGGTCACCATAGTAAAACGGCATTTCCTTGCCCGCAATCACGGGTGTTTGTTCGCGCAGGTCTTCGGGGCAAACCCAGTCAAAAGTAAGATTGGTGAAAGGCGTTTGCGTACCCCAGCGTGAAGGCACGTTCAGGTTGTAGATGAGTTCCTGCATGTATTGCTTGACGGTGGTGTAGTCAAGATGGTCTACCCGTACATAGGGCGCCATGTAGGTGTCGAAAGAGCTGAAGGCCTGGGCACCTGCCCATTCGTTTTGCAAGGTACCCAGGAAGTTCACGATTTGCCCGATCGCGCTGGACATGTGTTTTGGGGGAGCTGATTCCACTTTCCCAGGCACGCCATTCAACCCTTCGTTCAGCAGGGTGCGTAATGACCAGCCGGCGCAGTAGCCGGAAAGCATGTCCAGGTCATGGATGTGCAGGTCGGCATTACGGTGGGCCTGGCCAACTTCTGGCGGGTAAATATGGTTAAGCCAGTAGGTGGCAATCATTTTGCCGGAAATGTTCAGAATCAGGCCACCCAGCGAGTAACCCTGGTTGGCATTGGCGTTAACGCGCCAGTCGGCTTGGCTAAGATATTCATCAATGCTGGTTTGAGCATTGATCAGGCTTTCCTGTGACATGAATTCATCCTTGGTAATCTATATATTGTGTTTTTGTGAATATTAAACACAATATATAGTTACCTCAAGGGTGGTTTGGTCAAAAAGAAAGATTGTTTGATCTGGATTAACCTTCTGTCAGTTCCCGCGTGGGAACGCATCTTATGCCAGTTTCTGTCCCATGCCAGCCATGAACAGGGCTGCCGCAATGAACAACAGGCCAAAGAATTTATTCATTCTGGCTGCGTGGTGCGGGTTGCGCATGACGTGCATGACTTTGGCTGCCAAGCCGGTATAAACCGCCATGACCACCAGGTCTACGGCACATAGGGTGAGAGCAATTAACACATACTGGATGGGTAGGGGTTTGGACAGGTCAAGGAATTGCGGAATGACCGCCAGCAGGAAAATGGCCCCTTTGGGGTTCATGATATTAACCAGGATACCCTGCATGATCAGTTGATGAATGGGGGTATCTTGTGCGGCCGTTTCTTCAAGCCTGATGATGGCAACCGGAGACCAGTACTGCTTATAACCCAGATAAATCAGATACAGGACACCGGCCCATTTGATGATATTGAACGCCGTTTCAGAGGTGGCCAGCAGGGCACCAACCCCAATCACGCTGATCACGAACTGTATGGCCAGACCAATTGCCAGGCCAATCGCATTCCAGTAACCAAGCCTGAAGCCGAAACGTAAACCTGATGACATGGAGGCCACGGCACCGGGGCCTGGGGAAATGGAAATAGCCCAGCAGGCGGCAAATAAGGTAAGCCAGACGGAAAGTGACATGGTGAGTTGGTGAGCCGGAAACAGTGAGGTTTTTATATTGTCATGTAGCCGGACTTGAACTGTTGGGAGAAGTCCGGGATCAAGCTATATGAATTTGCATGCAAGCGGACTGCTCATATACAAAGAGAAAATTGTAGCGTAGTTGCTGGATAAAATCCGGTTTGGTTGATCGTGATGTGGTGTTAAAGCGGGTATTGATTCTAGACAAGGCTTACTATATTTGCACAATTTAACCGGATGAAGCCCCAGGCGCCGTTTTTTTGCAACGGCATTCCGGCATTGGCACGCTATAATCTTTTGAACGGGTTTATTCTGCCCCGGTTCTGCCTATCCATATTTTCAAGAGAAGCCATGAAACGATTTTTTTCCCTTATCAGTATCTTTTTGCTGTCAACGGTACTAGCCGGATGTGGCTATAACGAGATCCAGACGCTGGATGAAGGTGTCAAGGCTTCCTGGTCCGAGACCCTTAACCAGTACCAGCGCCGCGCAGACCTGGTGCCGCAGCTGGTTTCCAGTGTCAATGCCTATATGGTCAATGAAAGGGAAGTGCTTACCGAAGTAACCAATGCCCGTTCAAGGGTAGGTTCGGTGCAGGTGTCGGCAGACAAATTGCCCACTGGGGAAGAGCTGGCCCAGTTTCAGGCAGCCCAGGGGCAGCTTACATCGGCCTTGTCACGCCTGATTGCAGTTTCTGAAAACTACCCGCAACTGAAGTCGGATGCCCTGTTCCGCGATCTTAACGTGCAACTGGAAGGTACCGAAAACCGGATTGCCACTGCACGTGGCCGCTATATCAAGGAAGTGCAAAACTACAATACGCTGATTCGTACTTTCCCTACTTTAATTACCGCCAAAATCTTTGGCTATGATGTCAAACCCAATTTCGGGGTAGAGAACCAGGCGGAAATCATGCGTGTGCCCGAAGTGAAATTTGATGTTTCGCCCCGGGTAAACCAACCGGCAGCGGCGCAGTAATGTTGGCCACGCTTTCCCGTTCCGCCAGCATGACACGCTATTGGCTGTCATTGCTTTTTATGTTATGCGTCCTGGCCGGTTTTCAGGCCAGTGCCCAGGAACTGGTGCCCGTGCCCAACCTGCAGGCGCGGGTTACCGATCTTACCGGCACGCTTTCTGCTGGGCAGCAAGCCGAAATAGAACAAAAGCTGGCAGCCCTTGAAAAAAACAAGGGTGCCCAGGTATTTGTACTGATGGTACCCACGGTGCAGCCTGATACGGTAGAAACCTATTCGCGCCGGGTTTTTGATGAATGGAAAGTGGGCCGTGCCAAGGTCGACGACGGTATTTTATTCCTGATTGCCAAGGATGACCGCCGCATGCGGCTGGAAGTGGGCTATGGCCTGGAGGGTGCGGTGCCCGATGTGCTGGCTTCGCGCATTATTAATGACCATGTGGCGCCTCACTTCAAGGCAGACGATTATGCAGGCGGGGTGCAAGCGGGGGTAGATGCACTGGTTGGCCTGATTGAAAAAGAAGAATTGCCTCCGCCGGCTAACGATTGGCAGCAGTCATCGTCTGATTTTGATGAAGGTGATTGGCCATTTTTCATTTTCCTGCTGTTTTTTCTTTTCATGTGGCCTGCGTTTGTTGCCTCGATTATTGCCGGGGTGGTTATTTTTGGCGTAACCGGCAGTGTCGGTTTTGCCCTGTTGGGTGCGCTGGGCGGGTATTTAATTAGTTTGATTGCCCATAAGTTCATGCCTGCACGAAAGATCAGCAGTGCCAGAAGGGGTCGTGGCAGACGCGATGGTTTCGGTGGTGGCTTTGGTGGCGGCGGCTTTGGCGGTGGCGGTTTTGGTGGCGGTGGCTTCGGCGGCGGTGGTGGCGGGAGCAGTGGCGGAGGAGGAGCATCCGGTGGCTGGTAAATGGTTAAAGTGGCTCGATCTGGATTCGATGCATGGCTGGTGGTTGCGACGCAAGCATTTTCACCCCGGTTTCATGAAAGAAATTACTGAACAGATCCGGCTTAGTGAAGAAAAACATCATCACGGAGAGTTGGTGATTGGCATAGAAGCGGTTATGCCCACGCATGTCAAAAACAGCGCCGAGCGGGCCTTGGAGGTCTTTGGCCGCTTGCGGGTATGGGATACACCCCATAACACGGGGGTGTTGCTTTATATCGCGCTAGACCAGCACAAGATTGAAATCATTGCCGACAATGGCCTGAAAGCAGCTGATCATGAATGGAAGGCGATTTGTTCGGCACTTGAGCTGCGTTTTTCTGAAGATAAGTATCAGGAAGGGTTGATCGAGGCAGTGATTGGGCTTGAGGCCATTCTGGCTGAATATTGCGCCCAGGAAGCGGGTGAGAATGGCCCCAATTTTCTGCCTGATGCACCAGTGATGCTGTAAAGGCGGGCGTTTTTGCGCGTAGCGACGGGGTGGTTCACACCAGAGTAGGAATGCATATTTTATCCGCTACACCGCATAACCCCGCTCCTCAGCACCTGTTAACGAAGCTTGCGGGCCAGCGACTTGATCGCGGCGTTGCGGCGGGCACCGGTTTCAAAATGCTCGCTCATTTTTGACCACTGCGGCAGGCTGCGTGCTTCCAATATTTCTTCTGGCAGCTCCCCTTCCTTGAATTGTCCGCTTATGGTTTCCATATTCAGCATGATGGGGCGTTGGTCTGCATGGCCTCGCATTTCCAGGGCCTTGAGCAGTTGCAGGCTCCTGATGCCCAGTAGGCGAATAATCACATCGTCTAGAGAAATTTCCCGGTAGCCTTGCAGTTTACCCAGGATGCGTTTGCCGAATTTGTCCACGCCCTGCCAAACACTGCCAATGACGCCGCCAATCAGGGTGGCGGTACCCAGGCTAAGGCCGGCAGACATGACATCGACTGCTGCACCGGCCATGGCACCGGCCATAAATCCCTTGCTCACCTGAATGCCCATTTCCATCAGGGCCTGCGGCTGGAACAGGTCCATGCCCCAGCGTCCCTCTTCAATCGGTAGGGGCTGATCCGGGTAGTCTTCAGGCCTGAAGCGGTAATGCGTCAGCAGGGCCTGGATGCTTTCCTGCTCCCGCTGGCGGATTACATCTTGCAACAGGAGGGTGGCGCTTTTAATGCTTTCATCATCACCCGGGCTGGTGTAACGGTAGGCGGCCACATCAATCAGGAGCTCGGCAATCAGGTTGTAGGCAATTTCCCTGCGCAGCTTGCGTTGCTTGTGGATATCTGCCGACAGGGCTTTCAGGGTGCCGGCATGGCTGTCCAGTACCAGGGCCAGTTTCTGGTAAAGCTGTTCTTCACCATCCAGAGCGGGGGCGACCGTGTCGAACTCGATGCTTAAATGCAGGCCTAGATGCCCTAGTGTTTCTTTCCACTCGGACAGGTAATTGGGGCTGCTGTGCATGAAGTTCAGGATGGGTACCAGCGGGCGGCCACAGCGGCTTAAAATGGCCAGTTCATCCCGGTGCTTGGCCAGCACCGGATCGCGAATATCAATCACATATAAACCGGCGTCACATTCCAGCAGTTTGCGCAGCACACGGGCTTCCTGTTCAAAGCGTCCGCTACTTTCAGGCGTGTCCAGAAAACGGTGAATACTTTCAGGTCCATCAAAACGGGAGGAATTTTGCCCGGTTTGCGTTTTAAGCTGGTCCAGGTAGTCCAGCAGCGCAATGCCATCTTCCAGTCCCGGGGTGTCAAACAGTTCAACCGCTGCTTGCCCGTTCAGGAACAGGCGGGCACCTTCCACATGACGGGTGGTGCCCGGGAAATCGGCAATTTCCCCGAACCCGGTATCATGGGTCAGGGTTCTTAATAATGATGTTTTGCCGGTGTTAGTGTGACCAACAACCGCCAGATGCAGTATTTGATTCGTGTCCATATTCAGCTTGCCTGTATCCATTGCGGCAGTGTATTTTGTGTTTCATGCAACTGTTCATTGCCAAAACCGGCCTGTTGCAGGCGTTCTTTCCATAGTGGCAGGCGGTTTTCCGGTTTGCCGTCATCGTTTAGCAGATAGATATCAGTGCGCGACGCCAGATTGGACAGGTCGGTAATGAAGTGCAAGGTGCCGCGGTCGGGGGTTTGCGCGGCGTCACACACAATCAGCAGGGCCGGTACGGCTTGATGGGTCATTTGTGCCAGTAGCCGGTGGCGCTGTTCCCGGCTTTCCAGCTTGCCCTGGTCATGAACATTGGCGGGTAGTGCAAAAGGCGGCCATGGGGTACGTGGGCTTAATTCCAGCCCGAGTACTAGCGGACTGCCTGCCGGAGCGGTGTTAAGGCTGGTGTTGCGCTTAGCAGTTTGCAATGCGGGGGCGGGTGCATCCACCCCGATTTGTTCGCTGTATGCAGACAGGCGGTCTACCAGGCCGGCATAGGCTGGCAAGGTTTCATCAATCTGTATTTGGCGGATAGCTTGCCGGGTCTTCCACAGGCACAGGAGCAAGCTGGCCAGGCGTAGCAGCAAACCATAAACAAATACTGCACCAATCAGCCAGGATGACCAGATGGCTTGTGACTCGGGGCTGGCGGTATTCAGTCCGCTGCTTTGTTGGACGAGGTCGGCCGAAGGGATGGAAAAGCCCAGTAAATGTGGCAAAAAGCCAATGCCCTGCGTAATGGAAACAAAGGAAGAGGCAGGCAGGATGGTGGTTTCCCAGCCGAAGGTGTATTGCCTGGCCGCCAGCAGGGCCAATAGGGTTATCAGTCCTGCCGCCATCATCAGGGTCCAGATGCCATGGCTGATGGCTGACAGCAGCCAGCGCAGGCCATTATTCTGGTTGAGGATATTGATAAACGCCTGCGGTGCCAGGGTGGCATCAGGACCGCGTGCCAGTTTCTTGCCAAGCCAAAGCCATGCCTGGCCCAGCAGGGTGCCGCCATGGTAAGGAGCAAAGAAAGACAGCAGCCAGAATAAATAGGTAATGGCGTGCAGGCCCAGCAAAGCCACCAGTGCCAGCAGCAGGTTGACATGCCCCGTTCCCAAGGCGCTGGCCGCCATGCCCATGCCGGTAAAGATGGCCAGCAGTGCCATCGCCCAAAAAGCCAGGCGTGCATTGACTTGCCATTTTTCAATGGTGGTGGCCAGTCCGTCGCGTTTGGCAATCAGGATGGCACGCTGGATGATTTTATCGCTGACCGGTTCTTGGCTGTGACGGATCTGGTGCAATAGGGTGGTGTCCTCGATGGGACCCCAGTGTTCCTCCCTAAGTCTGAGGGTTTCAGTAACCCAATAATCCTTGAGTGAGTGTTGAGGCATAAATAATCGTGAGTAATGCAAATAGACGATTATTGCCTTTCTTCAAACCACTTGTCTAATGTTAGTCGTGCCTGTTGTTTAACTTCAGCGGTAATGTACAGAGAAACCGTTGCCAGGGCGGCGGTAATAATGCCCAGGTCATCGGTAAAACCGGCAATCGGCATCAGGTCGGGAATGGCATCGACCGGCAAGACCAGATAGGCCAGCGCACCGTAAATAACGCGTTTGGCCCAAGCGGGTGTTTTGGGGTTTTGTACGGCAAAAAAGAGGAACAAGGCCTTTTCAATTACAGGCCTGCCCGCTTTTTTTGCCAAGCGTGCCAACTTGCTGATGATGCCCGGTTGATTGCGGGCGCTTGATTGGTCACCGAAATGGGACTGAATCATTCTTTTTCCTTAAAAATTGCGTGTGTCATGACACACGCAACGGGTAATGCGAGCAGCTATTTGTTTTTGGCGATTAAACCGTAAACAAACAGGACAATCAGGGCGCCTACGACCGAGCCAATAAAGCGCGCACTGCTGCCGGCCTCATAAATGCCAACTGCCAGGCCCAGATTAGTGGCTACCAATGAGCCTACGACGCCTAGCAAGGTTGTCATGATCAAACCTAATGACTGCGAACCGGGCATCAGGGCACGAGCTACCAGGCCAACCAGAAAACCGATGATAATTTCCCAGATAATATCCATATAATGACGCTCCGCGTGGGGGTAGACTTGGCTACCAATAATATAAGATTGATTTACCCGTAAACAAGGCCTGAAATGTTTCAGGATGTGTAGTGCCATAGACGGAAGGCGTGAATGGTCTCTCCTGGTTCAATGTAAAGCGATAAGCTTGCGCAGCTTGGGGCCAAAGATGTTTACAACCAGGCCCAGCATCACAACGGCACCTCCCAGCCATTGCAGTGCCGACAGTTTTTCTTCCAGGATCCATGAGGCAGACAGCAGGCCTACCACCGGAACCAGCAAGGTTAGCGGGGCAATCAGGCCTACCGGATGCTTGGCAAGCAGGCGTCCCCATAATACATAACCCACTAGCGTAGCCCCATAGGCCAGGTACATAATGGCGGCAATACCGGTGAAGGTTGTTGATTGCAGGCTGGAGACGATAAGATCACCACCCTCAAAAATCCATGAGCTTAGCAGGAAAGGAATAATGGGAATGGTTCCGCCCCAAACGACCAGGCTGAGCATGTTTACGTTTTTGGCTTGTTTGATGACTATATTGCCGGTGGCCCAACTGAGGGCAGCTAGAAAAATAAAGACCAGGCCGAGGACAGGAATGGGGTGGCCGGTATTGGCATTGGTATTGATAATAAACAGGCCAAGCATGGAAATGCCAATGGCCAGCAGGTTATGGGGCCTGACTTTCTCATGTTGTACCAGGGCGGCAATTAATACCGTGAAAAAAGCCTGTACCTGTAAAAGCAGGGAAGCCACGCCGGCTGGCATGCCCACCGCCAGTGAGGTGAACAGGAAGGCAAACTGCCCGAAACTGATGGTTAATCCATAAACAAGCAGCAGCTTGAATGAAATGTTGGGGCGCTTGATAAAAAAAATGGCCGGGAAAACAACCGCCATGAAGCGTAAGGCACCCAGCAATAAAGGTGGAAAATCAACCAGCCCGAATTTGATGGCAATGAAATTGACGCCCCAAACCACAATCACAAGTAGGGCGCAAAACCAGTCGATCAAGGGCATGATGGGGTCCAGGAGAAATGATGATGATACTGAAGAAAGGTATACAACAGGCAATCATACCATTTCGCAGCCACGTTGCCAGCTGTTCGCAGCAAAGAGGCCGTTACAACCATGTTAGGCGGTTTTATGCCTTTTTTCTGTTCAAGGTTAATTGTCACAATCATGTAAACAGGCTACCGTAAGCTTGCCGAAAATGTAAAATCCGTCCAGCTTGACTCATTATTCCGAGGTTTATATGAATTTCCGTGTATTGTCTTTATCAGCCATGCTGGCTGGTACTGTTTTTAGTGGCTGCGTTCAGGCCGAAACGCTGGTGCTGTATACCAGCCAGCCCGCCCAGGATGCACAAATGACGGTAGACGCCTTTGAAAAGGCCAACCCTGGCACCAAAGTTGAATGGGTACGTGATGGCACCACCAAATTGATGACCAAGCTGCGTGCCGAAATGGCGGCAGGGGTGGTGAAGCCCGATGTTTTGCTGATTGCCGACAGTGTTACGCTGGAGCAGCTGAAAAAAGAGGGTATCCTGGCCGCATACCAGTCTACGGAAAGCAAGGAATATGACCCCGCCCTGTTTGATAAGGACGGCTATTATTATGGCACCAAACTGATTACGACCGGTATTGCCCACCATGCCAATGCCAAGGAAAAACCGGCTTCCTGGAAAGATTTGCTCAAGCCTGAATATAAAAATCAGGTGGCCATGCCAAGTCCCCTGTATTCAGGTGCCGCATTGATTCATTTGTCCACGCTCACCGCCAACCCTGAATTTTCCTGGGAATTTTACGAAAAACTCAAGGAAAATGGCGCTTCTGCCCTTAAAGGTAACGGCAGTGTCCTGACTGCCGTGGCTTCCGGTACCAGCCCTTATGGCGTGCTGGCCGACTATATGGCGATTCGCGAAAAGGCCAAAGGAGCACCGGTTGAGTTTGTTTTTCCAACGGAAGGCGTTAGCCTGGTGACCGAGCCGGTTGCCATCATGAAAGATAGCAAACAGCCCGAGCTGGCCCGCAAGTTTGTTGACTTTGTCTTGTCGGAACCAGGCCAGCAGCTGGTGCTTGAGCAGGGTTACCTGCCTGCCCGTAATGGCATGAAAACGCCGGCAGGCTTTCCCGAGCGCAGCCAGATCAAGCTGTTGACTTTTGATGCCGCCAAGGCGCTGGACAATTCAGAAAAAGATAAGGAAGGATTCAGTAAACTGTTCAACTGATTCTTCAATGGTGGTTTAAAATCGGGCGCTTGTGTGTAAGCATAAGCGCCTCTGTGTTTCTTTTTCATGTCTAATCCGCAACTTTCTTCTTTCAGGCACAAAACCCGTCATTGGTGGGTTTTGGGCCTTTTCCTGCTTATTTTCCTGGTCAATATCCTGCCTAGCCTGCGACTGTTGGCTGAGGCCTTGTCGGATATCGTTGCGGGGGACAAATCCAGTTTCTGGAAAGTGCTGCAGTCTTCGGCTACCTGGCAGGCGACCTGGCATAGCGTGTATACCAGTTTTCTGGCAACCCTGCTGTCGCTGACGCTGGGCGCCGGACTGGCATTTTTCATCGCATTGACCAATGTTCGTGGCAAGTCTTTTTGGGTTTTCATGTTCATGTTGCCCATGATGATACCGCCTCAGGTAACCGCCTTAAGCTGGCTTCAGCTGATGGGGCCTGGCAGTGCCCTGCTGCAGTTGTTGGGCATGGCTCCTGCATTAGGCAGCCGGCAGCCCCTGTATTCCGATTGGGGGATTGCCCTTTTGATGGGCATCCAGCATGCGCCTTTGGTTTTTTTGTCAGTGCGGACCAGTTTGCTGGTTTTGCCCAAAGAGCTGGTAGAGGCGGCCCGGTTAAGTGGTGCTTCCCAGTATCGCATTATGCTGGACATGATTTTTCCGCTGTGCAAAAACGGCATACTGGCCGGTGCGGCCATTGCTTTTGTGTCGGCCCTTGGTAATTTTGGTATCCCGGCCATGTTGGGTATTCCGGCTTCTTATTATGTGCTGCCTACGCTTATCTACCAGAAAATGGCTGATTTCGGGCCGCTGATGCTGAATGAGGTTTCTAGCCTGTCCGTGATTGTGGGTGCGATAGCCATGCTGGGCGTGTGGGTACAGCATCGTTTCCAGAACAGGATGCCTTTGGTAGGCATGCCGGGCAAGCCGCTGGCCTTTGATCTGGGTAAATCCCGAATTGGTTGTGAAATCGGCTTGGGCATGATTATTATGCTGATCCTGGTCCTGCCAATACTGGCTTTGGTTGCCAGTTCCCTGGTTCCTGCCATAGGTGTGCCCTTGCGTCTTGATAATATCAGTTTTTCTGCCTATGCCCATATGCTGGCCAGGCAGGGCGTGACCTGGCGCGCTTTTGAAAACAGCATGCTTCTGTCACTTAGTGCCGCGTTTATCCTGGCGTGCCTGGTGTTGCCGCTGGCTTATGTTACCGTCAGGCGTCCGCGCCGTTTGTATTCATTGGTCCTGATGCTGGTGGATGTGCCGTACGCCCTCCCGGGAGTGGTTTTGGCAATTGCCTGTATTCTGCTGTTTGCCAAGCCTATCCCCATTTTGCAAATCAGTCTCTATGGCAGTCTTGGGATTATCCTGTTTGCCTATTTGTCGCGTTTTCTCACGGTCAGTTTCAAGCCTGTCCACGCCAGTATGCTGCAGCTTGATGGTGCACTGGAAGAGGCTGCCCAGTTATGTGGCGCATCTATGGTACGAAGATGGCGAGATATTGTGTTTCCCCTGCTGGCACCCGCGGCTTTTGCCGGGTTACTGCTGGTTTTCCTGATTGCGGTCAATGAGTTGACCGTTTCTGCGTTGTTATGGAGTGCCGGTAATGAAACACTGGGGGTGTTGGTTTTTAATCTTGAAGATGGTGGAGAAACAGTGCTGGCTTCAGCCATTTCAGTCGTGATTATTGTGATGATTGCAGTGTTGATGATTTTTCTGGGTATGGTTGGCCGTAATCTGCCTAAAGGAGTGATTCCATGGCGCAGCTAGTATTGGACAGGGTTGGCAAATCGTTTGGCCATACCCAGGTGGTGGAATCGTTCAGCCTGGACGTGCCTTCCGGTTCTTTTGTGGCATTGCTTGGCCCAAGCGGGTGTGGCAAGACAACCATCTTGCGCATGCTGGCAGGTTTTGAACAGATCAGCCAGGGATCAATTCATGTCGGAGGCAGGCAACTGGCCGGACAAAACCTGCACGTGCCGCCAGACCAGCGCAACATGAGCATGGTGTTTCAATCGTATGCCTTATGGCCGCATATGAATGTGATGGACAATGCCGGTTATGCCCTGAAGCTCAGGGGGATTAAAGGCGAAGACTATCGGCAACAGGTGATGCAGGCATTGGAAACCGTCAATCTGGCTCATCTGGCCGAGCGGGCACCGCAAGACCTGAGTGGCGGGCAGCGCCAGCGGGTTGCCCTGGCCCGTTGCCTGGTGTCGCACCCTGACGTGGTGCTGCTTGATGAACCCCTGGCCAATCTGGACCAGCATTTGCGGGCTTCCATGGAAGAGACCTTTCGCGAGTTTCACCGCCGTACCGGGGCAACGTTTGTGTATGTCACGCATGACCAGGCAGAAGCCATGGCGCTGGCCGACCGGATTGCCGTGATGAACCATGGCCGTTTGGAGCAATGGGATACGCCCGAGCAACTGTACCAGTATCCGCAAAATACCTGGGTGGCCCGTTTCATTGGACAGGGATCGATTTTATATGTGCATCGCAACACGGATAACCGGATCTTGTCGGGCGCTGAAGTCATGCAGTTGCTGTCTTCTTCACTGGGTTCAACCCGGCAGGCCATTTTGGTCAGGCCCGAGCATGTCCGGGTTGTGGAAAACGGGCTTGAAGTACAAGTGTTAAGCCGGGTTTTCAAGGGCGAACGCTATAAATATACCGCCCGCCTGCAAGACGGGCAGGAATTGGATTTTTACCATCATGAACGGCTGGATATAGAACGGAAGGTTTGTGTCGCGTTGCAACAGGCCTGGGCCCTGCTGGATTAATTGAACAGGGTAAGCAGCCAGGATAGCAGGAAGGGGGCGACCAGGCTGAGTACCGCACCGCTGAAAATGGCGGTGGCAATATAATGGTTGCCTGATATTTTTTTGATGATGGGCAGGGTGGTGTCCATGGCGGTTGCCCCTGATGAACCAATTGCCGGAACGGGATGGCGGGCGCCAAGAAAAAACAAAACGACAATAGACAGCAACTCCCTGAACAGGTCGGTCATCAGGGAAGTAGCCCCGTAAAATTCGCCAAGGCGTGCCGTAACTAGCACCCCCGACAGCGAAAACCAGCCAAAGCCGGCCGACAGGACCAGGCCATTGCGAATATCCATGTCCATTAACCAGGATACAGCAGCCCCGGCCAGCAGGGAACACAGTATGACCACCACCGGTGTGGCGATGGTCCGGAACTGCAGGAATTTAAGTGAAATGGGTGCGTTGACCAGGTCGATGCCAATCAGCACTAACAGTATATGAAGAAAGGTATCAGCGGAAGGCAGCCATCCGGTATTCAGTTGCACCATCTGCAGCAGTTTGGCCAAGCCGATGCCGGCCAGTAAAAAGGCAAAGGCAATGCCACATTCCCGAACGACATGCCAGATCCCAAAGTCCGAGGTGGCTTCAGTAGTGGTTTTTGGACTTTTGGGAAAGAGCAGCCATAACCCAACAAAAGAAAACACGGTGGTACCCATGGCATAGGCCAGTGCAATTCCCAGGATCTGTCCTACATTTTGCATGTTTTCCAGTTGCAGGCCAAACTTATAGCCAATCGCAAACAGGAGCAGCCATACAAAAGGCGTAATCAGGCTAGCCAGTCGGGCCGAGTGCCTGGCTGGCAGTATTTTGCCAATGACCAGGCCAAGCAGCAGATACAGGCAGATGGGTAATAATGAGAGCAGCAGGTCTTTCAAGGGGAGCGCCTTTTTAAGGCCTTGGCGTTTATCGTATAGGGAGATAAACAGGCAAAAGCCAATAATGGGGTTTATGCCTGTTTGTTTTGCTGGAGTGCGGCCAGTTTTTCTTTCAATGCCTGTTTGACGGCAGGCCATTCTTCACGGGTTACGCTGTACATGACCGTATCTCTGATAGAGCCATCGCGACGCCTGGCATGGCCACGCAATACGCCATCTTTTTTTGCGCCCAGCCTTTCGATGGCTTTTTGCGAAGTATGGTTGATGATGTCTGTGCGCCAGCCAACTACATTGGCCCGCAGGCTTTGGAAAGCATAAAACAGCAACAGGTATTTGCAGGCGGTGTTAACGTGGGTACGCTGCCACGATTTGGCATACCAGGTATAGCCAATTTCAAGACGGGCAATATCCGGAACAATATCGTGAAAACGGGTGGTCCCGATTATTTTTTTTGTTTTGGCATCAAGGACGGTGAATGGCAGCATGTGGCCATCCTTTTGTCCTTGCAGGGCGGCTTCAATATAAGCGGTTTCTTTGCCAGGTTCAGGCACCGAGGTATACACCAGTTTCCATAGCTCGCCGTCGCTGGCGGCTTTTTTCAGGCCCTCGGCGTGGGCAAGCCGCATGGGCTGAAGAATAACGCCAAATCCTTCTAGCTGGATCGGGTGAATGGGGGTGCTCATGGGGGCTACCACTGGCAGGCCGGTTTCTGAAGAGAGTGTCATGGTGTAGGGTTACAAGGAAAAAACAATCGGCATTGAAAATCCGGAAAAAACATAGTGTATCAGATTGTGGATAAGGGCTTGCGAATGGCAAATGGCCCAGTCAATGTCATGGATCAAGTCATCAAGGTGTTCCCTAGTGGCAATAAACAAGTCTTGCGGTTATTATCGAATTATGTCGGATAGGAAAATGTTCTGTATCAGACAGGAAAATCTTGTTTGGCCTTCCGTTTTTGATCAATTTGCATAGGAAATTTAGGCATGAAAATCAGAAAAATATTGCTTGCTGCGGGATTGGCATGTTCTGTTCTGGGGATGGGCAATTTTGCTGCTGCCAGTGACTGGAAAGAAATCCGCATTGGCGTTGAAGCTACTTACCCTCCTTTTGAATACAGGAATGCCAAGGGCGAAATGGAAGGATTTGATGTGGATGTCGCTACGGCCATTTGCGGTAAACTGCAAGCCAAATGCGTGTGGGTTGAGCAGTCTTTTGATGGCTTGATTCCTGCCCTTCAGGCCCGCAAGTTTGATGTTATCCATTCCAGCATGACGGCCACTGAAGCGCGCTCAAAGGTGATCAACTTTACCGATCCCCTGTATTCCATTCCCACCCAGCTGATTGCCAAAAAAGGCAGCGGCATGCTGCCTACTGCAGAATCCCTGAAGGGAAAACGCCTTGGCGTATTGCAAGGCACCACCCAGGAAACCTTTGCCAAAAAAGCCTGGGGTAAAGGGGGCGTGCAAATTGTGTCTTACCAGGACCAGACACAAACCTATGCCGATTTGCGTGCTGGCCGTCTTGATGCCGCCTTGCTTGAGAAGCCCAATGCGATTGCCGGCTTTTTGGTAACACCGGAAGGCAGGGACTTTGAGTTTGTCGGGGAAGTGCTGTCTGATGATCCTATCCTGAACAATGAAATTGCCATGGGATTGCGCAAATCCGATGTGAAATTGAAAGAAGCCATTAATAATGCCATCAATGAGCTGGTTACAGAAGGTACAATTGCAGAAATTGCCGGCAAGTATTTCCAGCCCGGTGAAATCGGTCTGATGCAGGCCAAATAACAATAAGCCTGAGTGACATCGCAATCAATTGAAGTAATCGCTTGATTGAGCAACCCCGGGTTGCTCAATCATTTTTGTTTTTAAGGGAAACACATGTTTTTGCATGGCTATGGCGGCCAGATTCTGGACGGTACTTGGGAAACCATCAAGCTGGCAATTTTGTCGCTATTGGTGGCCTTTTTGCTGGGCCTGATCGGGGCAATCGCAAAACTGTTCGGGAATTTGCTTTTCAAGGGCGTTGCCCAGGCCTACACAACGCTGGTGCGCAGCGTGCCCGATCTGGTGCTGATGTTGCTTATTTTCTTCAGCATTCAAATGGGACTTAACAATATTACCGATGCCCTGGGCTTGCCCATGCTGGAAATTGATCCGTTTGTGGCGGGGGTGCTGACTATCGGTTTTATTTATGGTGCTTATTTTGCGGAAACATTACGTGGCGCTTTTCTGGCGGTGCCCAAAGGGCAGCTGGAAGCAGGCAAGGCATTTGGCATGAGCAACCGCCAGGTGTTCAGTCGTATACTGTTCCCGCAAATGATGCGATTTGCACTGCCGGGCATCGGCAATAACTGGCTGGTGTTGCTGAAGGCAACTGCCCTGGTGTCAATTATTGGCTTGTCAGACCTGGTTCAGGTAACGCAAACGGCAGGTCGTGCAACGGCCAGCATGTTCCTGTTCATTTCTGTGGCTGGCCTTATTTATCTGGGGCTTACCACTGTTTCCAGCGTGGTGTTGTGGTGGCTTGAGAAAAAATATTCTGTTGGCGTTCGTGAGGCTCATTTATGATTGAGTCCTTTGAAAATTTTCTCACCGTCATCAATGAGTATTGGGCACCGTTTCTGTACTGGGATGGTACCCAGTTTTCGGGGCTGGCCGTTACCTTATGGATTCTAACCCTGTCGGTGGTGCTGGGTTTCGTGCTGGCCTTGCCGCTGTCGGTCATGCGGGTTTCCAAAAACAAATTTATCAGTGGTCCGGTCTGGTTCTTTAGCTGGGTTTTCCGGGGCACACCGTTTTATGTGCAGCTGCTGCTTATTTACAGTGGGATTGTGGGCTTGGAGTTTATTCAGGACACGCCCTTGTTGCACGCGTTTTTCATGAGCGGTTATAACTGCGTGGTCCTGGCGCTGTTGCTGAATACCCTGGCCTATACCATAGAGATCTTTGCCGGATACATAAAAGCCACGCCATACGGTGAGCTTGATGCCGCCCGGGCCTATGGCATGTCACGCTGGAAAATGTATACCCGTATCATTCTTCCTTCAGCCTTGCGCCGCGCCTTGCCTGCCTATAGCAATGAAGTCATTTTGATGCTGCACGCCACCTCATTGGCGTTTACGGCTACGGTGCCTGATATTCTTAAAGTAGCACGCGATGCCAATGCCGCCACTTATTTAACCTTTGCCTCGTATGGCACGGCGGCACTTTTGTATATGTCAATTTCGTTTGTATTGGTTTGGGCATTCAGGCGGGCTGAACGTCGCGCACTGGCCTTTTTGGCATACGAAAATAATTAGGAAAGCCATGTATAAATTAGATGTTCGAAAAATACATAAATCATATGGTCAAAACGAAGTCCTGAAAGGCGTTTCGCTGCAGGCCAGTGCCGGAGACGTGATCGCGCTTATTGGCTCAAGCGGTTCTGGCAAAAGCACTTTTCTACGTTGCATCAATTTTCTTGAGCAACCCAATAGTGGCAGTGTTTTCCTGAATGGCGAGGAACTGACGGTTGTCCAGGATAAAAAAGGCCGTTTGCGCGTGTCTGATGAAAAACGCTTGCAATTGTTCAGGACCCGGCTGGCCATGGTGTTCCAGCATTTCAATTTGTGGGCACACATGACCGCGCTGGAGAATGTGATCGAGGCACCCATGCATGTTTTGGGTGTTAAAAAAAGCGAAGCCCTTGAGCGTGCCCGTCATTACCTGAACAAGGTGGGGCTGTCTGCCGCGTTAGAAAAACAATATCCTTCCCAGATGTCGGGTGGACAGCAGCAGCGCGTGGCGATTGCCCGAGCCCTGGCCATGGAGCCCGAGGTCATGCTGTTTGATGAACCCACCTCGGCCCTTGACCCCGAACTGGTTGGTGATGTGCTGAAAGTCATGCAGCAGCTGGCCGAAGAAGGCCGAACCATGATTGTCGTTACCCATGAAATGGGTTTTGCCCGTAACCTGGCTTCACAGGTGATGTTTTTGCATCAGGGCAGCGTAGAAGAACAGGGGACGCCCGATGAGGTATTTGGCAATACCAAGAGCGCTCGTTTGCAGCAATTTTTATCAGGTAATTTGAAATGACCTTAAGTTTTGAAATGATTGTCGCTCTGCTTGCTCTGGGGGCGTTTGGTGGTTTTATGGCCGGCTTGCTGGGTGTTGGTGGTGGAATGGTGTTGGTGCCATTTCTTACCATGCTGTTTACCTGGCAGCAAATGTCGGGCGATATTGCGGTGCATGCAGCCATCGCAACGTCCATGAGCATGATTATGTTCACCTCGTTGTCAAGCATGCGGGCGCATCATAAAAAAGGTGCCGTGTTGTGGCCGGTTGTTTTTTCATTGGTGCCGGGCATTATTTTAGGCGGATTGCTGGCCGGTGGCGTTGCCTTCAGGTTTATCAGTATGGCCTGGCTGGCTTTGTTTTTTGCGGTTTTTGTGGGCTATTCAGGGCTGAACATGTTAAAAAACAAAAAGCCCAAGGCGTCACGCCAGTTGCCGGGTGTGACCGGTCGTACAGCCGTGGGTACCGGGATTGGGTTTATTTCAGGCCTGGTGGGCGCCGGTGGCGGATTTTTGTCGGTGCCGTTCATGGTCTGGTGTAATGTGCCTATCCGCAATGCGGTGGCCACATCGGCGGCGCTGGGTTTTCCGATTGCGGTGGGTAACAGTATCGGGTATATCAGTTCCGGGATTGAAAAAATAGGCATTCAGGACGGGATGCTGGGTTATGTGTATTGGCCAGGCTTGCTGGTGCTGATTACCATGAGTGTGGTGCTGGCGCCTGTGGGGGCAAAGTGTGCGCATAGCTGGCCGGTTGACAGGCTGAAGCGGATTTTTGCCTTGTTATTGTTTTCGATTAGTGCGTATATGCTGTACAAATCATTAACGGCATTTGACGTAATTTAGAGGTTTTTCAGCTTTTTATTTTGGCAAGGCACAGTGTGTCAGGACCGGATTTATACCACCAGTTTGCTCCGACGCCCCTGCGGGCCGAAGTCGCTGCACTAGTGGTATAAATCCGGCCTTGTTTGTTCTTGAAATGATCAGCTGGACCTTTAGAAGGGTAGATGAGCGGATTCTTGGCAAGCAGAGCGTGATGACACGACCGCTTTGCTCCGACGCCGCTTCGCACCGAAGTCGCTGCATCGGTCATGTCATCACGCTTTTGTTGTTTTGAGGCCCGCTGGTATATTGAAGAGTCGGGGGCTTGGTTCGCCTGCTTATTTGGGTGTTCTGAATACTTTGTTGTCGTTATAGAAATCTTCGTTTGTCTGGTCTTCATGCCAGCCTGGGATGCCGAAGATTTGAAGGGGAATGAACGGTTTTTCCTGCAAGGTTTCGGGTGCCAGGAAAGTAGCAAGATATTCATCTACCTGCTTTATGGCTTCGGCACAGAAAATCGCCGGACCGTTTGGGTTGGCTTGAGTGACTGAGCTGGTAGTGTTATTGGCCAGGTTTGCCGTGTTTTCTTGCAAGCAAAGCGTGTTGGGTATCCGGATGGCATGGGCGGTAATGGCTTTGTAAGGGTCAACCAGTTTTTCCAGCAGGGCATGGCCGAAGGCGATGACCCGGGTTTGGCGCCACAGGGGGCGTAAGGTCTGGAAGGCGGTTTTCCATTGCCTGGCTTGCAGGGCCTGCCAAAGCTCGTCCGGGCATTGGATGAAAAAACCGTTTTCATCAATAATCGTAATCGCATCCCGTATTTGTCCCCGGGTATCACCCACACCGGCCTGTCTTATTTGTGCCGCCTGTAATTGGTTAAGGCGGATTTTGGTGTTCGGGAAGGTAAACCAGCACAGGGCATTGAAATAATCATGCAGGCCGTCACGGGTAGGCACATTGCCGGTTTCATAAATATAGGTTTCATAAGCCATGCCGTCGGGCAGGGTTTCTTGCGGAACGAACTTAACCGGTGGGTGGGTAGGACGCTGCCCATTCAGGAGTGCGTGAACGCTGGAGACCATCTGCTGCGGGGCAGGGAAACGGGATTTCCAGGGAGACCAGTAGGGGGCGTCAAGATGGATCCGGTTCAGGACGGAGATGGGCATGGCGTTGCAAAAAAGTTAAGCAGCCCCTGTGGCAAGGGCGGAAAGGGTAAAACTAGCTTATAACAGGCGTGGAAGGACTATTTCTTGAAAGTCACCTCAGGCATTTTATCGCCCCAGGGCATGAGCGGAACGCCTGAAATGCTGTTGTAAGGTGAACCTTCAATCACCCGTTCACTAACGACCAGGTAAACCAGCGTATTATTGGGTTTATCCAGCAGGCGGGTCACGTTAAGGTCTTTGAATAACAGGCTCATGCGCTGGGTGAAGATATTTTCTTTTTTGTCAGGGATGGCTTTGGCGGCCTTGATGGGGCCAACCTGGCGGCAGGAAATGGCAAAGCGAGAGGGGTTTTCTGCCAGGCCCAGTGCGCCTGAAATACCACCGGTTTGGGCGTGCGACAAGTGGCAGACAACACCTTCAATATCGGGGTCATTAAATGATTGAACGCAAACTTTGTCATTATTGACAACGCGCCAGGTGGTACTGACGCAGCCAACCTCTTCGGCCTGAGCGGCGGGTTGAAAGAAAAAACCGGATAGGGCAAGGGCGGCCAGGAGTATTTTTTTCATGCTAAGCGTCTTTGTGGGGTAATGAGAGTATGTCAAACTGCAATATGGGGTTCAATCACTAAAATTCAAAGCCAGCTCAATATAACCAGCTAAACACCATGACTGTTCAAACCAACCATAAAACATTATTGACTATTGTACTGGGTATTACCCAAATGCTGGCCTGGTCCTCTACTTATTATTTGCCGGCCATGATTGCCCAGCCAATGGCCAATGAACTGGATATGCCGGTAGCATGGGTGTTTGCCGCGTTTTCCCTGGCCCTTTTGCTGTCCGCTTTTGTGACCCCCATTACGGGGCGAAGAATAGACCGGGTGGGAGGCAGGCCGGTGCTGCTGCTGTCCAGCCTGTTCTTTATGACGGGTTTGCTGCTGTTGTCATCCGCGAAGGACATTATGGTTGTGGGATTGGGGTTTGGCCTGATTGGCCTGGGGATGGGACATGGCATGTACGACTCCGCTTTTGCGACCCTGACCCGGTTTTATGGCAAACAGGCCCGTTCTGCCATCATGGGCGTGACTTTGCTGGGTGGACTGGCCAGTACGGTAGGCTGGCCCTTAATGAGCTGGGTATTACAGTACTGGGGCTGGCCGCAGGTTTGCCTGATGTGGGCATTGTTGCATATGATCCTGGGAATGCCGCTTCATCTGCTGGTACCATCCATCAAGCATGAAACCCAAGCCGAAACCGGTGTTCTGCAGGAAACCGGAACAGAACCGTTGCAGGCTGAAAACCAGGCAGGCAGGTCGCAGGGGTCAAAGCGGATTCTATGGCAAATGATGTTACTGTCTTATGTTTTTGCCGTAGCCTGGTTTATTTCCACTTCATTGGCGGCACACTTTCCTGAACTGATCGTGCTGGCCGGGTATGGCTTGTCTGTGGCGGTCATGGCCGGTGCCCTGATTGGTCCGGCCCAGGTGGCTGCCCGTTTGTTTGAGTTCTTTTTTCTGGGGAAGGTGCATCCGGTTCTGGTGGCCGTTTTGGCCGCGTCTTTGCATCCTGTGGGGGCGGTGCTGTTCTTGTTTTTTAATGGCAGCCCTAATATGTTTGCCATTTTGCATGGGGCGGGCAATGGCATGTTGACGATTGCCATGGGAACGGTTCCGCTGGCCCTGTTTGGTGCTGCCAATTATGGACAACGGCTGGGGTTGATCGCCATGCCAGCCCGTATCGTGCAGTCGTTTTCACCTTTGGCATTTGCCTTTCTGCTGGCGCAATGGGGTGCGTATTCCCTTATATTCACAACAGGACTGCTACTGACGGCTATAGTATCATTGCTAAGTATTTACTATTTTGGTGTCAAGAATGAGCACGCTTGAAAAACTGCGTATTGATAAATGGCTTTGGGCCGCCCGGTTTTATAAAACCCGTTCGCTGGCGGCCAGCGAAGTTGAAAAAGGGCGGGTGGATGTGAATGAACAGGCCTGTAGCAAACCGGCACGCGAGGTCAAGGTCGGTGACAGGATCACCATCCGGCAGGAGCGCATGGTTCGGGTGGTGGAAATCAAGGCCTTAAGTGCGGTACGTGGCCCGGCACCGGTGGCGCAGTTGCTGTACGAAGAAACCCCTGAAAGCATCCAGACCCGGGAAGCGGAAAAAGAAAGAAGACGGCTGGCCAATGAGCCTGCCGATACCATTTTGCATGGCCGCCCCACCAAGCGTGACCGGCGTTATCTTGATGATTTAAAACGGCGGTATTGAAGACGATCACGTCTGATTTAATATTTGTATTCTCGTTCCCATGCTCCCGCTTGGGAATGCTGCTTAATATCCATCAAGGAGGCATTATGTCTATTCATCTCAAGCGAAGTGCCGTTGTTACATTCCTTGGCCTGACATTACTGGCAGGGGTTTCTGTTACACCGTTACAGGCCAAAACATCCGTCCCGGTGGCGCCACCCCAGGTACAGTATGACTATGACATGGATATTTTCCATCCGGTCATTGCCCATAACGGGATGGTGGCCACCGAGCAGGACCTGGCTTCTGCCATAGGGCTGGACATCCTTAAAAAAGGCGGTAATGCCGTTGATGCGGCCGTGGCAATCGGCTTTGCGCTGGCGGTTGCCCTGCCCAATGCGGGCAACCTGGGCGGCGGCGGTTTCATGATGGTGCATGACAGGGAGAGTGGCCAAACCATTGCCCTTGATTTCCGGGAAATGGCACCGGCCAAGGCAAGCCGTGACATGTATCTGGACGAAAAGGGGGACGTGGCAGCAGGCAGATCGCTATATACCCACCTGGCAGTTGGCGTGCCGGGTACGGTGGCCGGTATGGAACATGCCCTCAAAAAATGGGGTAGCATGCCCTTGGAACAGCTTATTAAGCCGGCCATTGATCTGGCGGAAAACGGTTATATCGTTAGCAATTCACTGGCAGAAAACCTGGCTGCCACCCAAAAAAGCCTGGGTAAGTGGGACACCACCAAAGCCATATTTTTCAAGGATGGCGAACCGTTGAAAGCGGGTGATTTGCTGGTGCAGAAAGACTTGGCTGAATCCATGCGTTTGATTGCCAAAGAAGGTGCCGATGCTTTCTACAAGGGGAAAATTGCCGACCAGATTGTAGCGGAAATGGGCAAGCATGATGGCCTGATTAGCAAAGAAGACCTGGCCAATTACAAGGTGGTCGAACGTGAGCCGGTGAAAGGCACGTATCGCGGATATGAGGTGGTTTCCATGCCGCCACCCAGTTCTGGGGGTATTCATGTGATCCAGATGCTGAATATGCTGGAACCGCACGACCTTAATACTTTAGGGTTGAACAGTTCAAAAACCGTTACCCTGGTGGCTGAAACCATGAAACGGGCCTATGCCGACCGTTCCGAGTATCTGGGCGACCCTGATTTTTCCCAGGTGCCACAAAAAGGGCTCACCTCAAAAGCGTATGCCAACAGCCTGGCCAATACCATTTCTTTTGATAAGGTAACGCCATCTAAAGAAATTCTGCCGGGCAAGCCGCAACCCTACGAAAGTGACCAGACCACGCATTATTCGGTGGTGGACAAAGACGGCAATGCGGTGGCCGTTACCTATACGCTTAACCTGAATTTTGGTAGTGGTATTGTGGCTGGTGAAAGCGGTATTCTGCTGAATAATGAGATGGATGATTTCTCGGCCAAACCGGGCGTACCCAATGTGTTTGGCCTGATTGGGGGCGATGCCAATGCGGTTGAGCCGGCAAAACGGCCTCTGTCTTCCATGACGCCCACCTTGGTGCTGAAAGACGGCAAACCCTGGCTGGTCACCGGTAGTCCGGGTGGGGCACGCATTATCACGACCGTGCTGCAAACCATCCTGAACAGTATTGATTTTGGCATGAACCCGGCCGAAGCAGCGTCAACACCCCGTTTTCACCATCAGTGGTTGCCCGATGAGTTGCGTGTGGAAAAAGGCTTTAGCCCCGATACCCTGGCCCTGTTAAAGGAAAAGGGTTATGAAATTGCCTTGAAGCCCGCCATGGGTCGCACGCAAACCATTCAGGTACGCGACAATGTGCTGTATGGTTATTCCGATCCGCGCAACCCGGATGGCGTGACGATTGGTTATTAGCGGGTTACAGGCATTTTCCCATCTTGTTTCTCGTGATATAAGCTGTTATTGTTGCTTTTTTAACGGAGTATGGTGGCAAGGCAAATGAACGTTTCCGGCAAGGCATTGGTCATATCGTTGATGATAGTTGCAGGCTTTTTGACGGGCTGTGACCAGGGGGTGCCTGTGAGCAGCCCGCCGGTAACCGTTCATGGCGACATTGATCACTCTGAAGTGGAGCTTGCCCGTGCCAAACAGGCCGAAGCCAAGGCCCGGGCTGCCGAGGCCAAGGCCCGCAAGGATGAAGCCAAAGCCATTGCCGATGAAGCTCGTCTGCGCCAGAAAGAAGCCTTAAGCAAGGAAAATGCAGCCAAGGCACTGGCCGCCAAAGCCAAATCAGATGAAGAAGCCGCCCGCCTGAATGCCGAGGCCGCCAAAAACAATGCCATGGAAGCGCAGGCCAATGTGGAACTGGCCAAACTCAAGACTGAAGAAGCCCGCCTGAAAACCGAAGAAGCCAAGGCGCGTGCCGAAGAGGCCAAAGCCCGTGCGGATGAAGCCCGTTTGCTGGCCGAAGAGGCCCAGGCACGGATGGAAACCGCCAGATTGCAATTGGAAGAGGCGCGTTTGCAAATGCCCGTGGCAGATATTAATGAAAGCCTGGTGCCCGATACCAGCCTGTCTGCACCTGAAATTCCGAGTCCAGCTCCAGAGGCTGGTTCGCCTGTTCCTGATGGCACAGGCAATACACCAGAAGCGCTTACTCCGTCCGAATCTGAAAAATCCTGAGCCGGCACAAACATCTGCCCGAAAAGATAATCAACATTGAAATCCGGTACGCTGGCGGGAGCCGCCACGCATATATAAAACGGGTAAAGGCCTAAGCCTTAAAAGTATTTAAAAACGTTTAAACGAGGATAAGAACCATTAAAAAGCCACGGAAAGCCCGCCATCAACAGCCAGGATTTGTCCATTGATATAGGAAGCGCCTGGTGAGGTCAGGAAAAGTACCGGACCGATGATTTCCTCGGGTTTGCCCAAGCGTTGCAGGGGGTTGCGTTCTTGTATTTTACGCATGGTTTCCGGTTCTTTTATCAGGGATTCATTGTGTTCGGTATCAAAAATGCCGGGGGCAACCGCATTGCATAAAATGCCTTCATGGCCGTACTCAACGGCGATGGAGCGGGTCATGGTATTAAGGGCCTGCTTGGTAATGGGGTAAATGAAATCGCCATGGCGAATAACATGCCCGGCAATCGAACTGATGGTAACGATGCGGCCATAGCGGTTTTTACGCATGAGATCAATGGCGGAGCGGGAAATGCCGATATTGGCCAGGATATTGGTATGAACGATATGCTCGATTTCAACCGGGGTAAGGTCGTGCAGGGTTTTGCGAATCCGGATGCTGGCATTGTTGACCAGGATGTCAAGGCGCCCGTATTGGTCTTCTATCTGGGAAAAGGCCTCGCGGCGTGATTGGTGGTCATTGATGTCGAAAGACAGCCAGCTGGCAGACAGGCCCATGTTATTGAATGCATGGGCGGTCTCTTTGGCGCGTTGCTCGTCACGGGCATGTACCAGTACGGTGGCACCGGCGTTGGCCAGGCCGTGGGCAATCTGGTAGCCCAGGCCCCTGCAGGCACCGGTTACCAGGGCAACCTGGTCTTTGAGGGAAAAAAGCTGATTGGTGTTGCTTGTTGCATTCATGAATTGGCTCCTTGGTCCCGCTGCTTGGCGTACTGACTGGTGTAGGCAGAATAACCCGTCAGGTCATGGTTATTTTTTGCAAGTATAGTGCGTATTGCCCGCTTTTTAAACAGGGAAAAAACCTTACTGCGGGAAGCGGATATATTTGCTTGCCGGTTTGTTATGGTATTTTAAAAACCAAACCAACTGTTTTCAGGGATACTCATAACATGGCAGACAAAACCTTTTTATTACCTGGCATCAAATCTCCAATCATCCAGGCACCTATGGCGGGGGTTTCCACACCGGCCCTGGCTGCCGCGGTATCCAATGCCGGTGCCTTGGGTTCACTGGGCGTGGCTGCGGTAAGTACGGCAAGCGCCCGCCAGATGATTGAGCAAACCATGGCCTTGACGGATAAACCGTTTAACGTGAATGTGTTTTGTCATCAGCGTACCCCGCAAGACCATGAAAAAGAACAGGCCTGGCTGGCATACCTTAAACCGCTGTTTGATGAATTCGGGGCAACACCGCCAGCACAGTTACATGAGATTTATGACACGTTTGTGGATAACCGGCCCATGCTGGACCTGCTGCTGGCGCTTAAGCCCGCCTTCGTCAGTTTTCATTTTGGTTTGCCTTCAGGCGCTTATATCCGTGCCCTGAAAGAGGCTGGCATTACCTTGCTTGCCAGTGCCACCACACTGGAAGAGGCCCTGCAAATAGAAGCGGCCGGGATCGACTTTATTGTGGCGCAGGGTTATGAGGCGGGTGGGCATCGGGGCGTCTTTGACCCTGACATGGGTGATGCTTGCATGGGGACATTGGCGTTGGTACGCCTGTTGGTTAAACATTGCCGTTTGCCGGTGATTGCCGCCGGGGGAATCATGGATGGCAGCGGCATTAGGGCCGTGCTGAAGCTGGGGGCGTGTGCCGCCCAGATGGGAACGGCTTTTGTACTTTGCCCCGAGTCATCTGCCAATGCGGCTTACCGTGCCAACCTGAAAAGCGAGCGGGCATTGCATACGGCTGTTACAACGGTTATTTCCGGCCGTGCTGCCAGAGGCATCGTTAACCGTATGATGACCAGTCTTGAGGAGGTTGGCGCACCGGCTACGCCGGGCTATCCGATGACTTATGATGCTGGCAAGGCATTGATTGCCGCAGCCAATGCCAAGGGCGATTTTGAATTTTCCGCCCAGTGGGCAGGGCAAGCCGCTTACCTGGCGAGGGAAATGTCGGCCGGGCAACTGGTGAAAACGTTGGTTGAAGAACTGCAGTGAGTGTTGGGGGCAATATCAGGACGGTATTGCTCCCAGTGGTTTTTTAGCGGCGGTTTTGTGATTTGTTATTGTGGGGTGTGGCGGTGCCGTTTGCCGGGCGACCAGGCAGGTGCCTGAAGGTAATGCGGCCTTTGTTCATGTCGTAAGGCGACATTTCAAGCGACACTTTGTCACCTGCCAGAATACGGATATGGTGTTTGCGCATTTTTCCACCCGTGTAGGCAATAAGCGGGTGGCCGTTATCCAGAGTGACACGAAAGCGGGAGTCAGGTAGTACTTCGGTTACCATGCCATTCATTTCTATTAATGCTTCTTTGGCCATAGATAAATCTCCTGTGTAATTGAAAAATAACATGCATAAGCAAGGCTTGGCCGAGGCTTAAGCAAGCGGTATGCGTGGATAAGCGCTGTAGCGCTGCGGGTATCGGGACGTAGCGTTTTTTCCGCAAGGGGAAAAGATATATAGCGTATAGCCGGTATAGCTGCCTGGGTTAGTTAGCCAGGCACTGAGTAGAATTCTTGAAATATTAAAAGATTAATACTTTAGAATAAGTGGTTAGGTTAAGGATACCCGTTGAGTATTACGCCATCAGTAGCGATGACAATAAATCATTGTAGCACACTTGACGCTGTTTGTTAATGAGCTGAAAAGAAAGGGAAATATCAGGTATAAGGGTTGGCAGGCAGCTTGGTTTTGTTTTTTAGTCGTGCCTGGCAAGAAACCGCATGTCTTCGTGGCCTTAATGAGGAAAAAAATTGAAGACCTGATTTCTTTGCCAGCAGATATTTTCAGCTTTAACTTTCCAGTTTGGCCTGGTTGGGCAAGTCTTTCAGGGCAGGTGCCGGTGGCAGCCCGGTGACATCCAGGATTTCCCTTTCGTCCAGGGTTTCGCGGTCCAGCAGCGCCGTAACCAGGGCATCCAGTTGCTTGCGATGGTCGCGTAGCAATTGTTTGGCCTTTTCGTGGCTGTCATTGATGATTTTATGTACTTCCTCATCAACCAGGGCGGCCGTCTGTTCGCTGACCGAGTCAAGCTGCCGCTGCCCGGCACCAAGATATGGATTTTGGCGGGCGGCCAGTTTGACCATGCCCAGTTTCTCACTCATGCCCCAGCGCGTTACCATGTTTTGGGCCAGTTCGGTGACCTGTTCAATGTCATTTTCCGCTCCGGTGGTTTTGGTGCCGTAAACGATTTCTTCGGCCGCGCGTCCGCCCAGCATGCCAATAATACGCGCCCGCAAGTAAGCTTCGGGGTAGTTGTAGCGGTCTGCCGGCGGTCGCTGGTAGGTGACGCCCAGGGCCTGCCCACGAGGCACGATGGTCACCCGGTTGACGGGATCGGCACCGGGCACAACCAGTCCCAGAATGGCATGCCCGCTTTCATGATAGGCAATTCGTTCACGGTCTGCCGGACTCAGGATAATCGGTCGCTCTGGACCCAGAATGATTTTTTCAAGGGAGTCGATAAAATCTTTCAGATGAATTTCATTTTGCCCACGCTTGGCCGCCAGTAATGCAGCTTCATTGCTCAGGTTCTTGAGATCCGCCCCTGACAGGCCCGGTGTGGTGGCGGCCACTTCCATTAAGTCTGCGTCTTGGGCCAGGGGTTTGTCGCGGGTATGGACCTGTAAAATGGCTTCGCGCCCTACTTTATCGGGCAGGTTCACCACCACCCGGCGGTCAAAGCGGCCGGCCCTTAACAGGGCCTTGTCCAGGATGTCGGGCTGGTTGGTGGCGGCCAGTACAATCACTTCTTCCTTGCCTGAAAAACCGTCCATTTCCGTTAAGATCTGGTTGAGCGTTTGTTCCTGTTCGCTGGCACCACCCAGCACGGCCTGGCCGCGGGCACGACCGATAGAGTCGATTTCATCAATGAAAATGATGGAGGGTGCATGTTCACGGGCCTGCTTGAAGAGGTCCCGTACACGCGCGGCACCTACGCCCACAATCATTTCAACAAATTCCGAACCGCTCATCGAGAAAAAGGGCACATTGGCTTCGCCGGCAACGGCTTTGGCCAGCAACGTCTTGCCGGTTCCCGGTGCGCCCACAAGCAAGACTCCCCTTGGCGCCGTAGCACCCAGAGCCGTGTATTTTTTGGGGTTTTTCAGGAAATCAACAATCTCAACCAGTTCGTTTTCGGCTTCATCAATGCCGGCTACCTCTTCAAAGGTGATCCTTTTTTCCTGTTCGTGATCATAGCGGCGTGCTTTGCTTTTGCCCAGGCCAAACATGCCACCGCCCAGTCCGCCGCCGGCCTGAGCCGAGGCACGACGATAAAGCCAGACATAAAACAGGATGATCAGCAGTACCGGTCCAAAGCCAAACAGCAGGTTTGATAACGAGCTGCCGTCCTGGATTGGCATGGCACTGATCTTGACATTGTGTTTGGCCAGAAACGATTCAAGCCCCGGATCGGCGAAGTCGGGCACAACCGTAGCGAACGCGGTGATACTACGTGGCGGCTCGGTTGCCGCTTGTTGGGTAGCCTCTTCGGCACCAGGCAGGGTGATTGGTTGCTTGAATTGTCCCTGGATGGTTTGACCCTGGCTTTGAATGGCCTGGACGTTGCCATTGGCAACCTGTTCTTTGAACGTGGAGTAAGGAACCGGAACCGCCTGGTTGGCGCCAGGCAAGAACCATTGTGTAGCCAGGTAATTGACAACCAGGACCAACAGGATGATTAGCCAGAATTTGCCTTGCGGCAGTAGCGGTTTACCGGGTTGTCTGGCGTTATTGTTGTCTTGCTTGCCTGAAGGCGGGTTGTTGCTGTTGTTCATCATAGTTGCGGGAAGCCTCTGCCTGAATTGTCCTGAACATCATACCATCGGATATCAGGCGGATTCTCCAAAATTGCCGTCGCGGAAATCCTGCAGCGCCTGGTACAGCTCCTCCTTGGTATTCATGACAAAAGGTCCATATTGGGCAATGGGTTCGTTCAGCGGCTGGCCGGCAATCAGCAATACCCGTGCATCGGCACTGGCCTCAATCACGACGCCATCGGCCTGGGCATTGTTATCCAGGATCGCCATGCGCTGAACCGGTACAGCCTTTCCAGCTATAGTTACTTCGCCACGGTACACATAGGCAAAGGCATTGTGGGTGGCGGCTAACGGTTGTGCGAAACGGCTGCCGGTTGGCATATGCAGGTCCAGATAGAGCGGCTCGGTCACTTCACGGGTGACGGCGCCGGTGACACCGTGGCTGCTGCCCGAAATAACGGTTACATTAACGTCTTCATGGGTACGGAATTTGGGGAGTTCTTCGGCTTTGATGTCCCGGTACCAGGGTTGGGTCATCTTGTTTCGGGCGGGCAGGTTCAGCCACAGCTGAAAGCCCTCCATGACACCTTCTTCCTGTTGCGGGATTTCCGAGTGGATGACGCCCTTGCCGGCTACCATCCATTGCACTCCGCCGTTTTCCAGCAAGCCTTCATTGCCGGCACTGTCACGATGCTTCATGCGTCCGGCAATCATGTAGGTGATGGTTTCAAAACCACGGTGCGGGTGGTCGGGAAAACCGGCAATGTAGTCGTTGGCGTTGTCGCTGCCAAAGTTGTCCAGCATTAGGAACGGGTCAAGGCGCCGTTGCAGGTTTTGGGTAAGCACACGGGTCAGTTTGACGCCTGCGCCATCGGAAGTGGGCTGGCCGACAACGAGGTGTTCTACCTTGCGTGGGTGGTTGACAGCGGTGTGGTTGGTGCTTGTGCTCATGTTTTGCTCCTGGCCGGCATGCTTCTGCCAAATGGTGCTGGTTAAATATCAGTAACCTGGGGATTAATCGTATTATTCCACTATATACAAGATAACAGGACTAAAAAACCACCAAAATGGACTGCATTGTTTCACATGGGGAACAATTCAGGCCGAGCCAGGCACATCATGCTATTGCTTTTCCAGGGCGTGGATTTCCTGGACATTGGCCACAATGCTCAGGAAATGAGCAAGGTCAGGTGTTACTTGGCCAGGCACTTTGGCCAGATCATCCCAGCGGCGCAACCGTATGGCATCAACGGCATAAGGCTGCTGCATGAAAGTTTCTACCTGCTTATTGTTGAATATTCCGCCCTGTAATTCAAGACTGTGTACCGAAGCCGGAGACAGGGTTGAAAAATAGTTTTCATCAATCGCGCACAGGCAGCGTTTGGCGTCAACGTGCATGCGGATTGGCTCCAGAACGGCATCCGGCAGGCTTTCCTGCAGAAAAGGGAGGACAAACGTCTGGTGCCGATGGTCTATTTCCTGGTCAAGGCCAGCGGTTTCCTGCTGCTGTACCTGAATGATGTGGCCCAGGTCATGCAAAAGGGATGCGGCTATCAGGGTATGGGAAGCTCCTTCCGATTCAGCCAATGCAGCCGTTTGCAGGGCATGTTCCAGTTGTGTAACGGCTTCACCGCCATAAAGTGAAGCACCGTGTTTTTCAAACAGGAATTGAATATCATAAAGAGAAAGGTTCATGTCAGGGAGCTGTTTATGGTTAAAAGGAAGCAGCCTAATCTTGGCCAGTTACAATAGTATGACAGCCGAAACTCCATTGGCAGGAAAAAAGCATAGCAATTAAATGGCCAGCCCTGGCAGGCTTAATATGCCTTTAGGGTAGCCAACCGCCTTGATCAATCATGAACCTGTCAGGTTTCGATTGAGTCGGTGTGTTCGAGCCTGCGTATATTGACGGTTCCAATGCGTTGTTCTTCGATGCTTGCCACCCGTAATTCGAACTGCTCATGGATCAGGGTTTCTCCCTCTATGGGCAGGCGGCCGAATCGGCTGAGCATATATCCCCCCAGGGAGGCGTAGTCGCCTTCAACGCTAACCAGTCCTTCTGTCTGGAGCGCAATTTCCAGCTGATGCAGGTCGGCGCTGCCTGCCACTGTCCAGTGCCCGGGTCCGGTTGCCTGGATTTCCATGGTTTCGTCTTCGTCGGGGAACTCACCGGCAATGGCCTCAAGGATGTCGATGGGGGAAACCACGCCCATGAGTTCACCAAATTCATCACTGACCAGAACGATTTGCCCGCTGGCCCGGCGCAAGGTTTCGATCAGGTTGATGGCCGTGATGGATTCCGGCACGTAGATCGGGGTGCGCAAGCTGTTTTTTTCATTGATTTTGCCATCACGGATCAGGTCGCCAAGCAGGTCTTTCACGCGGGCCACCCCAATAACATTATCAATGGATCCACGGCAGACCGGGAAGTAACCATGGGGCACTTCAAGTAGTTTTTCACGGATTTTTTCAGGATCTTCATCCAGGTTCACCCATGAGATATCGGAGCGGTGCGTCATGATGGATCGTACGTTTCGTTCGGCCAGTGTCAGGACACCGCTGACCATGCTGCGCTCTTCCGGGGCAAAGGCGGCAGGCGTCATGTCTTCAGGGATATCGGGCAGTTCACCGATGTGCTCCTCTTGTGTCTGACGCCCACCCAGCAGGCGCAGAACTGCTTTTGAAGTGCGCTCACGCATGGGGAAACGGGCCTGTTTCCGGACAATATTGCGTCGGGCGATCTGGTTCAGGGCTTCAATCATGATAGAGAAGCCAATGGCCGCATACAAATAACCTTTGGGTAGATGAAAGCCCAGGCCTTCGGCGAACAGGCTCAGACCGATCATGAGCAGGAAGCTCAGGCACAATACGACAACAGTAGGATGCGCGTTGACGAAGCGTGTCAGCGGCTTGGAAGCAACCAGCATGACACCGATGGATATGATGACCGCAGCCATCATGACCGGCAACTGGTCTACCATGCCCACCGCCGTGATGACCGCATCCAGGGAAAAAACGGCATCCAGTACCACAATTTGTGTGACAACGACGCCAAAGCTGGCGTAACCGCCCGAGGCTGACCCTTTGTGAGAAACCCCTTCAAGCTGAGGTTATCAATGCCAAGGACGATCTCCAGAACGACAAGCGTTGCAAGACCGATCCAGGCAGCGGGGTCCATGAATAGTTCAATCATTGTGTTTGGGGCTAAAGGCGTGGCAAGGCAAACAGGCGTACAGTGGCATTAGCCCGGGACGGATGAATCCGAAGCGGGCTATTAGGCGTAACGGGGTATGCAGTGCAAAAGACAATCGAAGTTTGGCTGGCGTTGGCCAGCACCGTACTGGGTGGTTCTGTGTCAGAAGCCATAGGGTATTTTCAATTGAAATAGGATAAACATAGATAGCTGGAACGACATTTTATTTTATTGTTACATGATCCTAGCACGTGGATATGACAATGACAAGACACAAACATGACATATGGGCGGGTGTCCCGGTTGTATGAAGGACAAGAACTTGTCTGATTTCAACGTTGGGGCGGGGCGGCGAATATGCTATAGTTGCGGGCTATGCGAATCCTTCAGGATCAACCTCGATACAAGATGACACGCGTCTGGCAAATTCTTTTTTGCCTGACGGTTTTGTCGTTGCTGTGCCGGGCGCTTATTCCTGTCGGCTATATGCCCGACTTTTCCGGCACCCGCGACGGAAGATTTTCCATTACCATCTGTACCGTTGCCGGTACCAGCACCATACTGGTGGATGCAAACGGGCAGCCAGTCGAGCCATCGTCAGGCGATTATTTTGACAATCAGAATTGCTCATTTTGCCTGCTTGCATCGCAAATATTAATTCCCGCATCTGAAGCGCCTGCGTTGGTGACGTTCGTTACGCAACGTCCTGCCCCATTGCTACATGGCAATGAAGCACTCCCTCCTTTGCCCGCCCAGGGCCCGCCACTGGGCTCTCGTGCCCCTCCTTTAAGCCTCGGTTAACTTTTTGCCAGTGATTGTGTTCGCCTCAATCATGCCTTGACGATTGTTTTCCGGGGTTTTTTTGTGTTTATGGTCCATTCCCGCTTATGCGACAGCGTCAGGCCGGTTGCGCTATTGCCTTTTCTTGCACCTGCTTCAAATATCAGGCCCGCGCCCAGGCATTAAGTCTTTCCGGTAATCGGTGAATCGGTCAATGCATCAGTAACAATCGTCTATTCCAGACTCTAGTAACGTGCGGCGTCACAGTCAGTTTGCGTCCGTGCTTTGTTACCTATAAACATAAATGGATATATAAATTCACAAATGACAGATTTTAATTTTATTTGCCTATCACGTTTTCGCCGGTCCGTCTTGGTCTGCCCTACGGTAGCCGGTGCCCTATTTGGTACTGTCTGGGTCAATACCAGCGTTGCCAGTGTTACCCAATTGGATCCCATTGTGGTAACGGCATCGGCAAGCGAGCGTTTGTTGGAGGATGCACCCGCCAGTGTCACGGTGTTAAACAGCGAGGAGCTGAGTCGTCGGCCGATTTATGATGTGGCCCAAGCGGTAGAGGGGTCTCCTGGTGTGACGCTGAGTAGTGTAGGTATCAATGGCAAGGGTATTTCAATTCGTGGCATGAAAACAGACCACACCCTTGTCCTGTATGATGGCATGCGTATCAATCAGTCGGGTCCCCTTATTTTCGGTTCGGATTTTGAACACGGCTGGATGCCGGCGGAAGCCATTGAGCGTATTGAAATTGTCCGTGGTCCCATGTCTTCGCTTTACGGTTCAGAGGCGCTGGGCGGTGTTGTCAACGTGATATCACGACGTGCCACCGATGAGTGGGTCAGTGTTTTTTCTGCCGATGGCGTTTTTCCCCGCACCAGTCGGGGCGGTGACCGTCACCGTCTGGGTGCCTATATTTCAGGTCCCCTGGTACAGGACGTGCTTGGCCTGACGGTGTCCGGGCAATATCAACATACGCAGGCCTTATACACGCCTCAAAGTGCAACGCCCACGGCTTTTCATGAGACCTCCATGGGGTACCGGAAAGACCTGTTGGGCACGGTGGGATTAACCTGGACACCTGATGACAGGCAACGCCTGGACGCCACCATGAGTGTCGGCAAGGAAGATCGTTGGCGCAATAGCACCACTTACCGTTCAGACGACAATATACGCCGGCAACGCCTTTCCCTGTCACATTCCGGAGACTGGGACTGGGGGAAAAGTGAAATCAAGCTGTACCGCTCCAATCTCAAGCGTGTCAATGACCGGACAGACGGTGGCAGCACCGGCCCGCACCAGTTTACCGATAAGGTTGCCAGTGGCATGATCAGCTTTGAGCCATTGGCCGGGCACACCGTTACGCTGGGCGGTGAATTGCGCAAGGAAACCCTGGAAGATCCCACCGTGAATGCGTCCGGTCGGGAAAATGCCACCCACAAGGCTTTCTTCCTGCAGGATGAAATGATGCTGGGGGAAAACTGGGAATTGCTGCTTGGCAGCCGTTTCGACCACCACCCCAATTATGGCTGGCAGACCAGTCCGCGTGCTTATGTGCTGTATCATTTCAATGATGAACTTGTTTTCAAGGGCGGTGTGGGCAAGGGTTTCCGGGCTCCTACGCTTAAACAGTTGTCACCCGGTTATCGAGGTACATGGGGGCGGAGTTCGGAAATTTTCGGCAATCCCGACCTGAAGCCGGAAACTTCGGTATCGTATGAAGCAGGGTTTGATTATACCGGTGACCGCTGGCAGGCCAATGCCATGCTGTTCCTGAATCAGGTGGAAGACCTGATTGATAGCAACTGTGTGTCCGGGTGTACTGGCAAGATCAAAACGTACGAGTACGTTAACATCAACAAGGCTCGCATTAGCGGCCTGGAGCTGGTCTTTGGGGTTGAGCTGCCCTGGAACCTGCATCTGAAAACCAATTATACCTATCTGGATGCGGTGGACCGCACCAGCAAAACGCGTCTGACGGATCGTTCGCGTCATACCGCCAATGCCACCTTGAACTGGCAACCGACGGATGACTGGGATGCCAGCCTCAGATGGCAGTATGTCGGTTCACAACGGACGACTTCAGGGTCGGGGTATCAGCCTGCCTATGCAATCCTTTCCCTGTATGGCAGTTACGATGTCAACCGGCATGTGACCCTGCATGCGGGTATCGAAAACCTCACCGACAAGCGTCTGGCCGATGAGTCCGCAGATTATGTCTTTAGTGATGAAGGGCGTCGCCTGTTTGTTGGCATGGAAATGAGGTTCTGATCCTATGTGCAAGTTGCTGCTTAATTCATGGATATTATTGTGGTGGTGTTTGGGTATTGCCGGGCTTGTCCCGGCCCAGACAGTTGCCGATGTTGCGGCTCCGCTGGTCAAGGTGGTTACCAACCGTTCGGTGCTGCCGGCCAAATTTCAGGTGCTGGCTCCGATTGCCGAACGTGCCGGTGTCCGGCTTGAGCATGTGGATGTTGGGACGATAGGTGCACCTGTCGGACAATGGTTGCCGGGTGCCAGCCTGGTGGTGCTTGATACGCCGCGTCCCAGTGCCCGTGCCGAAGTGGATGGTGCGATGGGTGAAAACCTGCGGCAGGGGAATATCCCCTGGCTCAGGGTTGGCAACCGGGTTGAAGACTTTGGCGGCATGACGTCCGAACAGGCCCGGCAACTGTCAAGCTATTACACCAACGGCGGTGTCGGTAATTTCGGCTTGTTTTTCCAGGCCGCCAAAGACCTTGTGGCAGGCCGTTCCATTGTCTCGCTACCGGCGGCCGAATCAGTGCCTGAGACCGGGTTTTATCATCCGGCCGTCCCACAGGTATTCGAGTCGCTTGAGACTTACCTGGCATGGGCCCGGGCACGCATGCCCCAGGCGGTTGGCCAGGTTGCCTTTCTGATTCACAACGGTGTGGTCAGTGATATGCAGACGCAGCTTATTGATGCTTTGATTGCCGCCGCCGAAGCCAGAAATATTTTGCCGCTTGCCTTCTGGTATGACAGTAACGACCCGAAGGCATTGACGAAGGTCATCAAGCCGGCCGGTGCCGATGCGATGGTCAACCTGCGCATGACACAGAACAGTACCGAGCGTGCTGCCGAACTGGCGCAATTGGGTATCCCCGTGATCCAGACCCTGACCTATCGTGAGGGCGATCAGGCCCAATGGCTGGCAGCGCCCAGTGGTGTGGCGCAAAGGGTTGTGCCGATCTTTATGGCCATTCCTGAAACCTGGGGCATGAGCGACCCGATGGTGCTGTCTGTCTTGCAGGACGGAGCGGCGGTGCCCATGGCTGAACAGGTGGGCGGTTTGCTGGATAAATTGCGCAAGTTGATTGAGTTACGCAACAAGCCTGCCAGCGACAGGCAACTGGCACTGATGTTCTGGAATTATCCACCCGGTGAGCGCAATTTCGGGGCTTCACACCTGAATGTTCCGGTCAGTATTGAAAACATGACCCGGGCGCTGAAGCAGGCAGGCTATGACATTGATCCCATCAACGAAGCCGACATGATTGAAAAAGGCCAGGCCATGCTGTCCATGCTGTACCGAAGCAGCCCACCTGAAGATTTGCTGGCCCGTGACCTGGCAGCGGTGCTGCCGGTTTCGCAATACCAGGCATGGCTGGACAAACTGCCAGCCGGGCCACGCGAGGGCATGGCGGTTTGGGGGAATCCGGCAGACCATTGGGCGGTACGCACGGTGGATGGCGTGCCTGCGTTCGTGATTCCCAGGATGAAGTTGGGTAAGCTGGTTATCATGCCACAAATGCCCAGAGCCGCGGAAATGGGCAGTCATTACCACGATGAGTCGAAAGCACCCGATCATTTGTACATGGCGGCTTATTTGTGGGTGCGTGAAGCGTTCGGTGCCAACGCCCTGATCCATCTGGGCACGCATGGTACCCAGGAATGGTTGCCCGGCAAGGACAGGGGGCTTTCCATGCGTGACTATCCCTTCCTGGCATTGGGAGATTTGCCTGTTTTTTATCCTTATATCCAGGATAACGTCGGCGAGGCGTTACAAACGCGGCGCCGGGGCAGGGCGGTGTCCATCAGTCATCAAACACCGCCTTTCGCACCGGCAGGACTTTATGACGAACTGCGCGATATGCTGACGCTAATAGAAGAGTATGAACGGCTGGATGAAGGTGTCGTGCAGCAGGCGGTCATGGAAAAAATCCTGGCCGCCACGCGTGATTCCAGCCTGATTCAGGACTTGGGCTGGCAGGAAAGTCAGGCTCGTGATGATTTTTCGGGTTTTCTGCAGGTTTTGCACGATCATTTGCAGTCGCTGGCCCAAACCGCCATGCCACTGGGGCTGCATCGTTTTGGCCAGCCTTCTGCGCCGGAACACCGGCTTTCCGTGGTGATGCAACAGCTGGGACAGCCTTTTTATGAGGCGCTGGGTTTGCCGGATGGGGTGTTTGCGGAAGATTTCACGAAGCTGCAAAGCAGCGTTCCTTACCAAACCCTGAATCGTTACTTGCGTGAGGGTGAAGATATTGCCACGGCTGCGCCTGAACTTCAGGTGCATCTGCGGCGTGCCCAAAAGCTGGACGCGGGCCTGGCTGATACCGGCGAGATGGAAGCGTTATTAAGCGGCTTGTCGGGCGATTTCGTGTTGCCGGGGCCGGGGGGCGATCCCATCCGCCGTCCCGGTTTGGCCAGCGGCCGTAATCTGTATGCGCTGGAACCCGATAAATTGCCCACGCCTGCCGCTTATGAAAGCGGTGGCACGGCATTGATGCAACTGGTGGATACTTATCGCAGCGAGCATCAGGGCGCCTGGCCCCAACGCCTGGCATTCAGCCTGTGGGCGGGTGAAGCGGTGCGTCATCAAGGCATTACCGAAGGGCAGGTTTTACAGGCGCTGGGCCTGAAACCGGTATGGGCGCGCAATGGCCGGATTTCCCGTCTGGAGATCATTCCTGCTACTACGCTGGGCCGACCGCGTATTGATGTTGTCATTCAGACAACGGGTGTGTACCGGGATCAGTTTGATGGTTTTATGCGCTTGCTGGCCGAGTCCATGAATCGGCTTGCGGAGCTGGATGAACCGGATAATCCGGTTGCGTCCAATACAAAGCGGATCATGGACGAACTGCTGGCATCGGGCATGTCTGCAAACGAGGCTGGGCAGGCTGCCCGCTACCGGATTTTCAGCAGTGCGCCGGGCAATTATGGCACGGGCCTGCCCGGCATGATGCAGCAATCCACCCAGTGGGAAGGGGATGCCGTCTTGGCCGGGCAGTTCCTGAATCGCATGCAGTATGCCTATGGCAGTGAAGGCTGGGCCATCAAGCCATCTTCGGCCAACCTGCTGGCGGCCCAGTTGCGGGGCACCGATGCAGCGGTCATGTCACGCACATCCAACATACATGGTGTGCTTTCCACCGATCATCCCTTTGAGTTCCTGGGTGGGCTGTCGGTGGCGATCCGGCATCTGGATGGCAAAAGCCCACCGCTGTATATCTCTGATTTGCGCCAAAAAGAACCCAAGACCACTTCCATGCAAGCCTTTCTTTCCAACGAAATGCGGGTCAGATACCTGAATCCGCACTGGATACAGGGCATGCAAAATGAAGGTTATGCCGGTACGCTGGAAGTTGTGGATACGGTTAATAACCTGTTTGGCTGGCAGGCTGTGGATCCGGCTACCGTGCGGTCCGATCAATGGCAGGCCATCTTCGACACTTATATTGAAGATACCCGTCAATTGGGTACGAATGAATGGTTTGAGCAGCACAACCCAACCGCCCAGGCGCAGTTGCTGGAACGTATGGCCGAAGCTATACGCAAAGGCTATTGGGATGCGCCCGAAGCCACCCGGCAGGCGCTGGCCGAGCGCTGGCAGGAACTGGAACAGCAGTTCAATGCTACGGCCGGAGATCCGCTGACACAGGCTTTTGTGGCGGACATGGCCCAGGGGTTTGGCCTGGCGCAAGTGGCTGCAGAAGCAGGTGCCGCAACACCTGAGCCCGTTTCTGCAGCCGACGCCCAGGCGCCGTCTGCAGTCAGTGGTCAGGTCATGCAGGCGGTGGAAACGGCGCTGCCATCGTTTCCCTCGATGCTGGTTTTTTCACTTTCCCTGCTGGGGGTTGCCACCTTGTATGGTGCGCTGCGCCAATGGCGCAGGACCCGTACAGGGCATACACACGCATAATTTTTTTGGAGTATTAAATGAATTTTCTTGAATCTGGATTGTACGAACTTGCCGGGCTTTTTCTTGCCCCTGTCCTTGTGATGATTTTGCTTTGCCTGTTGTATTCCTTTGCTTCGCTGGGCGGTTTTGCCGTTGAGTGGTGGCAACGGCGCCGGCAACGCGCTCAACAGATGTTGCGTCAGCGGCATGCCAGCCATGGTGGCACTGCTGATGATCTGGAACTATGGATTATGCATCGCCTGGAACTGTTGCGTATTGTGTCGCGCACGGCACCCATGCTGGGTTTGATTGCCACCATGATACCCATGGGGCCAGCCTTGCTGGCGCTTGGCGGGGGCAATGCCGCCGGTGTTGGCGAGAACCTGGTGACCGCTTTTTCTGCGGTTATTTTGGCATTGATTGCCGCCAGCATTACGTTTTTCATTTTGACGGTGCGGCGGCGCTGGCTGTTACAGGAACTGCGTGAGCTGGAACGCCAGGGCCTGCTCGTCATGCAGGAGGCCTAAGTATGCGATTTCTGGAATCTGATGACGCAGACGATCCCATCCTTTCGGTGGTTAATATGATTGACCTGTTTCTGGTGGTGATTGGCATTTTGATGGTGGTGGTTGCCCTTAACCCGCTTAATCCGTATGCCGCACAGGATGTGATTGTGATTGAAAATCCTGGAAAGGCCAATATGACCATGACGATTAAAGAGGGTGAAGAGCTGACACGTTATGAGTCCAATGGTGAAATCGGGCAGGGGCAGGGCATCAAGGCCGGCATTACTTACCGGCTTGATGACGGGCGCATGATTTATGTGCCTGAAACGGCTTCTAATTGAGTTTGGAGCTGGTGGCTTTGGCAAGATTTTTCCATTCGATGGATTCCTCTTTGATGTACGCCAGCAGCTCCTGCAGATTATTGGCCGGAATGGTTGGGTTCATCACCAGTACCAGCGGCACTTGCAGCACATTGGTGATTGGCGTGAAGTCTTTCTGGGCGTCATAAGGCATTGCTGCATTTATATAGGGGTTGATGACGATGGGGCCGCCTGGTGGCCAGGGCACAACCATGGTAATGGTATGTGAGGGGAACGAGTTTGCCAGTGCAACGCTGCTTGAAACGGTGCCCACCACGCAGGCCATCGGCAGAAAGGATTTCCATTTTTTTCATTATTGGTCCCCTTTGGTTATTTGCTTCATTATTGAAATATTCGGGTGTTTTTGTAAGTGGTTTTTACCATGTGTCAGGCACATACCCGCTTTGCTTTGGAAGGATGGGCTGATGTACTTTGTTCTGACGGGGCATGGTTTGTGGCAGGTTATACAGAAAGATATGTTTTCTTTTCGAGATGTTCTGTTCTAGTTTTTATTTGATAATAGTTCTCATTAATGTTATCTTGCTAGGCATTGTAAGAGATATGAATGAGGTCTTAAATGACAGAAAGTACACTAGATACACAGAAGTTGCAGCACCCCATCAAAATTCGTTTGCTACAAGTTAAACGAATTACACCATTAAGCCCGTCAATACGTCGCATTACCTTAAGCGGCAATGACCTGAACGGGTTTGTTTCCGCCTCTTTTGATGATCACATTAAACTGTTCTTGCCCGATTTGCCTGGCCAAAAACCCAATATGCCTGTGTTGGAGGAAAAGGGCATCAAGTTTGATGAGCACCGCCCCAAGCCCCTGACCCGTGACTATACGCCGCGTCGCTACAATCCGGATACGAATGAACTGGATATCGATTTTGTTTTAAACCATGAAGGGCCAGCCACTAGTTGGGCAAGCCAGGCAGAGGTGGGACATTACCTGGGCGTGGCCGGGCCGCGCGGTTCATTTGTGATTCCTGCCGGTTTTGACTGGCACTTGCTGATGGGTGATGAAACCGCTATTCCGGCTATTGCCCGCAGGCTTGAAGAATTGCCGGCTTCATGCAAGGCCATTGTTATTATCAAGATTGCCAGTGATGACAGTAAAATACCGTTGCAGGGCCAATGCGATTTTGAGGTTCGCTGGGTGCAGCAAGACAGTGATCCTGCCGATAAAAATGACGCTGAAATGCTGGCCGCCTGTCTGGGCGGCAGGCGAGTACAGCGATATCAAGGCCCTGCGTGAATACATGATTGATCAGTTCAAGATTGATAAAAAACGCATTCGTGCCAGTAGTTACTGGCGTAAATCACAGGTTGCCACGCATACGAATTTTGAATGACATAAAAGCGGCTAGCGATATAACATCCAGCTACTATTGGACAAAATCACCGATAGTGCGCGCATCTTGGCTTATATACATACTGTGTTTACAGCGGTGCGTTGTCAATTCTGGACAAGTCATCATTCACAGCGAATATTTTTCCATTCACCTGCGGAATTCCAAATCCTTTTAAACGAGCCGTGTGCATGTCCAGATAGGCTTGGGCACTGGGTTTGTCCTGAAACAGATAAATACCGCCGGCCTCATTGGCACTTTCATTTTCCGTCCATATTTTCCAAATCAGGCCGGGTTCTTTCGCGATGGAATGGGCCAGGTCATTCATTATTTTGGTCATTTCCTGACCCCAGGGGCCGGTGTAGGGGAAGTCAACTTGAAGCAGATATTTCATGATTCCTTGTCTGGTTGCGTAAGTACTTAGTTTACTACCCAAAACCCGTTTGTCCAATGGTACCTAAAGGCAAGTCGTTGATGGCAAGGGCTGCCAGACGCCTGGGGGGCAAAGCTGCTATGTATACAGTGCATGGGTGGAATAGTGCGTATGCCATATACTGCGAAACTATAAGGCTGCGGTGGCATTTCATCACTAGCGCATTCCAAGGCCAGCTTCAGGTGAAAGCCATGGCGTGCCGCCACGGTTTCGGCCATAAGCCAGATGCCTTCATGTAGCAAGGGGTCATAAGACAGGGCACCAATGCGTAGCCTGGCAGGCCCGGTTGCCGTGTTTTTTTGCATGGCCCGCATCGCGGTTTCCAGTGTGCTGGAAATGGTTTGAGCATAAACCATTAATTGCTGCCCGCGTTCGGTCAGCGTCACGCCACGCCCGCTGCGATGGAACAGGCCAATCATGAGGCGGGCGCAAGTCTACGGGCTTCTGTCCTAGACGGCTAACGGAGTCTCTTCGGTTGGGGTTTCTTCGTATAACAGTGACAGCAAGGTTTGCCGTAATTGCAGGGAGGAGGCGTTCATTGTTAATTGACTGTGCTTTCTTGGTCTGGGAAGCTCAACCGGGAAAATTCCACGGATTCTGCCTGGATTGGCGCCCATGACAACAACAGTTGTCCCAAGCAATAATGCTTCATCGACATCATGGGTAACAAAGAAGATGGTTTTGCTGCCCTGTGCTTCCTGTTGCCACAGGGTGACCAATGCATCTTGCAGGTGCGCGCGTGTAACGGCATCCAGGGCGCCAAAGGGTTCATCCATCAACAGAACAGGAGGATTCATGGAAAATGCCCGTGCAATGGCTGCACGCTGTCGCATGCCTCCAGACAGTTCGCTTGGCAGCTTATCAAAGGCGTGCCCCAACTTGACTGCTTGCAGATGCTTATGTGCAAGCTCATTATAAAATGATGAGGATTTGCCCGGGAATGCCTGTTTCAGCGCAAAGATAATGTTTTGGCCGGTCGTCAACCAGGGAAACAAGGAGTAATCCTGAAAGACGACGCCACGGTCCAAACCAGGGCCTGTAATGGGCTTGTCACCCAGCAGGATGGTACCCCGTGTTGGAAAATCGAGTCCTGCCAACATACGCAGCAGGGTGCTTTTGCCACAACCTGACGGGCCGAGCAGACAGATGAATTCACCCGCCTCAACCTGCAAGTTGATATCTTGCAGGATGCGCTGTTGTCCGTGAAAAAATGTAACGTTTTCAAGGGTAATACTATGCATGATGTTTGTTTCCTAAACTCGCCAGCGCAATAGATGACGCTCAAGGCGTTCAGTGAAGAACGTAATGGTGGTGACAACAATACCGATAAAGATAATGCCGACGATAACGCGTGGATAGTCGGCAAATTCTGAAAAATTGCTGATATACCAGCCCATGCCCGAGCTGCCACCAATCATTTCTGCCATGGTCAGCATCAGGAATGAGAAACATAGTGCCAGGGTGGCCCCTGTGCAGATGGAAGGCAGTGATGCGGGCAGTATGACGCGAACCAGCATGGTGCGTGTATTCAGGTTAAATACCCTGGCAGAGTCAATAATTCCACGTGGGACATTGAATACGCCTGAAATCGTATTGATGAAAATAGGCCAGAAAGCCCCGATAAAGATGACGGTGACAGAGGCGGCCGTAAATGAAGGCAGGAAATGGATGGCATAAGGAATGTATACCACCGGCGGTATGGTTCCCAGCAGTTTGGTGAACGGCATTGTTGCATGGAATGTGCGACGGTGGTAACCAACCATCAGTCCCAGGGGAATGGCCGTGAGAATTGCCAGGCCATAACCACTGACCAGTAGTAGCAATGAGCTGCGCAAGCCCTTCAGGGTGTCAGGCAATTCTGCGGTGAAGAGGGCGAGCACTACTTCGGGACCGGGTACCAGCATGGGGTCCAGCAATTGCAGGACCGTCGTGGCAAGATACCAGGCACCAAAAAACAGGAACAGGATGGAGGCGACATCACCGGTTGCCGTACGGGCAGCGTGAGTGCGGCTGGAGATTGTGCGCAAAGTGGCAATGATCTCGATGAGGGTAATCAGCAGCAGCGTGCGCCACTGGACACCATGACTAGAGCAGAGCAGTGTTCCGGCAACCAGTACATATAAAATGTGCTGTACCGGATGAATGCGTTGCCATGCGTTACCAATGGCTGGCAGCAACACTGGCAGAACGCCATGTAAGCGGTTTTTGGTAATCGAATCCATCCGTGTAGTCCTTAGGTATTGTTAATCCGGTAGAAATCCAGCAGGCTGGCATAAATTTCTTCACCCGGGTTTTGAGCGATCAGGGCATCCAGTGACTGTTTGTACAGATCAATGTCAATATGCTGTTCAACCGGGTATGTTTTGTTGGTGACATAGCCTGCAGATTCGACCATTGCCTTCCAGAATTCCAGCGTGCCTTTTTTCAGCGGATCAGGATGGGATTCAAAGGCCTGGCGTGTATAGGTATCTTTACGGATCACGTCTTCATCGATCTTCAGTTCCTTGGTAAAGACACGGACGGTTTCTTCCTGGTCTGTCTTGTATATTTTGTAGGCTTTGATCAAGGCAGTCAGGAAACGGCCATATTCATCTTTGCGTGCATTGTAGTCAGCCGTGTTGGCTGTCAGGCGGCAGCAGGTATAGCTGGGCAGGAAGTCCCCCAAAAAGTGGGTGACGGCCATGCCGCGTTTTTCTGCCAGGGAAAAGTGTGGTGAGAATACGATGCCGGCATCCGCTTGTCCTTTGATCACGGCCTCGACAATGGCACCAGGGGACGGAAATTCAACCCGCGTTACATGGGTTTCCGGATCAAAACCCGCTTTTTGAAGAGCCTGACGGAAGACAATGTCACCGGTGGACAGGCGGTTAATGGCGATTTTCTTGCCACGGTAATTTTCCAGTGACTTAAGGTCCTGTGCCTGTTCGGGACGTGTGATGACGGCTTGTCCACCCAACATCATGCCGCCGAAGATGGTAAATGGTGTGCCTTGCGAAATAAAGACAAGTGGTGCGGCCGAACCGAAAGTGCCGATATCCAGCTTTCCTGAACGCAGGGCGATAAGGCCTTCAGCGGAAGATTTGAACTGGAAAAATTCAACATCTAATCCCTGTTCCTTGAAATAGCCTTTGTCCCGTGCGAGGAAATGCAGGCCATGTGCCGGTTCTGCAATATAGCCAACCCTGAACTTGCCCGGTGTGGCCGCATGTGCCTTGCCACTGAATGCCAAGGGCAGACTGGCCGCCAGTAACGTAGCGCCTGTACCAAGTAATAGGGAACGTCTGCCAGGATCGGTTGGCGAGCCCGATGAACCGTTGTTTTTTTCTTTGTTCAGGAAGTCGAACAAATGATCCATGCCGCAATCGCACATGTTTTTCTCCTTGTATGGTTAGTTGGATGATAGGGTTTTGCTTATTCGTGCCAGATGCGTTGATGGTCACGATGGGTTGACAGGTAGGCATCTTCACCAAAGAATTTGTCGTAAAAACCATGGTCAATGTGGTGTGCCTGGGTGTAGGTGGCTATGCACACGGTGGGTATGGTGCCGGGAAACTTGTCATACGAGTCGTAGATGTCCTGGGCAACGGAAGCGATATACTCGGTCATTTCCTGTGACCAGCGCTCGGTGGCTGTTTTTACGGCAGCATTGTCCTTGAAAGGACCTGGCCTGTCTGCAGAGAAATTGCCTCGTGCTCCAAACTTGCGTTCAGCAAAGCGTTGTACGGCTTCGTGCATGGAGCTGACATAAGGTGGTACGAGCGGTTCAAAAACACCATCCAGGCCGACCGGGTTGGGTTGCCGGAAATGTGGCTGGTGCGTAAAACGGAATCCAAATCCCTGGATGCCTTCCTTTGCTTTTCCACCCAGCAGGCTGTGGATGTTCAGTCCGGAAAATAGCCATCCTCCCAGACCAAGTGCCTGCAAGGCCAGGTGGATATTGTATGAAGCAATAGAGGCTTCCGCGACAGTGCTGTTGCGTGAGTGCTGTTCCAGTTCGTCCAGTGCAAGGGCACGATCTGCATGCAGGATACCCTTACGCAGTAATGATGTAGGATCCCCCAGCAGACGTCCGGTAACAGGGTCGGCGGCAGGTATGCCTTCACCGGCACGCATTGCGAGCTGGTTTAACAATGAGTCCGCCTGGTCGATGACCGGAATGAAAAGCGTGGTGCCAGGACGGTTGGCAACCCAACGGTTATGTCCGACGATATGCGGGTAGCTTGCAGGCAGGTCAAGACGTTTGTCACTCAGGCGGATGATGTGTTGTTCCAGCCAGGACAGCAAACGCGGCAGGTCTTCAGTAGACTGCAACTCAAGAATGTGTGCCGGGTCCAGATCACGAAAACGTGTAATGTATGTGCCGCTGTCATCAGCGATGAGCAGTTCTGATCCATATACACCGGCACCGCTTGGATAGGTGCGTCCGGCAGGACGTACGGGATAATTGCAGCCAAGTCCTGGCGTGGCGGATTCCGTGTAAGGAATGCCGAAATGCCAGCCACTGATGCCAGCGCCGATGGTGACCAGAAGCAGGCGCTCCAAACGGCTGAGTGCTTGTGCCGGTTGCTGGGATTGGTAGGCCAGTGGCCCGTCGGGAATTTCCATGCCGACACCAAAGCGCCTGGAGCGACGGCCGAATAGCGCGTCCAGCAGTGAGAATTGTTGCAGACTGTCCAGTTGTGACTGATTGAGTGTCAGAGAAGGCCGTTGCTGTGTATTGGAGGAAGACATTAATGTGCTTTCTGGTTATCGGAGGATAAGGTGTTATTGCAACGGTGCGAGTGTGACGGCGCTTGGTGCGGTATCAACGTCAAAAATCGTGACGGAAATATCACGCCCTCCGGATTGTTCCAGCCGGGGGGTGAGCTGGTCTGCCCATGCCTTTGCTGTCTGGCTGTTTTCAAAAAGGTAGATGCCACCACGCAGGTTGGCTTGTTGGTTATTGATCCAGACTTTCCATTTGAAACCGGACAATTCGGTAATGTGATGGGCTGCTGTCAGCTTTTGTTCTTCTGGTACTTGTTGTTGAGCTTCGCTGGGGGTGTAATTGACTTGCAGGATTACGGCCATGGTACTTTCCTTTTTTGATGGTTGGGGGTGCTAGATAAATCGTGTCAGTTGACCTGTTAGGACAGAACATCGGCATAATGGCGCTGTGCAACATCCGGATGGGAGCGCAAACGTCCTTTCAGCAGATTCTGTCCAGTGTGTGGTACCAGGACATTCTGTGGGTCCTGTTCTACACCGCGTGCCTTTGCTGCCAGTTCTGGTGGCAAGGTCAGTGGGGGCAATGCCGTGTCCAGTCGCGGGCTGAGGAAGAAGGCGATAGACAGACGGTCTTCTTGTTCCGCAGGACTGACCACACGATGAAGCGTGGCGCGCAGATAACCATCGGTAAGTAGCTCCAGCACTTCACCCAGGTTGATTACAACGGTACCCGGGATGGGGGCGACATCAATCCATTTCTCCTGGTGATAGACTTGCAGACCGGCTTTATCAGACTGTAAGACAAATGTCAGGCATCCTGAATCCTTGTGGGCACCTACACCCTGGTTGGGTTCGTTGGTACTGCGTCCGGGATAACGGATCAGTTTGACATGCTGTACAGGTGCGTCAGAAAACGCTTCAGTGAAGTGTTGTTCTGATTGTCCCAAAACCAGTGCCAGCGCACGTAACAGGGCCAACCCTGCGGTAGTCAGTGTTGTCTGTAACTGTTGTACGTGTTCGCGTAATGCCGGTAAAGAGGCAGGCCATTGGTTGGGTCCTTGCAGTCGTTTCCATGGGATTTCATCGGATGGAAGGATTGACCGTTCCGCACCGATGTCGATTTGTTCACGCCAGTCTTTTTCACCACGGGTAATTTCAGTGCCTTCTGATGTATAGCCGCGAAAGTGTGGAGAGTTAACCATGTGCAGAGCCTGTTTTTCTGCGGCAGGCAATGCGAAGAATGAGCGGACGCTATCGAACAGTTGCCGGGTGGCTTCGTCATCCAGGCCAAAGCCTTTTAGATAGAAAAAGCCGACGTCGTGTGTTGCTATCCTTAGCGTATCTACGAATTGTGCCTTGCTATGCTCATCTCCGTTGATGAATTGTTCAAGATCAAGTATTGGTAATATGGGGTGCGTCATGATGTTTGCTTATAAATGACTTTGGATGTTTTGCAGTATATAAACAAATACAATTTGTAAAAAATAATAAAAATATATATGTATATGTAAAAATTAATTTATGAAAACAACGCACAACGTTATGAGGTATTTGTCTTTGGTGTGCGTTTTTTATGGTGTTAGTCTGTGCTGCTTAAGATCGTTACATAACATGGGAAGCAGTATGGAAAACAACAACTTCAGTCATGCGACGCTCTGTGTGCAAGGAGGATATACACCGCAGGCAGGACAGTCACGCATTGCACCAGTCGTACAAAGCACAACTTATCGGTATGACGATATATGGCATTTGCAGCGCGTCATGACTCTGCAGGCCACAGGCTACAAGTACAGCCGTACCGGTAATCCGACTGTAACGGCATTTGAAGAAAGTGTGCGTTTGCTGGAAGGTGGGGCAGCAGCAGTTGCGACAGCATCGGGACAGGCTGCGAATTTACTTGCGCTGGTTAATATCTGTCGCAATGGAGATCATATACTGGCTGCTTCCACTTTATATGGCGGGTCGTTTTCCTTATTGAATACAACTTTGCCAAAATTTGGTATTACAACGACTTTTTTTGATCCGGAAGCGCCATTGGAAGACATAGCAAAACTGGTGCAGCCAAGGACACGTTTGATTTTTGCCGAAACGATTGGCAACCCGGGATTGAATATTCTGGATTTTGACAAGATTCGCGCATTGTCACAGGAATATGATTTGCCGGTTGTCATTGATAATACGCTTGCTTCGCCGGTACTGTGTAATCCTTTGCAACTTGGCGCCCATATCGTCACGCATTCAGCCAGTAAATATATTGACGGGCATGGGACCAGTGTTGGCGGTATTGTTGTTGATGGTGGAAACTACAATTGGGATAATGGCCGTTATCCGGATTTTACACAGCCGGATCCCAGCTATGCCGGGGTCAGCTATACAGAAAAATTTCCGCAGGCACCTTTCGCCTACAAGGCTCGCGCCCATATCCTGCGTGATTTTGGGGCTTGTCTGGCACCACAAAATGCATTCCTGTTCAATGTGGGCATTGATACATTGCAATTGCGCATGGAACGTCACGGTAACAATGCCAGAAAGCTGGCCGTATTTTTGCAGAACCATCCACAGGTGGCATGGGTACGTTATCCTGGGCTGGATGAGGTCGGCAAAGAACGCATCGCACGTTATTTCCGTGCAGACAATGGCAGTGGTGTCCTGACGTTTGGGGTGCGGGGCGGCTTGGAAACGATTGACCGTTTCGTCCGTCATTTGCAATTGGCCACCTTGGTCGTGCATGTGGGGGATGCGAGGACATCCGTGCTGCATCCGGCTTCCACCACCCATGCCCAATTGTCAGAAGAACAACTGTGTGCCGCCGGTGTTTTGCCTGAAATGGTGCGGATTTCGGTTGGGATTGAAGATGCCGATGACATCATTAATGACATCGCACAGGCTCTGGAAAGGAGCAAATAAGATGACTGGGTTTGTGCAGAGTTACGGTCGTAATCTCTGCCATTTTCAACCAGTATGATGATTGGTCGCGTAGCGCCTACTGCTGCAGGCTTAAAGCCGAATTCTCCAAATGGGTTTTAAGGCTTTCTTCCAGGCCCAGCTGGCGTGCCAGTTCGTCTAAATAAGCCCGTTCCATGAAGCTGTCGGCACCGTTAACCAGCACGCTGGCCATATAAACTTCGGCCGCCTGTTCTGGCGTCTCCACCTGTTTGGCAACAGCCGCCGGGTCGGCTGGACTGTTGATTTGGGTACGAATCCAGGCATGTTCATCTGGCGAGGCATTCAATCGATCAAACTCGGCTTCCAGTAAGCGCTGTTCATCAGCATTAATATGGCCATCGGCTTTGGCCGCGGAAATCATTGCGATCAGAACAAGTTTGCTGTGTTTTTCCAGCTCTGCAACAGGCTGTTGGCTGAACGCCTTGGTGTCATGAGCAATCTGTGCAGGTGTTGGTGCAGGTGTGGCAACGGGCTGAGTAGTTGGTTGAGACGCCTGGTTCTGGTTTTCTTTCCACTGTCCGTAAGCATGATAGGCTGCCGCTCCCAATGCGGCCACCCCACCATAGGTGGCTACCTTACCGCCAATTTTTCTAAATTTCTTGTTGCCCATTAATAAGGCTAACGCCCCTCCGGTTAGTGCGCCGCCCGCAAAACCTTTAAGACCAGAAGAACCACCTGAAGCGGAGGTCGGCTTGGTTTGTGAGTTGTTTTGGTCAGACAACAAGCCCTGTGCGGATTGCATTAATTGCTGTAAAACGTTTTGTATCGACATGGAGTACTCTTCCTTAATAATGATGAGAATTGGATAGTGAATAGTTTAATTGGTTCAATGAAAAGGGATTACTGATGAATTTACTATGTAAATCGTGCCTCATTACTAATACATGATCTTTGCTCAAGCTCTGCTAGAGGATTCGTTCGACTATCGTTGAAAATGCCGTTATGTTTCACGTCGTGACGGTTTGTTGTTCAGCTTCAAAACTTGCCCCAGTTTTTTTACTGCGCCAAGCAACTGTGTTTTGGTAAAGCCGCCGAATCCGAGCATGAGGCCTGAAAGCCGCAGATTTTCCGAGCACATGGGTGAGAGTGCGCGCACAGAGATACCCGCCTTGCCTGCTGCCACTGGCTTGCGTTTCCAGTAATCCCTCGGCCCGCAATTGCTCATAGGCTTCGGTTACCGTTCCGCGTGACAAGTCCATTGAGTCTGCCAATGCACGGGTAGAAGGCAAGCGTTCACCGCCCTTTAGTTCGCCCGTTGAAATGGCCCTGCGAAGTGAGGCTGCAAGTTGTTGGCCGATACGTCCCTTGCTGCGGTCGATGGCCCCTAGGGCGGGAATCTCAATCACGAGCTGACGTTTTGCCATTTGGTTTTTCTCTCTCGGCTTATAGCGCAAACTGGCCTATTAAATTATTCATTATCTGGCCCTTAATTGTAGGCCAGTTAAATGCCAGAATGTATTTATTAACGTATAAAAGGAATCCAAATGCATTGCCCTGGCCTGTTTCGAGAAACGCGTATGGAGATTCTCCATGGCTTGATATCCGCCTATCCACTGGCGACCTTGATGACCTTGATGACTTAACGGTAGTGTCACTGGTTTTGTGCATAGTTACGGTCGTAATCTCTCCCATTTTTAACCAGTATGAATTACTCGCGTGGCTCTTACTGAAGTGACCCTCAAATGTTGGACATCTATTCCACTTTTTGGGGGTGGCAATGTCGGGCAGGCTGCGCGGGACAAATAAGCTGTCATTAAAATGAAGATTCGTAGGCTATATAAACGGCACGAAGGTCGCTATGGCGATCTATGTATCACGGTGGCGTTAGGTAATGTTAAGGAGAAGGTGATTATCAATCATAAAACAGTGCATCGCCGTCAGCCTCCGGCAAAGCCATCTTTTCAAGTCGCTAATAAAGTCAGATGTGTTAATCTGGATTTTGATTAGGCAGTGGCAACGTGGGGTGGGTGGATCAGGTGCAGTTGGCCAGGTGGTTTAAAAAGAACAGTTTTTAAAAAAAGAACTATTTTAAAAATACTTTAAAATAGTTGTTGACAAACAAAACCCCGTGCTTCATAATCTCGTTTCTCTGCTGCTGACACAGCAACGCAGTCAAGTCAGTCTGATGTGGTTTAAA
>NZ_JBLWIS010000014.1:0-55410 GCF_048381675.1 Advenella sp. RU8
TCGCAGCAACCAGCCAGCATACACAAACTCGTTCCAAACGCTCCCGCGTGGGAACGAGAAAAATCGGATTGATGAACTGTAGCCACATAATTGGGCGCCCGCTGTATCCGAGTAAAAATATAATGGCCGCTAATGCGGCCATGTCAATGTGTGTTTACAGAACCCGGCTTACTCCACCGTCACGCTCTTGGCCAAATTCCGTGGCTTGTCCACATCCGTGCCCCGCGCACAAGCGGTATGGTAAGACAGCAGCTGCAGCGGAATGGTATGCAAAATGGGCGACAGCTTTCCATAGTGCTCTGGCATGCGAATAACATGCATGCCTTCACTGGCGGCAATTTTGGAATCATTGTCGGCAAACACATAAAGTTCGCCGCCCCGGGCCCGTACTTCCTGCATGTTGGACTTCAGTTTTTCAAGCAGTTCGTCTTTGGGTGCAATGGTTACCACCGGCATATGCTCGGTTACCAGGGCCAGCGGCCCGTGTTTCAGTTCACCGGCAGGGTATGCTTCGGCGTGAATATAACTGATTTCTTTTAATTTTAAAGCACCTTCCAGGGCAATCGGGTAATGCATGCCACGGCCCAGGAACAGGGCATTCTCTTTGCGGGCGAAGCGGTCGGCCCAGCCCATGATTTGCGGTTCAAGGGCCAGTACGGCACTGATGGCGGTGGGCAGGTGACGAAGCTGTTTCAGGTAATCGGCTTCTTTTTCTTCGCTAATGCGGCCCTTGACCTGGGCCAGTGCCAAGGTGAGCAGGAACAGGCCAACCAGCTGGGTGGTAAAGGCCTTGGTCGACGCAACGCCAATTTCCACCCCGGCACGGGTAATGAAATTAAGCTTGCACTCACGAACCATGGCGCTGGTTTGTACGTTGCAGATGGTAAGCGTGTGTTCCATGCCCAGTGAACGGGCATGTTTCAGGGCTGCCAGCGTATCGGCGGTTTCACCGGATTGGGAAATCGTGACCACCAGGGTTTTGGGGTTGGGGACGCTATCGCGGTAGCGGTATTCGCTGGCAATTTCCACATTGACTGGAATTTTGGCAATCGATTCAATCCAGTATTTGGCCGTCATTCCGGCGTAAGAGCTGGTGCCGCAGGCAAGAATCAAGACATTGTCGATCTCACTGAAAATCCGGTAGGCCTGGTTGCCGAACAGTTCAGGGGTGATGCTGTCGATATCTTGCAGGGTATCACCCACCGCACGTGGCTGCTCAAAAATTTCTTTTTGCATGTAATGGCGGTAAGGGCCCAGTTCGGCTGCACCGGTATGGGCCTGAACCGTATGTACCTTGCGCTCAACGGGTTTGCCATTGGCATCAACAATCCATACTTTGGATAGTTGCAGGTCTATCACATCACCGTCTTCCAGGTAAATGATCTGGTCGGTGGTGCCGGCCAGTGCCAGGGCATCCGATGCCAGGAAGTTTTCATGGTTGCCAATGCCCACGATAAGGGGTGAACCCTGGCGTGCTCCCACGATGCGGTGCGGCTCATCACGGCAGAAAATGGCCAGGGCATAGGCACCGGTAAGACGTTTCACGGCCTGCTGTAGGGTTTCAAAAAGATCACCGTTATACAGGTGGTTAATCAGGTGCGCAATTACTTCGGTGTCGGTCTGGCTTTCAAAGGTGTAGCCAAGGGCTTTCAGTTCTTCACGCAGTTCATCGTGGTTTTCAATAATGCCGTTGTGCACCAGGGCAATGCGCGGTTCGCCTTTGTCCTGGCCCGAGAAATGGGGGTGTGCATTGTGGGTGGCTGGGGCGCCGTGGGTGGCCCAGCGGGTGTGGGCAATGCCGGTAAAGCCGCTTAGATTGTCTTGCTTGATTTGTGTTTCCAGCTCAGCCACGCGTTGTGTGCTGCGGGTGCGCCGCAACTGGCCATTAATATGCAGGGCAATACCGCATGAGTCATAGCCACGGTATTCGAGGCGCTTGAGGCCTTCAACCAAGACAGGGGTAATATCTCTTTGCGCAACAGCACCTACGATCCCACACATGTGAACACTCCGTTCGGATAAGTAAAAACTGTATTTTGCACCGTAATGAAAGAAATTAAATTTCTAAATTGATATATTAATAAAAGGATATTTCATATAATTGGTGAATATTAATATTATTCCATTTAATATATAAAAATGGAATTAAATTTCAAAAAAAAGGAGGTGTTATGTCAGAACTGGATGAACTGGACAGGCGCATATTGCAGCAGCTGCAAAAAGACAGCTCCATAACGAATCAAGAGCTGGCGGAAAAAGTCCATGCCTCTGCCCCTACCTGTTTGCGGCGGGTGCGCAGTTTGCATGAAAGTGGCGTGATCCAGAAGCAGGTGGCCATTATTGACCCACAAAAAATAGCCAGCACCCTGACAGCCATTGTTGAGGTAACCCTGGATGTCCAGACGGCGGAAGCCAATACGGCTTTTGAGAAAGAGGTCAATGAAGAAACGGCGGTGTTGCAATGCTACCGCGTTTCAACAGGCCCGGATTTTATCCTGGTGATTCAGGTGGCAGACATGCAGGCCTATCATGAACTGGTCCATCGTTTGTTCACGGCACGTAAAAACGTGCGTAATGTGCGCTCGTTTTTTTCGGTTAACCGTAGCAAGTTTGAAACGTATGTCAATGACTTGTAGCAAGCAGTTTTTCGTAAGCCTGCAGGTAGCGTTGCCCCATTTTTTGCACATTATGTTCGTCCATCACGTAGGCGTAGGCTTTTTCCGTCATGATCCGGGCGTCTTCAGGGTGGTTCAGTAAGGTATCAATGCCTTTGGCCAGTGCTTTGTCATCGCCAATGTCGCAAAGTATGCCACGGCCATCGGCAAGCACTTCTTTTAGGCCACCTGCGTTGGTGGACACCACCGGTACGTGTTGCAGGAAAGCATCCAGAACGCTGCTGCCCAGTGCTTCATGACGGCTGCTCATGACAAAAACTTTCAGCAGGCTATAGTAATCTTCAACCTGTTCGTGAAAGCCAGCCAGCAGATAGGTGTTTTCCAGATGCAGTTCCGTGATTAATGCTTTGGCCGCAAGGGTTTGGTCACCATCGGCACCAAAGTGAATGAAGATGAAATCCTGGCGTTGCTTGTGTAAATGTGCAATCGCCCGAATCAGGGTGAGGGGGTCTTTTTCTTTGGTAAGGGCGGCTGCGGTGCCCAGTATGATGCGGTTGTCAGGATTAAGTTCAAGGCGCAGGGTGTTGGCCCGTTGTGAATTGACGGGGCGAGGCTGAATCGCGCTGGGAATAATAATGGTTTCAATGCCAAGCCTGCGGGGCTCTTGGGCAGCTGCCTGGGCAATAGAAACGAATAAATCGGCTTTTTTCCATTTGAATCGGGTCATGCGTTCTTTTTTGGCCGCAATGGGAAACGCCGTTCTACGCGTAAAGACAACTTTGGCAGGCGAAAAGAGTTTGGCCAAAACTGCCCAGGTAAGCGTATTGGCAGTTTGCGAATGAATGATATCGAACTGTTTGCCGTGACGTATCAGGAAGGGCAGCTGTTGCCAGGCTTTTTGCCGTGTGTAAACCGTGAAGCCTTCGGCAATGGCCTGTTTGGCAAGCTCATTGTTCGCGCGAGTCAGCAAGGCGACTTCATGCCCCGCCTTGCGGAATTCCTGCATGCTGAACAAGGTCTGGCGCTCACCGCCACGCCAGCCTTTTTCAAAATTCATTTGTAGTATTTTCATGTCAATAACTTGGGGTGAGTAAGCATTTTATTCTGCCTGAAACCATGCCGGATGTCGTCATGACGGGACGGTGTATGGCACTTTCCGGAAAGCAGGTTTTTGATTGCAAAAGGGTCAAAGGGCGATGACATCGGCAGGTACCGCTTGATGTGTTTATTAGCTGCCGGTTTTGTCTTTTTCCCGGTTTTTCAGCCATAAAATGGCATGCTTGTTAAATACGGACTGCACTGACAGGACGGCAAGCAGCAGGCCGGCCTTGCCATCCAGAAAGCCGCGCTTGATAAAGTAAGTCCTGAAAAAACGGCCAATTGAATGGATCAGGACCGAGGCCAGGCTGTTTTGCTTGCCCTTGCGGAAACGCTGCTCGGCCCAGGCTTCGGCGTAGTTGGCTGATTTAACCAGATATTCGTGTAGATTGTTATAGGTGTAATGTAGCATGTCGCCCTTGAGCTGTTTAACCTTTGCACCGGCTGGCAGCATGACATTTTCATGAACCAGCGCATCATCAAAACGGGTCAGGGCAGTGGGGTAAAAGCGCTCGACATAGCCGGGATACCAGCCGCTGTGATGAATGAACTGGCCAAAGGCCCAGCTTAGGCGGGCCACTTCAAAAATGGTGTTTTCAGGCGGGTTGGCGAGTACTGCCCGGATGCTGGCTGCCAGCTCGGGCGTGACCTGTTCATCGGCATCAATCCACAAGATCCAGTCGGCAGTAACGTATTGCTGGGCAATCTGGCGCTGGCGGCCAAAGCCCGGCCAATTGGCATTGACATAAAATTTGTCGGTATAACGGCGGGCAATCGCTTCGGTGTCATCGGTACTGCCCGAGTCAAGAATGATGATTTCATCGGCAATATCCTTGACCGAATCCAGGCAGGCAGCCAGCATGCGGGCTTCGTTCTTGACGATCATGGCAACAGCCAGGGTGGTTTTCTGAGAGGTCATGAGGGCATTCAAATAACGGCGGTATCCAGTTTTTTGAAATAACGTATTAGGTTGATAAGAACAGCGATGACGGTAATGACAACCGATGCGGCCAGCGCATAAATGGCCCCTTCATTCTGGCTGATGGAAAAACACAAGGCGACTATTGCACCACCAACGCCCTGCCCAAAGAGTCGGGTAGTTGCTTGTGCACCACCGGTGGCACTGCTGCGGTGGATGGGTGTGGATAGTAGCATGGCTTTGTTATTGGGTGTCTGGAAAAAACCGAAGCCCATTCCGGCCAGGAACATGCACAGGCTGATCAGGGTCAGTGGACTTGGATTGGGTAATAAAAGCAAACCGCCCAGGCCCGCAAACATGATGGCAGCCCCGATTCCTGAGAGCAATGAAGCGGGAAAGTGTGAGGAAAGACGGGCCGCCAGAGGGGCAATAACAATACTGCCAATGGGCCAGGTGCTGAACATGATGCCTACTGTTGCCAAGGGTAGCCCAAGGACATTTTGAAAGTAAAACGGCAGTGCCAGCATGGCACCGGTGGCAGACATGAAAGTCAGGGCAGATACCATAATGGCATAGCTGAACGTCGGAATGCGGAACAGGTCAATGGGTACCAGTGGCGCAGTTTGTGGTGCCGAGCGCCGGATCAGTAAAACGGCAAAAAACAGGGACAGTAACAAGCCGATAGCGGCAATACCCGGTTTGTTTCCCGATTCATCAAGTGCCCAGATAAACAAACCAAAAGCAAGCATGTTCAGAAGCGCACTGATGTAGTCGAAAGGCGCCGAGATTTTAGGGATACGCGGTAAAAAACGAGCTGCATACAGGGCCACGAAGCAAAATGGAATGGTAAAAATAAAAATCCACTTCCATGGTGCAATAGTGATGATAAAGGCCCCGATTGAAGGGCTTAAGACTGCCATCAAGCCCACCGTCATGGCATTCAGGCTGATACCGGCTGCCAGTTTATGCGGTGGGTAAATATTGCGCACCAGGCCACCAAACAGGCACATGACAGAAGATGAGCCCATGCCTTGTATGATTCTGCCCAGCAACAACAGGCCCAGGGAGTCTGCCATTGAGCAAACAATGGCACCTGCAATGAAGATAGAGATTCCGATCCGGTACATCAAGGTAAAACCGATGCGCTCGGCAATCGCTGAAAAGGGTAACAGCGTGGCAATGATGGTAATGGTATAGGCATTTACAATCCATATTGACGTGGATGGCAGAATGCCCAAATCATTGGCGATGGTGGGCAGGGCAATATTGGCAATGCCTGAATCAAGAACGGTAATGCTGATCGCAAGCAACACGCCGAGTGCGGCCCAATAACGGTCTGGTGTGGGCAAACCGCCTGGTTTCGGCGTCAAGGAGGAGGAGGCCGGTGTTACCGGCTTGGTTGCATTCATGCTTTTTTATCGGGACGTTTCCAGTTTTGCCTGCTTTCCTGTTTTTTGGTGGTTAAGGTAAGGGTATCTGCAGGAGCGGCCTTGACCAGTGTGGTGCCGGCAGCCAGGGTTGCGCCTTTATGAACGGTGACCGGTGCCACCAGTTGAGTGTCGGAGCCAATGAAGGCGTCATCTTCGATAATGGTTTGGAATTTGTTGACGCCATCGTAGTTGCAGGTAATGGTGCCTGCACCAATATTAACGCGTTGCCCGATTTGGGCATCACCCAGATAGCTAAGATGGTTGGCCTTGCTGTTGGCACCCAAGGTGGTTTTCTTCAGTTCAACAAAGTTGCCTACATGTGAGTGTGCGCCTAATTGGGTGCCCGGGCGCAGGCGTGCATAAGGGCCAATCACGGTTTGTTCTGCCGCTTCGGCTTCCTGCAGGTGGCTGAAAGCCTCAACCCGGGTGCCTGCGCCCAGCTTGACATCACGCAATACGCAATGCGGGCCAATCCTTACGCCGTCGGCAAGTTCTACCTTGCCTTCAAAAACGCAACCGACGTCAATGAACACATCCCGACCGCATGTCAGCGCGCCACGCAAATCGAAGCGGGCCGGATCGGCCAGGGTGACTCCGGCTTCCAGGAGGCGTTTAGCCTGCTCGGCCTGCCATGCCCGTTCCAGTTGGGCTTGTTGAACGCGACTGTTGACGCCCAGTGTTTCCCATGGGTAATCGGGTTGGGCAGCACTGACCGTTACGCCATCCTGTACCGCCAGAGCCACCACATCGGTAAGATAGTATTCGCCCTGGGCATTGTTGTTGTCAATGCGGCCAAGCCAGTTTTTTAATAAACCGGTGGGGGCGGCAAGGATACCGGTATTGACTTCATTAACCGTACGTTCTGCATCGCAGGCATCCTTGTGCTCAACGATCCGGATCACGTTGCCTGCCGGGTTGCGAATAATACGGCCGTAGCCACTTGGGTCTGCCAGGGTTTCTGTCAAGACGGCCACACCTTGTTCGCGGGCTTGCAGCAGGCGTTGCAGGGTTTGTGCCTGAACTAGCGGTACATCGCCATACAGGACAAGCGTGGTATCTTCAGGGGTGTCGCCACCTACCAGGAAAGGAACTGCCTGTTGAACGGCGTGGCCGGTGCCAAACTGGGGTTGCTGAAGTGCAAATTCAATGCCGGGTATATGGGCAAAACCGGCTTTGACTTTTTCGGCGCCATGGCCCACGACAACGGTAATACGGGCTGGATCCAGTTGCATGGCACTTTCTATGACATGCGCCAACATGGGTTTGCCGGCCAGGGTATGTAAAACTTTGGGTAGGTCCGACTGCATGCGTTTGCCCATGCCGGCGGCAAGAATGACGATATTGAGTGACATAGTATTGTGTGCTTATGCGTGATGAGTAATGAGTACCGAATTATTGCTTACTTTAACCGGAAACCACAGCTGGGAAGGGTGGTTTCTGGTGTGCTGGATCATTTTTTTGCAGGGGTTGTGGTTTTTCTGGCGGCGGTTTTGCGTGAGCTGGTTTTGGCGGCGGTAGCCGCTGGCTGAGTGCTTGCGTCGGGGTTGGTTTCAGCGGTGGGTTCGGTGCCTGTCTGCATGGTGGCGGCGGTTGCCTGGGCTAGCTGGTTGAACTGGTTTTGCAGCATATTCCACCAGGCCGTGGCGGCGGAGCTGAGTGCATCACTGCCGGAGGAAGCGCTTTCCTGTTGGCTGGCCGCTGTTTCTTCTGCCGCCTTTGGCTTTAAGCCAAGCACTTCGTCAAGCGTGGCCTGGCCTTTATGCTGTTCGGCAACCGCGCTGACAAATGAATGCATGGTGGCGATGCTGGCGCGCTGGATTTCCATGCCCTGGATCGTGCTGGAAAGCATAGATAGGTTAAGTTTCAACCAGTTTTCCACGGTTTTCAGTTCCTGGATGCGTTTATCCAGTTCTTCGGGGTTAAGCGAGGTGCCTGCCATGGGGAAAGCGGAAGGGGTACCGGTTTGGGCAAACGCCTGCCATGCCTTGCCCATCATTTCCATGCTGCTGATCAGGGGATTGCCTGCCGCGATGCCATCCTGTCCAAAGCCGGGAAGAACAAAAGGGTTGGTGTTTTGTGAACTCATGAGTGGTCTCCTTGGTGAATTAAGGCAGTTGGTGCAACAGTTGTCTGGCGGACTGGTTTATCAGTCCTTCAAGAATAACAATGGCCGCTTCAATCGTGATGACCCTGCGGGTAATCATATCAAGCACTTCTTCCTGTTCAAATATCCTGATTTCAGAGACTTCACCGTCACGGTTGGCAGGTTGGGTTTCCGGCAGGATAATGCAGTCACTTACCATGATATCCTCAACCTGATAGCCTTCGGGCAAGCGGCGGTGCATTTGCAAAATGGTACGTAATGGCGTGCGGATTTGCAAATCGGCTGCTTCCAGTCCGGCCTCTTCATCACTTTCACGCAAAAGGGCTTGCTCGAGATCTTCAATGCCGTTGGCTAGGCCACCGACCAGGGTATCCCACATGCCGGGGTCGGTCGCTTTGGTGAGTGCGCGTTTTGCCAGGTAAAGCTTCAGGTCCGGGGTCCAGGCATTTAAATGCACGGCACGGGTCAACAGGCCAAGGGGACGCATGGCTGCCCGTTCTATGACGCCAATAACCTGTCCTTCGGCATAAACGTTCAGCAGTTCATTACGCCATGCCCTGGCACAGTTGGCTTGGTAAAGGCAGGTGGCAATACTGGCTAGCAGCATGTCCAATTCAGGCCGGGAAATTCCCGGACCTGCAATATGGAATTCGTTTGTGGTGTGGCGGACTTGCGGGTGATTACGCAAGGCTTCCTGTGCCTGGGCGGTGATGAAGCCTGCCGGTTTTCCGGCAATAAGCAAAGGAAGGGAATGTCTATGAGGGAATTCCTGTATTTCCTGCTGGAGCCCTTGATAAAGTTCAGTTAATTGCTTCAAATGAGTATGGGTTACGTATCAAACATGCAACGATTGTAGCCTTTATGCTTTGGATACAGTAACTTTAATTTGTGTTTATATGGTTAAATGAATGCACTATGATGTATATCAATGCATTGTAGAAAATTTGTGCCACTAAATAATAAATCTGTACCTGAATATTCAGCGTAGTAGATAGTAATAAAAAATGATATTTGGGTGCAACCGCAAGAGGTCAACATGAAAAAGTTGAGAGGGTTGCTAGGCATTACCGCAGTTATTGGCAGTACATCGGCATATGCCCAAACAGGAGACATGCCAGGAGGACCCCAGGTAGCGCAGGTTAACCTGCACCCGGGGGTGACCGAAATTGCCGCGGATATTTACTGGTTGCACTGGATGATGCTCATCATCTGTACGGTGATTTTTATCGGTGTGTTCGGTGTCATGTTCTATTCCATCTGGGCCCACCGAAAATCAAAGGGCCACAAGGCGTCTAGCTTTCACGAACATTTGGGTGTGGAAGTGGCCTGGACTGTTATTCCTTTCATTATTGTGATTGCCATGGCGTTGCCGGCGACTAAAACGGTAGTCGCGATGAAAGACACGTCCAGCGCCGATTTAACGATCAAGGCAACCGGGTACCAGTGGAAATGGGGGTATGAGTATCTTGATGGTTCCGCCAAAGGGGTCAACTTCCTCTCGAATCTGTCAACGCCTGTCGACCAAATCATGGGTAATGCCGAAAAATCAATTACTTATCTGATGGAAGTGGACCGTGAAATGGTGGTGCCTGTCGGTAAAAAGGTACGGCTGGTCCTGACCGCTTCTGATGTTATTCATTCATGGTATGTGCCAGAGCTGGGGGTCAAGCAGGATGCCATTCCGGGCTTTTTGCGTGATACGTGGTTCCGGGCCGACCAGACCGGAACGTTTCGCGGGCAATGTGCCGAGCTATGTGGGCAAAATCATGCTTTCATGCCGATTGTCGTTCGTGTCGTGTCCGAAGAGGATTTTGCGACCTGGTCCAAAGAACAAAAAACGCTCGCTTCCAAATAACAGCCCAGGATTTATTCAGAGACTCATTTAACCGGTCACCGTCATAGACGGGGACTATGCAGGTAAGGAGGACAGTATGACTAGCGTAGCAGTCGGTCACGCCCAGGATCACGTTCACGATGATCACAATGCCAAGCCCAGCGGTTGGCGTCGGTGGCTATTTGCCACCAACCATAAAGATATCGGGTTGATGTACCTGATCTTCTCGTTTGTTTCCTTGATGGAAGGCGGTACCCTGGCACTGTTGATACGGATTGAGCTTTTTGAGCCGGGCGTCCAGTTCTTCCAGCCTGACCTGTTCAACCAGTTCACCACCATGCATGGCCTGATCATGATTTTCGGGGCCATCATGCCGGCGCTGGTGGGTTTTGCCAACTACATGATTCCTTTGCAGATTGGTGCCTCGGACATGGCTTTTGCCCGCATGAACAATTTCAGTTTCTGGTTGCTGCCGGTGGGTGGCATTTTGTTGACCGCCTCATTCTTTGTGCCTGGCGGCGCCAATGCGGCTGGCTGGACCATGTACGCACCCCTGTCGCTGCAAATGGGGCCAGGCATGGATATGGCCATTTTTGCCATTCATATCCTGGGTGCTTCTTCCATCATGGGGGCGATCAATATTATTGTAACGGTGCTGAATATGCGTGCACCGGGCATGACCCTGATGAAAATGCCGCTGTTCTGCTGGACCTGGTTGATTACCGCTTACCTGCTGATTGCCGTGATGCCTGTGCTGGCTGCTGCGGTAACCATGCTCTTGACCGATCGTCATTTTGGGACCGGGTTTTTCAATGCGGCTGCCGGGGGTGATCCGGTGCTGTACCAGCACGTGTTCTGGTTCTTCGGGCATCCTGAAGTCTACATCATGATTCTGCCGGCATTTGGCATTGTTTCCGCCGTGATTCCCACCTTCTCGCGCAAGAAATTGTTTGGCTATGCCTCCATGGTGTACGCCACCTCGGCAATTGCCATCCTGTCATTCATTGTGTGGGCGCACCATATGTTTGCTACGGGTATGCCGGTTACCGGGCAGTTGTATTTCATGTATGCCACCATGTTGATTTCCATTCCGACCGGGGTGAAAGTATTCAACTGGGTTGCCACCATGTGGCGCGGGTCCTTGTCTTTTGAAACCCCTATGCTGTTTTCAATCGGTTTTATTTTCGTGTTCACCATTGGCGGTTTTACCGGGCTGATTGTAGCGGTGGCCCCGATTGATATTGCCGTGCACGATACCTATTACGTGGTGGCGCACTTCCATTATGTGTTGGTGGCAGGTTCCCTGTTTGCGCTGTTTTCAGGCACTTATTACTGGTTGCCAAAGTGGACGGGCTATATGTATGACGAGAAGCTGGGCAAGATTCATTTCTGGTCAACCATGATTTCTTTCAACATTACTTTCTTTCCGATGCACTTTTTGGGGCTGGCCGGCATGCCGCGCCGTTATGTGGATTATGCAACGCAGTTTACCGATTTCCACCAGATCGCCACGATAGGGGCTTTCTGGTTCGGGTTTTCACAGTTGCTGTTCCTGTATATCGTGATTAAGGCATACCGTGGCAAGGGGCAGAGAGCAACCGCACAGGTATGGGAAGGTGCCGAGGGTCTTGAGTGGACATTGCCTTCACCCTTGCCGTTCCATACTTTCGAGACACCACCGGAAGTGAAGTAAACCGGTTTTCATTTACAGGTATAAACAATGACACCCGAGCAACGTAGCAGAAACATAAGGGCAGGCCTCATCCTGGCAGCAGTGGTGGTGGTCCTGTTCCTCTGGACAATAGGCAAAGGCCTGAAGATTGTCTGATCAAAGGGCAAATGGAATGAGTGACGATATCAAAGAACTGGCACAGCGGAAATTGAATTTTTTCCAGACCTTGAAGGCCATATTATGGGCCTTCCTGGGCATTCGCAAAGGTGCGAGTTATCAGGAGGACATTTCAAAGCTCAATCCGGTCCATATTATTCTTGCCGGTATCATCGGAGTGCTTGTTTTTGTTTTTATATTGGTAATGGTTGCGCGCTGGGCCATTTCAGGGCTGGCCTGATTTCAATAGAACGTATTTGTACCAAAGGAGAAAGCTATGGGTGCAAGTCACTCCGTTAACGGGAAGGAGGCGCCATATTATTATGTGCCTTCATTTTCGGGCCATCCGGTCAGAACCAGTGTGGCGATTTTTATCATGCTGGTTGGGGCAGTGGCCTGGATTAACCATGTTCCCTACGGCAACTGGGTTTTCATGGTTGGTTTGCTGGCATTGTTTATCATGCTTTTTTTCTGGTTTGGCGATGCCATCCGGGAGTCCGAGAGCGGGCTTAACAGCCAGCGCATTGATGCTTCTTATCGCTGGGGCATGGGCTGGTTTATTTTTTCCGAAGTCATGTTCTTTGCGGCTTTTTTTGGTGCGCTTTGGTATGCCCGTGAAGTCACTACTCCCTGGCTGAGCAATCAGGATCACCGTCTGATGTTGTGGCCGGGTTTTTCGGGGCAATGGCCCAATTTCGGGCCCGCAGGGATTGTGTCGCATTTTGAAACCATTGGGCCTTTCTGGTTGCCTACCATCAATACGATCTTATTGCTGACGTCCGGGCTGACACTCACCATTTCCCATCATGCTTTGCGGGCCAGCAAGCGGGGCAGCAGCATTTTCTGGCTCTTGCTGACGGTCGTCCTGGGCTTTACTTTCCTGTATTTTCAGGCTGTTGAATATACGCATGCCTACTCAGACCTGAACCTGCGGTTTGATTCAGGAATTTATGGCTCTTTGTTTTTCATGCTAACCGGATTTCACGGTTTTCACGTGTTGCTGGGGGCCACTATCCTGACGATTATTTTGTTGCGCCTGATCCGGGGGCATTTTACCGCTGAACATCACTTTGGTTTTGAGGGTGCTGCCTGGTACTGGCATTTTGTTGATGTGGTCTGGCTTGGGCTTTACCTGTTTGTGTATTGGTTCTGAGGGATCGGCCACCGTGCAATAAGGGCCGGTTTGTACCGGCCTTTTGCCGTTAAGGTGGCCATGTGTTGGCTAGGGCCTGAAACCGGTGCTGTGAATCCAGCCCATGTAGTTGGCAAACAGGACAAAGACCAGCAGGGCAATTGAAAGACCAATGCGCAGGGTCAGGGCGTTGACGGTTTTGTTGCTGGAGCCCTTGTCACGCATCAAATAGAAAAAAGCAACTGCCAGGCTGGCGATAATGGCCAGAAACGCTACCCCGATGAATACATGCATGATGGACACCCCGATGGGAAATACCGAATGAAAAACCGTCAACCCTTAAAGAAAAAGTACTGGCTGGCATTAGCGCTTTTGGCCATGCTGGTCGTGATTTTTATTTTATTGGGTCGATGGCAATTGCAGCGTGCCGATGAACGACGGGCCATTCAGGTCGCGATCGAAAACGGGCAACAGCTGTCCTCTTTGTCATTGCAAAATAATACACCTGAAACTGAATTGCGTGAATGGCGAACGGTAACCGTGACAGGGGTGTGGCAACCGCAGTTTAGTGTGTTGCTGAACCGCAATTACCTTGGCAGGCCAGGGTATTGGCTGGCAACCCCCCTGTTGCTGGATCATGCGCCCAATCATAAGGCCGTCCTGGTGTTGCGCGGCTGGTTTGAGCGTCGTCTTGCGCCCGTCCCGGTTCCCGATTTCCCGGTTCCTGCAGAAACCGTCACCATTAGCGGACAGTTGTTGGAACATGTGCCACGCCTGTTTGAACTCAGGTCTTTGACGGGGGAAAAACTGGCGCAATTGCCTGCCCGCCTGCCTTTGCCCGGGCCGGGCTTGCCAGAAGTACAAAATCTTGATTTGCCAGCGCTGGCACAGGCAAGCGGACTGGTTTATTTGCCGGTCGTGGTCCAGCAAACCGGTGTGATTAATGACGGGCTGGTACGGGAATGGGCAACGCCGCCTGTCGATCATCACAAGAATACGGGCTATGCCATGCAATGGTTTGGGTTTGCCCTGATAGCGCTGCTTGCCCTGCTATTTGTAGGATACAGGATGATGCGATATGGAAAACCAAGGAGTAAAAATGAAGGGTGATGTATTGGCAACAAAAAAACGGTCCCTGGCGCCTTTGTACCTGATTCTGCTAAGTTGCATTATTCCTGTGGTGGCCGCTGTCCTGCTTTACTATGTGCCTGGTTTAAGGCCTGCGGGGGCGACCAATTACGGCTCATTCGTTACGCCACAGCGCACCATGCCATCGGCAGCCGAGCTGCCGTTAAGCAGTCTTGATGGCAGCCCGTTTGACCTGGAGTCCCTGAAAGGTCGTTGGGTGCTGGTTAGCACCGATGGCGGTGCCTGCCCCGATTCCTGCGCCACCAAGCTGCATTACACACGTAATGCCCATGCCAGCCAGGGCAAGAATGTTGAGCGCCTGGTACGTGTCTGGTTTGTGACTGATAATGAAACCATTCCCCAGAAGGTACTTGATGCCTATAAAGGCACCCTCATGCTGCGGGCTGACCCGGTAGTGCTGAGCGCTTTTTTACTGGGTCCCGACGTAAGGGTGGATGTAGCGGGACTGGAGCAGGAAATGGATAAATACCTGTGGATTATTGATCCGCTTGGCAATTTGATCATGTATTACCCAGGCCAGGAAACCGATCCCGTCCGCTTTCGGAATGATATTGCCAAGCTGTTGCATGTTTCCGTGATTGGATAAGCCATGGCAACCCGGGTGCGTTCCGTTTATCGCCGGCTTGTTTTCCTGACCTGGTTTTTTACCCTGGACCTGATCATGTTTGGCGCTTTCGTCCGGCTTACCGATTCCGGCCTGGGTTGCCCGGATTGGCCGGGCTGCTATGGCAAGCTCACGCCGTTTGGCGCCTCGGGACAGATTGCCGATGCGCTGGTGCAGCAGCCATATGGGCCGGTTTCCATGTCAAAAGCCTGGATCGAAATGATTCACAGGTACTGGGGTAGCGTGCTGGGCATGCTGATTATTGCAATTGTGTTCATGGCATGGCGTTACCGTCGGCAGATTGGCAGGCCGGCAGGGCTTGCCACTTTGTGCCTGGTTGCGGTTTGCCTGCAGGGCGCTTTTGGAGCCTGGACGGTGACGCACAAATTGATGCCAGCCATCGTAACCGCTCATTTATTGGGTGGCATGCTGCTTTTGGCGCTCATGAGCTGGCTTGCCGCGCGTGAAAAAGCGCATGATTCTATTCCTGGCTGTCTGGCGGTTTTCCGGCCCTGGATGTGGTTTGGCCTGGTTATCCTGTTTGTGCAAATTGTGCTTGGAGGCTGGGTCAGCACCAATTATGCCGCGCTGGCATGCATGGATTTTCCCACGTGCCATGGGCAGTGGGTACCTGAGATGGATTTTGCCGGGGGATATTCAATTGTTCGTGGCCTGGGTGAATCGGCCACTGGGGAAATCATTTCGCAGCAGGCCCTGACGGCCATTCACTGGGCGCACCGGAATTTTGCGATTTTTGTCTTTGTGTTTTTGTTTGCCATTGCCTTGCGCCTGCGTAAAGAGCAGGGTTTACGCGCTCCCGCGCAATGGCTGATTTTGCTATTATTGATTCAGGTTTTAACCGGACTGACCACGATATTTTTCCAATGGCCATTACTGATTGCCGTTTTGCATAATGGTGGTGCCGCAGGTTTGGTTATTGCGGCAGTAACGATACTTGTACGATTGAATCGTGCAGGAACTGACTATAAGGTATTGCCATGACGATAGCCTTGACTGCACAAACCCGTTTTTTTCAACAGTACTGGGTACTCACCAAGCCCCGCGTAACCCAGTTGGCTGTTTTTTGTGCCGTGATTGGCATGTTCCTGGCGTCAAACGGGCTGCCGCCGGCCAGCGTGATTGTGGCAGGCACGCTTGGCATATGGCTGTTGGCTGCGGCCGCGTTTGCCATCAATTGCCTGATCGAGCAGGAGATTGACGCCCGCATGTTAAGAACCCGGCGCCGCGCAACGGCACAGGGCACGATTACCTCACTCCAGGTGGTGCTGATGTCGGGCATGGTGGGTGGGCTGGGCATGCTGGTGCTGTATTGGTTCGTCAATCCCCTGACCATGTGGCTGACTTTTGCGACATTTATTGGCTATGCCTTGATCTATACTATTGTATTAAAACCGCTTACCCCCCAGAATATAGTCATTGGTGGTTTGTCGGGTGCGATGCCGCCAGCGTTGGGCTGGGCTGCCGTGGCAGGTTCGGTTCCGGCTGAAGCGTGGTTGCTGGTGCTGATCATCTTTGCCTGGACCCCCCCGCATTTCTGGGCGCTGGCCCTGTATCGCAGCCATGATTACCAAAAGTCCGGTTTGCCCATGTTGCCAATAACGCATGGCAATGCTTTTACCCGCTTGCATATCCTGTTGTATACCTTCATGCTGGTGGTGATTACGCTAATGCCTTTTATTATTCGCATGAGCGGACTGTTTTATCTGGCCGCGGCCCTGTTTTTGGGAGCCTGGTTTATCAAGCATGCATTCAGCCTGTATAAGGCCTATAGCGATGAACTTGCCCGGAAAACGTTCCGGTTTTCGATTCTTTATCTTGCGCTGTTGTTTGGTGCATTGCTGGTAGATCACTGGATTATGATTCTGATGCAATTGTAGGTGTTTAGTAATGAAAAAATCATATAAGGCCAGAAAGCTGGCAGTCAGTCTGGGATTGGTATTTTCCATGGCATTCGGTTTGTCTGCCTGCAAGCAGGAAATGCTTGATGTGGCGAATGCCCAGTCATTGTCTTTTATCGGCTCGGATATTACTGGCACCGGTTTCGGTAAAAATGTCAGCGGCATCAATCAGGATGGCAAGCCAGCCTCCTTTGAAGATTACAAAAACAAGGTTGTGGTCGTGTTTTTCGGTTTTACGCAATGTCCTGATGTATGTCCCACGGCCATGGCTGAATTGTCGCAGCTGATGGCAAGGTTCACCCCTGAAGAGGCAGGGCAAGTACAAGTGGTCATGGTTAGCATAGATCCTGAACGTGATACGCCAGAATTGCTCAAGGCTTATGTTTCCGCATTCGATGAGCGGTTCAATGCTATTACCGGTACCCCGGAGCAAATCGCGCAATTGGCCAAGTCATTCAAGGCGTTTTACAAGAAAGTGGCCCATACCAACGGTTCATATTCAATGGAGCACAGCTCCAGCTTGTATGTCCTGGATAAAAATGGTGAATCCCGCATTCTTTTCAAGCCGGGCACACCTTTGGAAGATATGGAAAAGGATATCAGAAGCTTGTTTTGATTTGATTGTGCCTTGTTTCATTTACACATCCGGCTTTTAAGCCGGATGTGTGTTTTCAGCTGAAGGTATTGAGCATGCGGGGTTGGATTTGCTCAGGGGGCGGCCACGATAATTGGAAGATGAGGTCATTGGGCATATATAATTCTTAATTTGTATCTTAATATTTTCATTTGTTATTTAAATGTTATTTATTAAGCTGTATGTTGTTTATTTAAAACAGCGATTTACCGTTAATGATTAAAATGCAGGCATTTAATTGAATGATTGGCTTTCTTTCTTGGCTGCCCGGCTTGCGTTTGATTTAATAACAGGCGGTATGAGTTTGATCGTTCATGGCAAGCGGTTTTTATAAATATGAAACGAATTCTTGGCCTGAATTTGTTTTGGACAAAATTGGTTGGAGTAAGATGAATTTCCCCAGAGTAATTGTGACAGCATTGGCAGGCGCTTCCCTGGCTGCCTGCGGGTCACTAAGCAATGTCATGCCCGACGGCACAACTGATAATCCGGTGTTTCCAGAAATCCGCAATATTACTTATGATAATGGAAGGGGAATTGTCCCTAACCCTGAAAATCTTGCCCTGGTTCGTTCTGGTATTACCAAAGACCAGCTTTATTATTTGCTGGGTCGTCCTCATTTTTCAGAAGGCTTTGCGCCGCGTGAATGGGATTTCCTGTTTTACCTGAATACCCCCGGCAAAGGCACCAATAATGTGTCCTCCTGCCAATACAAGATATTGTTTGACAAGGATATGCTGGCTCGCAGCTTTTACTGGAAACCGGTAGGTCCTGATGACGTTTGCACAACAGAGCCCCTGGAAAAAGTAGCCGAGCAAGCCAGAAAAGTGACTCTAGAGGCTGACGGATTGTTTGCTTTTAATGGTGCAGGCCTTAACGATTTGCAGCAGCGGGGCAAGTTGCGCCTGGAGGCCCTAAGCCAGGAAATTCGAAACCAGCCTGGTGTCAAATCGGTGGTTATTGTTGGCCATACCGATCGTCTGGGCCCTGAAGCTTATAATCAGCGCTTGTCAGAAAGGCGGGCCAGCAGCGTAGCCGGGTATTTGATATCCAACGGTGTGCCTTCTTCCCTGATTACCGTACAAGGGCAGGGTGAGTTGCAGCCGCTGGTTCAGTGTGAAGGTATTGGCAATCGCCAGGAACTGATCAGTTGTCTGGCTCCCAATCGCAGGGTTGAAGTGCTGGTTAATCTTGAAGAAAACCAGGGTTAGGTTCATATCGGGTGCAGGCCTGGTCTGCCAGCCCTGCATCCACTCATAAAAAGATAGCGCAAAAAAAAGCACTTCATGTCATGAAGTGCTTAAATCATCCGTCTCAAAGGGAGGGGAAAGAGGAGAAGCCGAAACGGATGTCAGACCCAAGCCTGCATTGCGCAGATATTGCCAGGGTCCATAATAGTTAGTCTTTCTTTCCCGGCAGTAGTTCAATAAATTTTCGGCTGAATTGTTTCGGCGGGTAACTGTGCAGCCTGATCAATAAAATGTTATCAAAAAAGCGTCATTCCCTTATGCGGAAATGACGCCTTGTGCAGGTGTGTGCAGAGCCGAATAGCAAAAATTATTCGCTAAGTGCCTTGCGCATTTTTTTCAGCGATGCTGCTTCAATTTGTCGGATTCGTTCGGCCGATACGCCAAATTCGGCAGCCAGGTCATGCAAGGTGGCACCGCCTTCATCTTGTAGCCAGCGGGCTTCAATAATGCGGCGTGCGCGGTCATCAAGCAAGGTAAGCGCCTGGGAAATACCTGAACTTTGCAGGGTATCGTAAGCATGTTTTTCAATCACGGTAGTGGGTTCGTGATCGCCCTCGTCTGACAGGTAAGAAATGGGGGCGAAGTCTTCATCATCGTCGGTTTGTGATTCAAACGACATGTCGCGGCCTGAAAGACGGACTTCCATTTCGCTGACATCTTCTGGGCGCACATTCAGTTTTGCGGCAATGCCTTCAATGTGTTCCGGGTCAAGGGTCTGGCCATCGGGCCGCATGCTGCGCAAATTGAAAAACAGCTTGCGTTGGGCCTTGGTGGTGGCAATTTTGACCATGCGCCAGTTGCGGATGATGTATTCATGGATTTCCGCCTTGATCCAATGAACGGCAAAGGAAACCAGGCGGACGCCACGGGAAACATCAAAACGCTTGACCGCTTTCATCAGGCCAATATTGCCTTCCTGAATAAGGTCTGCATGTGGCAGGCCATAACCCAGATATTGGCGGGAAATGGAAACCACCAGGCGCAAGTGAGACATGATCAGGTCACGAGCCGCGTCCAGGTTACCTTCTTTTTGTAGTTGCTCAGCCAAATTCTTCTCCTGTTCTGCGGACAGGATTGGTAAACGGTTCACTGCGCTAATGTATGCCTCTATGGTGCCCAATGCTCCGGGATTGGAGATGGCCATGGCTACATTGGAATTTGACAGTGTAAGCGCTTGATTTGACATAAGTTTTGTTTGACTCCGTTGAAATAATATTTTCGTTCTATATATTAGCACTCAATTTGAAAGAGTGCTAATAAGATCTCGAAATCAGGAAAAAGTTCCTGATTCAATCCGGTTTTTACGCTTTTCAGCGTTATGGTTTATGTTTAAAGGCGCTCGGCATGAAAGCGGATATGGTCTTCCATGAAGGTGGAAATAAAATAATAACCGTGGTCATAATGCTCGTGCCGGCGCAGGACCAGTGGCTGGTTAGCCTGTTGACATGCCGCTTCGAACACATCAGGATAGAGCTGCTCTTGCAGGAAGCTGTCTTTCAGGCCCTGATCCACCAGAATGCCATGGGGGAACGGATTGTGCAGGTTTTGCATCAGGCAGGAGGCATCGTAAGCTTCCCATTGTGTCTGGTCGTTACCTAAATAACCGGAAAAGGCCTTTTGTCCCCATGGACATTTAACCGGTGCGGCAACCGGTGCAAAAGCAGAGACGGATTTGAACAGCTGGGGATTTTTCAGGGCTAGCACCAGTGCGCCATGGCCGCCCATCGAGTGTCCAAAGATGCCAATACGGTCTTTGGCTGCACCCAGTTTTTCGGCAATCGCATAAAGTTCCTGGGTAATGTAGCTGTACATCCGGTAGTTCCGGTTCCAGCCGGGTTCGGTTGCATCCAGATAAAAACCGGCACCGGTCCCAAAATCCCAATGCTCGTCTTCGCCTTCTATGCCGGCTCCTCTTGGGCTGGTGTCGGGGGCAATCAGCATAATGCCATGTTCTGCCGCATAACGCTGGGCGGCTCCTTTGGTCATGAATGTTTCTTCAGTGCAGGTCAGGCCTGCCAGATAAAACAGGGCGGGAAGGGGGCCATTTTTAGCCTGGGGTGGGATGAATACGGAAAAACGCATGGGAAGACCGATCTCATTGGACTGGTGCCGGTAAAAGCGCTGTACTCCGTCAAAACAGGCATGTTCACTGATTATTTCAAGATTCATGTCGTTGACCTCAGAATGGGTGGAATAAAAACAAGTTGACTCAAACCTAATGATTGTACCTGTAGATATGCATGTTTTTCGCTACAATTTGTCTTGTCTATTCTTTGATTGACTTATCATGGCCCGACTTCCCCGCCTGTATGCGCCCCGTATCGCACAATTGGTGCATGCAAGGCTTGTCCATTCCTTCAATACGGCTCCCGATGCCGGACAACTCATGAATCAGGTGCAAGCCTGGCTGGCAGATCTGGTGTATGTCCATAAGGTTGCCTTGCACGGCTGGACGCTGGTTGATGACAGTATCCTGCTGCTGGCAACCCCTGAAAACGAACAGGGTGTTTCGCGGGTCATGCAATCGTTGGGCAGGAATCTGGCGGCATCGCTGCGTTCCGGCCCCGTTTTTTTGGGTCGTTACCGTTCGGCCCTGCTGGAACCCGGTCAATGGGTACTGCCGGCCATGGTCTGGCTGGAATCTTTTACCAGCCGGGAAAAAGGCATGGATGCACCCGAATTGTGGCCCTGGTCATCGGCGGGCATTCACACCGGAGCCAGTTTGGGCACGGTGTCCTGGCTGACAGATCATGAAGATTATTGGTTAACCGGCAATACACCGTTTGACCGGCAGGCCAGTTACCGGGAAATTTTTCATCATGGCCTGTCCATGAACGAGAGTGCCCGGATAGCCGCCGCTTTATCCGGCCAATGGGCCCTTGGCAGTGATGAATTCCTGCGCTCGCTGTCTGCCAGTGCGAGCCGGCGTGTCAGCCCGGGAAAAAGAGGGCGTCCCCGCAAAACCCCGCCTGATACCCAGGTGAAATAGGCACTTTTTCATTTGCCATCCTTGTTTTAGCTTAAGATAGAAACCGATATACTGTTCAAATATAAAAATTGAAAAGGATGGTTATGGACTATTTACTGGCCATTGATCAGGGGACTTCAAGTTCACGCTGCATCTTGTTTGACCGCCAGGGGAATATTGTCGCCATGGCACAGCAGGAGTTTCCCCAGTATTATCCGCAATCAGGCTGGGTGGAGCATGAGCCGCAGGAAATCTGGCAATCACAGCTGGCCACCCTGCAAGAGGTCATTCGCAAGTCAGGCGTCAGTCCAAGCCAGATCGCAGCCGCAGGCATTACCAATCAAAGGGAAACCACGCTGGTCTGGCATCGTAAAACCGGACAGCCTTTATGCAGGGCGATTGTTTGGCAAGACCGGCGCGGAGAAGCCCTCTGCAGCACGCTTAGGGAAAAGGGGCTGGCGCCTTTTATCCAGGAACGTACCGGCCTTAAGCTGGATGCTTATTTTTCTGCCACCAAATTATGCTGGATTCTTGAAAACGTGCCGGATGCCCGCCGCTTGGCCGAGCAGGGCGAGCTGGCATTCGGTACGGTGGATACCTGGCTGCTGCGGCAGTTAAGCAAAGGCCGGGTTCATGCAACGGATATCAGTAATGCATCCCGTACCATGCTGTTCAATATCAGGGAAAATCGCTGGGATCCTGAATTGCTGGATCTATTCGGTATCCCGGCCAAGATGCTGCCAGAAGTACTGCCCTCAAGTGCCCGCTATGGCCAGATCGATGCAAGCATTGCCGGTCATGCGATTCCTATTGGCGGTGTGGCGGGTGACCAGCAAAGTGCCTTGTTTGGCCAGGCCTGCTTCAAGGCTGGGATGGCCAAGAATACCTATGGGACGGGTTGCTTTGCCCTGTTGCATGCGGGCGGGCATTTTTGTGTGTCGGAAAATGGCTTGTTAACGACCCGGGTGGCCCAGCATCAGGACGTGCTCGAATATGCCCTCGAGGGTAGTGTGTTTATTGGCGGCGCGGTGGTGCAATGGCTGCGTGACGGCCTGGGAGTCATTGGCCAAAGCGCTGAGGTGCAGCCCTTGGCCGATTCGGTGCCCGATAGTGGAGGCGTCTTGTTTGTACCTGCTTTTACCGGTTTGGGTGCTCCTTATTGGGATGCCAATGCCCGGGGAACCCTGACCGGCCTTACCCGTGCTACCACGGCAGCACATATTGCCCGTGCAGCGGTTGAAAGCATTGCCTATCAAAGTGCCGCCTTACTTGACGCCATGAGCCAGGATGTGGGGGTGGGCAATGGTGAGGCATTGCAAGAGTTGCGGGTGGATGGTGGGGCTTGTGTGAACAATTCTTTGATGCAGTTTCAAGCGGATTTGCTGGGAATTCCAGTGGTCCGTCCCCGAATAATTGAAACCACTGCCCTAGGTGCGGCATATCTGGCCGGCCTGCAGGCTGGCATCTGGTCCGGGACTGATGAACTTTCTTCATTATGGCGTGAAGATCGCCGTTTTGAACCCGCTATTGGTCGGGATGAGGCGTGCGGCCTGATGGAAAAATGGAACCGGGCGGTACGTCAGACCATGGCTGTTTGATGGCCATGGTTTGACGGTATTTTCGTAAAACGGACTATTCCATGAATCGCATCTGCAACTGTTTGCCTTTGATGGTGCGTTGCCGGAGTTGCGTAATAGTGGTGTCGGCTACCTTGCGCTCAATGGCCACAAAGGAAACAAAATCATAAATATTGATTTTTCCTACCTGGCTGGCAGTCAGGCCAATATCCTTGGTGAGGGCACCCAGCAGGTCACCCGGACGGATTTTGTCTTTTTTACCGGCTCGCAGGCAAATGGTTTTCATGGGTGCTTGCAAAGAACGGGCATTGGCCTTAACCGCTGGCAAGTCTTGCCAGTCCAGGGGCGCTTCAATTGCCTTTTCAATTCTTTCCGCCCTGAATTTTTCGGCTGGGCTGCATAAAGTCAGCGCCAGCCCCCTGGCTTCACTTCTGCCTGTACGTCCAATCCGATGGATATGCGTTTCCGCATTGGGAGAGATGTCCACGTTGATGACAGCGTCAAGGGTCTGGATATCCAGGCCGCGGGCAGCCACGTCGGTGGCAACCAATACCGAACAGCTTTGGTTGATGAACTGGACCAGTACGTCTTCACGCTCACGCTGCTCCAGATCGCCATGTAAAACAAGTGCCCTTATCCCTTGTTGCTGCAGCGCTTCGGCCAAGGCCTCGCATTGCGCCTTGGTATTGCAAAATGCCAGGGTGGAGACCGGCCGGAAATGGTTCAGCAGGATGGCGGTTGCCGTAAAACGCTGCTCGGGGTTGATTTCATAAAAAATCTGTTCAATCTGGCTTTGGCTGGGCAGGGATTCCACCTTGATCCTTTGGGGATCGATCATGAAGCCTTCACTGTCTTTCAGGATTTGCGCAGGATAAGTGGCTGAAAACATAAGGGTCTGGCGTTTGAGCGGGCATGCGCGGGTAATGGCACAGATATCATCATAAAAACCCATGTCAATCATGCGATCGGCTTCGTCAAGCACCAGTGTTTTGACGGTACCCAACTCAAGCTGGCCACGTTCAAGCAAGTCCAGAATGCGTCCGGGGGTACCAACCACAATATGTGCACCATGTGAAAGCGATTCTATCTGGGTGCGCAAGGCTGCGCCACCACACAGGGTCAGGATTTTGATATTGCCCAGTGCGCGGGCCAGTTTTCGCAGTTCACGTGAGACCTGGTCGGCCAGTTCACGGGTGGGGCATAGCACCAGGCCCTGGATGCCAAAAAAGGCCGGGTTGATTTTCTGCATGATACCCAGGCCGAAAGCCAGGGTTTTGCCACTGCCGGTTTGGGCCTGGGCCAGAACATCCCGGCCGTCCAGGATCAGGGGCAGGCTTTCAGACTGTATGGGTGTCATGGTGGTGTAACCCAATTCCGACAGATTGTGTTGTTGTTCGGCGGAAAGGGGCAGGGAGGAAAAAGAGGTGGCGGTCATGACGGGTGTGTTGTATTCAGGTAGGAATAATAAAACAGAATTGTAAACGTAATCGGGTTTGGACTCTGGTTTTTATGAGGGAAATGAAAATTTTAATGGTTTGGAAAAATCTGCTTATTTCCAATAAAAACAAAATCTTAATTGATGCGTCCCTTTTTTTTAAAGATAAAAACAATGGTTTAAATAAATGGGGTTTGACCCTTTTTATTTTTATTGCAAGGCAAGATTTTTGTCTTTATTCTTGAAGGCTGAAAAGTACTCGATTTAGCCCGAACACATTGCGGAGCATGTATGTCTATCCTGATTAACGAAAATGTTGTGACAGAAGCGATTGTAGACGCCTCTGCCATTGGTTTAATGCCGCACCGGCAGCCTGAGTCCCAGGGCTTGTATGACCGGCAAAATGAACATGATGCCTGTGGTGTCGGGTTTGTCGCCAACATCAAGGGTCAAAAAAGCCATGCGATTGTCCAGCAGGGCCTGAAAATCCTTGAAAACCTGGATCACCGTGGCGCAGTGGGGGCTGATAAATTAATGGGTGATGGCGCAGGCATACTGATCCAGATTCCCGATGCCCTGTATCGGGATGAAATGGCGCGCCAGGGTGTGACGCTTCCTCCCGAAGGAGAGTACGGGGTGGCCATGGTTTTTCTGCCAAAAGAAACCGCTTCACGGCTGGCTTGTGAAAAAGAACTGGAACGCGCAGTGCGCGATGAGGGGCAGGTGTTGTTGGGTTGGCGTGATGTGCCGGTAGACAGTGAAATGCCCATGTCACCGGCGGTACGCGCTTGTGAGCCGGTTATCCGCCAGCTGTTTATTGGCCGTGGCCCCGATGTCATGGTGCCCGATGCCCTTGAACGCAAATTGTATGTGATTCGCAAAACGGCCAGCCATGCCATTCAGGCCATGAACCTGGCTCACAGTACCGAGTATTTTGTGCCTTCCGCTTCAGTGCGTACGGTCGTTTACAAAGGTTTGCTGCTGGCAGACCAGGTAGGCACCTACTACCGTGACCTGGCCGATACCCGCACCGTTTCCGCCCTGGCAATGGTACACCAGCGCTTTTCCACCAATACCTTCCCGGCCTGGCCCCTGGCTCACCCTTACCGGATGATTGCACATAACGGCGAAATCAATACGGTCAAAGGTAACTTCAACTGGTTGCGCGCCCGTGAAGGCATGATGGAATCCGCGGTTTTGGGCAATGACCTGCAAAAACTTTATCCTATTGTTTATGAAGGACAGTCGGATACGGCAACCTTTGACAATTGCCTGGAGCTGCTGGTGACATCGGGTTATTCACTGGCCCATGCCATGATGATGATGATCCCCGAGGCCTGGGAGCAGCATACCGACATGGATGCCAACCGTCGTGCTTTCTATGAGTACAATGCGGCCAAAATGGAGCCCTGGGATGGGCCTGCTGCGGTGGCATTTACCGATGGCCGCCAGATTGGCGCAACCCTGGACCGCAATGGCCTGCGTCCGGCCCGTTACCTGATTACCGATGACAATATGGTCATCCTGGCTTCCGAAGCCGGTACCCTGACCATACCCGAGCACCGCATCCTGAAAAAGTGGCGCTTGCAGCCTGGCAAGATGCTGCTCATCGATCTTGATCAAGGCCGGATTATTGATGATGAAGAAATCAAGTCCCAGTTGGCCAACAACCGCCCTTACCGGCAATGGATCGAGCGCTTGCGGGTCCGCCTGGATGACTTGCCGGCGACCGATACGGTCCACACCGCTGATTACATGAGCCATGCCTCATTGCTGGACCGCCAGCAGGCCTTTGGCTGGACCCAGGAGGATATCAAGTTCATTCTTGAGCCGATGGGTAAAAATGGTGAGGAGGCGATTGGCTCAATGGGCAATGATGCACCGCTGGCCGTGCTGTCCAGCCGCCCCAAGTCGTTCTACAACTACTTCCGCCAACTGTTTGCACAGGTAACCAATCCGCCGATTGATCCTATCCGCGAGCAGTTGGTGATGTCGCTGGTTTCCTTCATTGGCCCCAAACCCAATCTGTTGGATATCAATAACGTCAATCCGCCACAACGCGTAGAAGTTTCCCAGCCGGTGCTGGACAGCATTGGCATGTCCCGCCTGCGTGAAATCGAGCGTTATACCGATAATAAATTCCGTTGCCATGAGCTGGATATTACTTATCCGGTCAGCTGGGGTACGGAAGGGATTGAAGCTTGTATTGCCGCTTTGTGCGCCAGTGCCGTGGATGCGGTTAAGAGCGGCTACAACATCTTGATTATTTCAGACCGCAAGGTTGATAGCGAGCATGTTGCCATTCCGGCCTTGCTGGCCACTTCAGCCATTCACCAGCATCTTATCCGTTCCGGCCTGCGAACCAATACGGGCCTGGTGGTGGAAACCGGTTCAGCCCGTGAGGTGCATCATTTTGCCCTGTTGGGCGGTTATGGTGCCGAAGCGGTTTATCCTTATCTGGCCATGGAAACCCTGATTGCCATGGACGAGACCGGCAAAGCGGTCAAGAATTATGTCAAGGCGGTGGGCAAAGGCCTGAACAAGGTCATGTCCAAAATGGGTATTTCAACTTACATGTCCTATACCGGTGCACAAATTTTTGAAGCCGTGGGCCTGAAAAGCGACTTGGTCCGCAAGTATTTTACCGGTACGCCTTGCAATATAGAGGGCCTGGGTGTTTTTGAAGTGGCTGAAGAAGCATTCCGACTCCACCGGCAGGCTTTTGGCAATGATCCGGTACTGGCCGATCAGCTGGATGCGGGGGGAGATTATGCCTTCCGTATCCGTGGTGAAGAGCATATGTGGACACCGGATTCCATCGCCAAGCTGCAACATGCGACACGTGCCAACAATTACCGTACCTACAAGGAATATGCCCAGCTGATCAATGACCAGTCGCGCCGGCATATGACTTTTAGGGGATTGTTTGAGTTTAAAGTAGATCCTGCCAGGGCGATTGCGCTGGAAGAAGTGGAACCTGCCAAGGAAATTGTCAAGCGTTTCGCCACCGGTGCAATGTCGCTGGGCTCGATCTCTACCGAGGCGCATGCCGTGCTGGCGGTAGCCATGAACCGCATTGGCGGGAAGTCTAACACCGGTGAAGGTGGTGAGGACGAGTTGCGCTACCGTGCCGAAATGCAAAGTGGCAAAAGCAAGATCAAGACGGGCGATACCCTGGCTTCGGTGTTGGGTGCCGAGCGGGTTGTTGCCGAGGTGCCGTTACTCAAGGGCGATTCGCTGCGTTCAAAAATCAAGCAGGTTGCTTCCGGTCGTTTTGGTGTCAGTGCCGAGTATTTAAGCAGTGCAGACCAGATCCAGATCAAAATGGCCCAGGGTGCCAAGCCCGGAGAAGGCGGGCAGCTGCCTGGTCATAAAGTATCTGAATATATTGCCAAGCTGCGATACTCCGTACCGGGTGTCGGTCTTATTTCGCCACCTCCGCACCATGATATCTATTCCATCGAGGATCTTGCCCAACTGATTCATGATTTGAAGAACGTCAATCCGGCCGCTTCCATTTCTACCAAACTGGTCTCTGAAGTGGGCGTGGGTACGGTTGCCGCCGGTGTGGCCAAGGCCAAGTCCGACCATATCGTGATTGCCGGTCACGATGGTGGCACCGGAGCCTCGCCGATTGCCTCGATCAAGCATGCCGGTACTCCGTGGGAACTGGGCCTGTCTGAAACCCAGCAAACCCTGGTATTGAACAAGCTACGCAGCCGGGTGCGAGTCCAGGCGGATGGCCAGATGAAAACCGGACGTGACGTAGTGATTGGCGCCTTGCTGGGGGCGGATGAATTCGGTTTTGCCACCGCGCCCCTGGTGGTCGAAGGTTGCATCATGATGCGCAAGTGTCACCTGAATACTTGTCCGGTAGGCGTCGCCACCCAAGACCCGGTCTTGCGCCAGAAATTCCAGGGCAAACCCGAGCATGTGGTGAATTACTTCTTTTTCGTTGCCGAAGAGGTCCGGGAAATCATGGCCCAGCTAGGCATTCGCAAATTTGATGATCTGGTGGGTCGTGTTGACCTGCTGGACATGCGTGCCGGTGTGACGCACTGGAAAGCCAAAGGACTGGATTTCTCCCGTGTGTTTTACCAGCCGGAAACCGAAACCGGCAAACATCATACGGAAGAACAGGATCATGGTCTTGACAATGCCCTCGACAAGCAGTTGATTGAACGCAGCAAGAGTGCGATTGAGCGGGGCGAGAAGGTGTCTTTCATTATCCCGGTACGCAACCGTAACCGTACGGTGGGTGCGATGCTGTCAGGCGTGGTGGCCAGGAAATATGGTCATGAAGGCCTGCCTGATGACACGATTCATATCCAGTGCAATGGCGTCGCCGGCCAAAGTTTTGGCGCCTTCCTGGCGCATGGCATTACCCTTGACCTGGTGGGTGAGGCCAATGATTATGTGGGCAAAGGGCTGTCCGGAGGAAGGATTTCCATTCGTTCACCCAATGATTTCAGGGGTTACGGTCCTGAGCATATTATTGTGGGCAATACTGTCCTGTACGGTGCACTGGGCGGTGAGGCCTATTTCAATGGCGTGGCAGGCGAGCGTTTTGCCGTACGCAATTCTGGCGCCGCAGCCGTTGTCGAGGGCACCGGGGATCATGGCTGTGAGTACATGACGGGCGGTACCGTGGTGGTGCTGGGGGAAACAGGGCGCAACTTTGCTGCCGGCATGTCTGGTGGCGTTGCCTATGTCTGGGACCCCGAGGGCAAGCTCAGGCAGCGCTGTAACCTGAGCATGGTTGAGCTGGAAACGGTTGCCCCCCAGGTTGAGCAGGAAAAAGAAGCCCGCTTTGAGCTGTGGCATACCGCCAAACGTGGTGACCAAAGGCAGACCGATGAAGCTATTTTGCGTTATCTGGTTGAAGAGCATTTTCGCCTGACAGGCAGTTTCCGGGCGCGCGACCTGCTCAGCAATTGGGATAAATCGCGTGGCGAGTTTGTGAAGGTCATGCCGGTGGAGTATCGTCGGGCGCTGTCTGAGATGTGGCAGTCAGAACAATCCGGTCAGAAAGTGGCTTAAGGGTTTTTAGGAAAAATCATGGGAAAAACAACAGGTTTTCTGGAATTTGAAAGAGTAAGCGAGTCGTATGAGCCGGCCAGTACGCGGATTAAGCATTACAGGGAGTTCGTGCTGGCGCTGGACGACAAGCAGGCGCAGCGTCAGGGCGCGCGCTGCATGGATTGTGGCGTGCCTTTCTGCACCAATGGCTGTCCGGTTAATAATATTATCCCCGACTGGAATGATCTGGTTTACCGGCAAGAATGGAAGCAGGCGTTGGCTACGTTGCATTCCACCAATAATTTTCCGGAGTTTACCGGACGTATTTGCCCCGCTCCTTGTGAGGCTGCCTGTACCCTGAATATTAATAATGATGCGGTAGGCATCAAGTCAATTGAGCATGCGATTATTGACAAGGGATGGGAAAAAGGTTGGGTGGTGCCCCAGCCGCCGGCAAAAAAAACCGGCAAACGGGTGGCCATCGTGGGGTCTGGTCCGGCAGGACTGGCTGCCGCACAGCAGCTAAGCCGTGCCGGGCACAGCGTGACGGTTTTTGAAAAGAGCAACCGGATTGGTGGTTTGCTGCGCTATGGCATTCCTGATTTCAAGCTGGATAAAAGCCTGATCGACCGTCGCATGACGCAAATGGAGGCCGAAGGGGTGGAGTTTCGCACTTCTACCTATATTGGTGCCCCTGGTGATAAAGTGGAAGACGGGCTTACCATTATGACCACCAAAGAGTTGCAGCAGGAGTTTGATGCCATTGTGCTGGCAGGAGGCGCTGAAGTGCCCCGTGATTTGCCGGTCCCCGGCAGGGAGCTTAATGGGGTGCATTTCGCCATGGACTTCCTGCGTCAGCAGAACAAAGTCAATGCCGGGCATCGTCTGACCGGGCAAATCGTGGCCAAAGGCAAACATGTGATCGTGATTGGCGGCGGCGACACCGGATCGGATTGTGTGGGTACCAGTAACCGCCAGGGAGCGGCTTCGGTTACCCAGATCGAATTGATGCCCAAATTGCCTGAAGAAGAAAATCGGGCGCTGACGTGGCCGTATTGGCCAGCCAGATTACGCACTTCTTCTTCTCACGAAGAAGGCTGTCACCGGGACTGGGCCATCGTGACCAAATCGTTTCAGGGAGAAAAAGGCAAGGTTGCAAAACTGGTGGCTGCCCGTGTCGAATGGTTGCGCGATGAAGCCACCGGCCAATTGAAAATGACAGAAATCGAAGGTTCCGAGTTTGAATTGAAAGCAGATCTGGTATTGCTGGCCATGGGATTTGTGGCGCCAGTACCCGCCGTGCTGGATGCTTTTGGTCTGGACCGGGATGCCCGTGGCAATATTCGCGCCAATACCGAAGATTATCGTACCAGTGTTGATAAAGTCTTTGCTGCGGGTGACATGCGCCGGGGCCAATCACTGGTGGTGTGGGCAATCCGCGAAGGACGGCAATGTGCCCGTGCGGTAGATCAGTATCTAATGGGTGAGACGGTTTTGCCAAGATAAACAATCATTTGGCTGGTTATCCAAAATACAACAGAAACCCCGTAAAATGCTTTTTCGGGGTTTCCTCTTTTTGGCATAAGTTGATGTGGCGTAAACTTTGATCAGTTACAATGGCTCTTTTGGATTTTTTAGGGTTATCCCGTTGAACGATCATCTTTCCGATTCAGATATCATACTGCGATTTTCCGACGTGTCACTCGGTTACGGAGAGCGGGTGATACTTGATGACCTCAATTTACAGGTGAAAAAAGGTCAGGTTGTCGCGCTGATAGGTGGCTCTGGTTCAGGCAAGACAACCTTGTTGCGGGCTGCGATTGGCCAGCTTCTAGCCAAAAAAGGGGTGGTTACCGCCTTTGGCCAGGATATTGCCAAGGTCAGTCCAAACAGCCTGCGTGATATCCGTCAGCGCATGGGGGTCCTGTTTCAGCAAGGCGCCCTGTTCACCGATTTAAACGTTTTCGATAACGTGGCTTTTCCCTTGCGCGAGTTAACCAACGACAGCGAAGCGGTTATCCTCGATAAAGTGCTGGACAAGCTGGATGCGGTTGGCCTGAAAGCGGCCGCCCACCTGGCCGTTTCCGAAATTTCCGGTGGCATGGCACGGCGTGTCGCGTTAGCCCGGGCCATCGTGCTCGAGCCCGAGCTGGTGCTTTACGACGAGCCTTTTGCCGGACTGGATCCGATTTCGCTTGGCATGACGGCCCAGCTGATCCGTAATCTCAGTGATCGCCTTGGCTGTGCTTCGGTGCTGATTACCCATGACATCGACGAGTCTTTTCAAATTGTTGATCAGGTCTACATGGTTGGGCATGGCAAGTTGCTGGCATCCGGTACGCCGGAAGATTTGCGGGCAACTGAAGACGGCTATGTCAAACAGTTTCTTCAGGGCTCGCCCGAAGGCCCCGTGGTTTTTGAATATCCGGATACGCCAGCATTTTCCAGCTGGCTGTCAAAACGCAAAGAGGGCTTATGATTTTCAAGAGTATCAGTGCATTGGGGGCATTTGTCATTAATGTCATCAGTGGCCTGGGTGTATTCAGCAAATTTACCTGGGAGCTATTCTGCAAATCCGGTATTGTGTTCCGTCGTCCACGACTGGTTATCGAGCAGGTGCATTTCATCGGCAATCATTCCCTGCTCATTATTGCCGTATCGGGGCTTTTTGTGGGTTTTGTCCTGGGCCTGCAGGGGTATAACACCCTGTCTATGTATGGCTCAGAAGAAGCCTTGGGTTTGCTGGTAGCCCTTAGTTTGGTGCGTGAACTGGGCCCGGTTGTTACTGCCTTGCTGTTTGCCGGCAGGGCAGGTACATCAATTACCGCTGAAATCGGCCTGATGAAGGCCGGAGAGCAACTGGCGGCCATCGATGTCATGGGCATTAGCCCTTTGCGCCGGATTCTTGCCCCGCGCCTGTGGGGTGGGGTGATTGCCATGCCGGTCTTGGGGGCCATTTTCTCGGCCGTGGGTATCATTGGCGGCTGGGTGGTGGGTGTCCTCATGATCAGTGTCGATGCCGGCTCTTTCTGGGCTCAAATGCAGAACGGGGTGGATGTTTTTTCCGATGTGGGTAACGGCCTGATCAAAAGTATCGTCTTTGGTTTTGCCGTGATGCTGATTGCCCTGTTTGAAGGTTGGTATGCCAAGCCGACACCCGAAGGGGTTTCCAGGGCTACCACAAGAACGGTGGTCCGAAGCTCCTTGGCGGTGCTGGGGCTTGATTTCCTGTTAACTGCAGTAATGTTTTGATCAATAAATGAAAAATGTATCAGGCAGGCTTTTGTGTCGTGCCGATATCAGGATGAATGACAATGTGTAAGAAAACCGATTTTCTGGTAGGTTTGTTTGTGTTGCTGGGTGCCGTGGCGCTCATGTTCATGGCATTGAGGGCAGGTAACTTAAGTTCTTTCAGTTTTGAGCCCACCTATACCGTTAGTGCCAAATTTGATAATGTGGGGGCACTTAAAGCACGTGCTGCCGTCAAAAGCAATGGAGTGGTGGTGGGCCGGGTAAAAAATATCCGCTTCGATAACCAAGAGTTCAAGGCTGTGGTTGAGTTAAGCCTGGAGTCCCGTTATCAGTTCCCCATGGATTCCTCTGCCTCTATTATGACAGCTGGCCTGTTGGGTGAGCAGTATATTGGCCTTACACCAGGGGCCGATGAGATTAACCTGGAAAATGGCAGTGAAATCATGTTCACGCAGGGAGCGGTCGTGCTTGAGGAATTAATCAGTAAATTCCTGTTTTCAAGTGCAGAAAAGGAAGGTTCGGCCAATAATGGCAAGTGATGCTTGCAGGTGTTGCCGTGTCGTGTTCAGACAAATTTTTCGTGGTAAATTAGCGTAATCCACAGCCGTTTAAAAGAGATAACTACATGTTAAATAAAAATAATGTACGAGGAACCCTAAGCCTTGTCGGGTTAGGGGCTCTCCTGACTGGATGTGCATCAGTTCCTAATCCCAGTCCCGATGATCCTTTGGAAAGTTATAACCGTAGCATGTTTCAGGTCAATGAAGCGGTGGATAAGGCAGTGTTCAAACCGGTGGCTCACGGATACCGGGCTGTTGTGCCTAATCCGGTCCGTACCTGTGTCAGCAATATTTTTGGCAACTTTGGTGACGTCTGGTCCGCCATCAATAGCATGCTGCAAGGAAGGGCCCTTGATTCCATCAATACGTTTGGACGGGTGTTGTTCAACTCTACCATGGGTATCGGTGGCTGTATCGACGTGGCTACCATGAATGGTGCCAAGAAAATCCCGAATGATTTTGGCACCACCTTGGGTGTTTGGGGAGTTGGTAATGGTCCCTATGTGGTATTGCCCCTGTTTGGCTCCAGTTCCGTTCGGGATGGGGTTGGGTTGGTGGGTGATACTGCCGGCAGCATTGCAACGTTTACGGCGCCAGGGGCGATTCATGATGTACCTGTACGTAATATTGTTATTGGCCTGGAAGTGATCAAGTCGCGTGAAAACCTGCTTGACGCTGATGACTTGGCAGAGGATGTATCCCTGGATAAATATACTTTCGTGCGCGATGCCTATATGCAAAACCGCAAGGCCTTGCTGGAAAGCAAACTGCGCCCTGAGGTGCAGGACAGTGCGGCGGGCGATTTGTCGGTCCCTGTTTATGATGATCCCGAGCAGTCAGCTAATGGCGCATCTGTACCACAGTATGAAGATCCCGGTGAATAAACGGGTTGTTGCGTAAAATCCCCAGGAACTGAAAAACCGCTTGTTTCAAAACAGAGGTTTTTCAGTTGGTTTCAGTCTACCCCCATTTGTTAACGCTTTCTGACAAATCCTTAAATTACTTAATGTATTTGGGGCTGGTTTGTGTTTACATTGACACGGTCGTTTAATTATTTATTGTTTCGTTTTTTGTGAATATTCAGGAGAAATCATGAAGCCCCAATCGGTATTTCTGTTGGTACGGCGTTTTGCTGCCATGGCTTTCGTGTCGGCAGGCTTGCTTGGTACGGCACAGGCTGCCCAAAGCCCAACGCAATTTATCGAGCAGATTGCCAATCAGACCCTTGATGCCGTCAAGCAAAGTAATGCGGCACGCAGTGGCAATATCAATGCCATCAACGAGATTGTCAATCAGAAGTTGATGCCCCATATCGATTTTCAGAAAACCACTCGGTTGGCTACTGGACAACCCTGGCGTCAGGCAACACCCGAGCAGAAATCAGGTTTGGTCGAGGCTTTCAAAAGTACGCTGATACGTACCTATAGCGGTGCTTTTAAGCAGGTATCAGCCAAGACGAAAATCGAGATGCTTCCGTTTCGCGGTAACCCCAACGCCAATGATGTGGTCGTCCGTTCGAATATTCTTGCCGATTCTGGACCGGTGTCTCTTGATTACCGTTTGGCAAAATCAGGTGACGGCTGGCAGATTTATGATTTCAGCGTTGAAGGCATCTGGTTAATCCAGAATTACCGTAACCAGTTTTCTGCACAGATCGCACAAAATGGTATTGATGGCCTGATAAAAGCGTTAAATCAACGAAAGTAACGTGTAAACGGCTATAATCAAGGGTCTGCTTCGTGTTAGAAGCAGGCCTTTTTTGTATGAATATGTCAGCCGTCAAAATAGAAAATATATCCAAAATCTACGCGCCTTCCCTTTCTTTAAGGCAAAGGTTGCTGTCCGCCGCCCCTGCCCGCAAGGGATTCCAGGCACTCAATGAGATAAGCCTCAATATCGAGCAAGGCGAGTTTTTTGGCCTGCTTGGCCCCAACGGTGCGGGAAAAACATCGCTGATTTCCATTTTGGCCGGTTTGTCGCGACCAACCAGTGGCAAGGCCAGCATCTGTGGTTACGATGTGGTGGCCGATTATAAAAATGCCAGGCGCTCTTTGGGTGTGGTTCCCCAAGAGTTGGTCTATGACCCGTTTTTTACAGTCCGTCAAACCTTGCGTAATCAGTCCGGTTATTACGGTTTGCGACATAACGATGACTGGATCGACGAAATTCTTCTGAATCTTGGCCTGTCCGACAAGGCCGATACCAATATGCGAGCCCTGTCAGGGGGTATGAAACGCCGGGTGCTGGTTGCCCAGGCACTGGTGCATCGCCCACCAGTCATCATTCTTGACGAGCCAACGGCCGGCGTTGACGTCGATTTGCGGCGCAGCCTTTGGGACTTTATTTCAAGACTGAATAAAGAAGGCCATACCATTTTGCTAACCACCCATTACCTTGAAGAAGCGCAAACGCTTTGTGGCCGCATCGCTTTTCTCAGGAAGGGCAAAATGATCGCCCTCGACACCACACAGGCCCTGATGGCCAAATTTGGCAGTGAAGATCTTGAGGAAACCTTTGTGCAAATCATGCACACCGGAAGTGAGCAGGCAGCGTAATGAATCCTTTGCAACAAAATATCAAATTCGGCTCCGGTTTCCCCACCTTGCTGCGCAAGGAAATGCTGCGTTTCTGGAAGGTATCCCTTCAGACCGTGGCGGCGCCGGTCATGACCGCTTTGCTGTATTTGCTGGTTTTTGCCCAGGTGCTCGAGGGGCGTGTACAGGTTTATGGCACCCTTTCCTACGTGTCTTTTTTAATGCCTGGCCTCATGATGATGAGCATGATGCAAAATGCCTTTGCCAATCCCTCATCATCGCTTATCCAAAGCCGTATTACGGGTAATCTGGTCTTCGTGTTGTTGCCGCCGCTGTCTTATCTGGAGATTTTCGGGGCTTACGTACTGGCGGCCATTGTGCGTGGAATTTGCGTTGGTCTTGGCATCTGGCTGGTGGCCATCCTGTTCATGCCGTTGTGGCCGGCCCAGATTTTATGGATGGTGCTTTTTTCCGTCATGGCTTGCGGTATTTTTGCCTGCCTTGGGCTGATTGCCGGGCTATGGTCCGAGAAATTTGACCAGTTGGCCCTGTTCCAGAATTTCCTGATCATGCCAGCCACTTTCCTGTCGGGTGTGTTTTACTCCATTCATTCCTTGCCACCGTTTTGGCAGGCTGTGTCACACTGGAATCCGGTGTTCTACATGATAGACGGCTTCCGTTACGGATTTTTTGGTATCTCCGATGTCCCGGTCTGGCACAGTTTTTCTGTAGTACTTTGTTTTTTTATCTTAACTTCATTGCTGGCATTAAAATTGCTGGCTAGCGGCTACAAACTTAGGACATAAAATGTTACCCACTCCTGAACAGATTCGTGAATACATCGCTTCCAACTTGGCCTGTGAGCACATAGAAGTAGTGGGCGACGGTTCCCATTTCCAGGCAATTATCGTTAGCGCAGCCTTTGAGGGCAAACGCCCGATTGCCCGGCATCAACTGGTATATGCGGCATTGGGCGATAAAATGAAGGCTGAAATTCATGCCTTGTCAATGAAAACGCTAACCCCTGAAGAGTATAAAGTGAATGGATAAACTGCGCATTATCGGTGGTCGCCGGCTTTCCGGAGAAGTGACCATATCAGGCGCCAAGAACGCCGCCTTGCCTATTTTATGCGCAACTTTGCTAACGGCCGAACCGGTCATCTTACGCAATGTGCCGGCCTTGAATGATATTCATACCACCCTGAAAGTACTGGGCCAGCTTGGCGTTAAAATCCAGTGGCTGGAAGAGGGTGTGGTACAACTGCAGGCCGACCAGATCAACAGTTACGAGGCGCCGTACGAACTGGTGAAAACCATGCGTGCCTCTATCCTCGTGCTGGGGCCGTTGCTGGCACGCTTTGGCCAGGCCAAGGTCAGTTTGCCAGGAGGCTGTGCCATTGGGCAGCGTCCGGTAGACCAGCATATAAAAGGCCTGGCTACCTTGGGGGCCGACATCCGTGTAGAGCACGGTTTTGTATTGGCCAATGCCCCAAGGCTTCAAGGTGCTTCAATTCATACCGACATGGTAACCGTAGGTGGGACCGAGCAATTTCTGATGTCTGCGGCGTTAGCCAAAGGCACCACCATCCTTGAAAATGCGGCACGCGAACCCGAGGTGGTTGATCTGGCCGAGTTGCTGATTGCCATGGGTGCCAAAATCAGCGGGCATGGTACTGACAGAATTGTTATCGAGGGCGTGGACCAGCTGCATGGCGCCGACTACCGGGTGGTCCCTGACCGTATTGAGGCAGGGACCTTTCTGTGTGCGGTGGGTGCTACCGGTGGCGATATCCTGTTACGCAACGCCGCGCCTGCAACCATGGGCGCCATTCTGGACAAGCTTGAAGAGTCTGGTCTTTCCCTTGAAATCGGACCAGACTGGATTCGTGCCTCAATGAATGACAGGCCCAGGGCAGTAGGGGTTAAGACTTTTGAACATCCCGGCTTTCCTACCGATATGCAGGCCCAGATCATGGCACTTGATGCTGTTGCGAGTGGCACTGCCGTTATCGTGGAAAATATTTTTGAAAATCGTTTCATGCATGTCCCCGAGCTGATTCGCATGGGGGCCGATATCGAGCTGGATGGTCATACCGCCGTGGTGAATGGTGTATCGCAACTGTTTGGTGCCAAGGTCATGGCAACCGACTTGCGGGCATCGGCCAGCCTGGTGATTGCCGCCTTGGCGGCTAACGGTGAAACCATTATCGACCGGATTTACCACCTCGATCGTGGCTATGAGCAAATGGAAGTAAAATTGAAAGGGCTGGGAGCACAAATTGAACGACTGCGTGGGTGATATGTCAAACGAAGATAATGAAATGCTGACGATGGCGCTTTCCAAAGGGCGCATTTTTGAAGAAACCATGCCTTTGCTAGAGGCTGCAGGTATTTCGGTAAGTGAAAGTCCCGAATCCTCGCGCAAATTGATTTTGCCTACCAGCGACGCCAGGCTGCGTTTGCTTATCGTGCGGGCATCTGACGTTCCTACGTACGTGCAGTATGGCGCGGCTGATTTTGGTATTGCCGGTCGTGATGTCCTGTATGAGTACATGCAGGAGCAGCCCGGTGGCCTGTATCAGCCCATAGACCTGAATATCGCCAAATGCCGTCTGGCGGTAGCGGTACGTGAGGGCTTTGATTATGAAGAAGCCGTGAAAAAGGGTGCGCGCTTGCGTGTTGCGACCAAGTATGTGAACGTAGCGCGCGAACATTTCGCCAAAAAAGGTGTTTATGTTGATATCATCAAGCTGTATGGTTCAATGGAGCTGGCACCGTTGGTGGGATTGGCAGATGCGATTGTTGACGTAGTTTCCACCGGGGGCACTTTGCGTGCCAATAACCTGGTGCCGGTAGAAGACGTGATGCCGGTTTCCTCACGGCTTATTGTCAATCAGGCGGCACTGAAAACCAGGGCGGCACGGCTGATGCCCATACTGGAAGCATTCGAAAAAGCGACCGTTTAGGCGGCATTTCGGCCTTATATAAATAAGGGCGCTTCCAGGCCAGACCAGCAGGCCGTTTTTTACTATTTTTGCAAAGAGTGATATGTCTTTAATAAACCGGTTAGATGCCAATGATGTGGATTTTGGCCTGAAGCTGAAAACCCTGCTTGCTTTTGATGCCTCACAAGATGAGCAAATCGAGCAGTCGGTTGCGCAAATTCTTAACGATGTTCGCCAGCGTGGTGACGAGGCGGTCCTTGAGTACACGCAACGCTTTGATCATGTAAAGGCAAACCGTATCCAGGACCTTGAAATTCCGCGTTCCGATTGCGTGGCGGCACTGAATGCCTTGCCTGCGGAACAGCGCAAGGCACTTGAGAGTGCGGCTGACAGGGTTCGTGCCTATCATGAAAAGCAAAAAACAAGCTCCTGGACCTATACCGAAGCCGATGGTACCCTGCTAGGCCAAAAAGTGACGCCCATGGACCGTGTCGGCTTGTACGTGCCAGGTGGCAAGGCCGCCTATCCTTCCTCGGTATTGATGAATGCCTTGCCTGCCAAAGTGGCCGGCGTGCGCGAAGTGGTCATGGTTACCCCCACTCCGGGTGGCAGCCGTAATCCCATCGTGCTGGCTGCTGCCGCGGTGGCAGGGGTCGATCGCGTTATCGCCATTGGCGGTGCACAGGCGGTAGGTGCCCTGGCATATGGTACACAATCAATTACTGGCGTCGATAAAATCGTAGGGCCTGGCAATGCCTATGTGGCCTCAGCCAAGCGACGCGTTTTCGGCACGGTGGGTATTGATATGGTGGCCGGTCCCAGCGAAATCCTGGTCATTTGTGATGGTACTACCCCGGCCGACTGGATTGCCATGGACTTGTTCTCCCAGGCAGAGCACGACGAATTGGCACAGGCCATTTTGTTGTGTCCCGATGCCGCCTATCTGGATGCGGTTTACGAATCCATTGAGCGCCAATTACCGAATATGCCGCGTGCCGATATTATCCGGACCAGCCTGGCCAACCGGGGTGCGCTGATCAAAGTGCGTGATTTGGATCAGGCTTGTGAAATTGCCAATGAAATAGCCCCTGAACACCTTGAGATTTCCACGGAAAACGCTTCGGCATGGGCGGAAAAAATCCGCCATGCCGGTGCGATTTTCATGGGGCGCTACAGTTCGGAGTCACTGGGTGACTATTGTGCCGGGCCTAATCACGTATTGCCCACTTCTCGAACCGCGCGGTTTTCTTCACCGTTGGGCGTATACGATTTCCAGAAGCGCTCCAGCCTGATCCAGGTGTCGCGTGAGGGTGCGCAAACCCTGGGCAATATCGCTGCCACCCTGGCCTTTGGGGAAGGTTTGCAGGCACACGCCGAAAGTGCCCGCTACCGTTTAGATTAAAGACTTGATGAGATGAATATGCGTACAGCTGAAGTAGTTCGTAATACCAATGAAACCAAGATCAAGGTTGCCATCAATCTTGATGGCACCGGTAAACAGTCACTCAATACCGGCGTGCCTTTTCTGGATCACATGATTGACCAGATCGTCCGTCATGGCCTGATTGATATCGACATTACCTGCGATGGAGACTTGCACATCGACGATCACCATACGGTGGAAGATGTGGGCATTACCCTGGGTCAGGCGTTTGCTAAGGCCGTAGGCGATAAAAAAGGTATTTTACGCTACGGCCATGCCTATGTGCCCCTTGATGAGGCCCTGTCACGGGTGGTTATTGATTTCTCTGGCCGTCCCGGACTGGAGTACAACATTCCCTTCACCCGTTCCCATATTGGTCGTTTTGACGTTGACCTGACACGTGAATTTTTCCAGGGCTTTGTTAATCATGCGCTGGTTACCCTGCATATCGACAACCTGAAAGGCTTTAATGCCCACCACCAGGCTGAAACCGTTTTCAAGGCCTTTGGTCGTGCGCTTCGCATGGCGTTAACCGAAGATCCACGTAATGCGGGCGTCGTTCCATCCACGAAAGGCGTATTGTAAGGCTGCTGACTTAAATGAAATCCCCCTCTATTGCAATCGTGGATTATGGCATGGGCAACCTGCATTCGGTGGCCCGTGCCCTGATGCATGCGGCGCCGCATGCCAACGTATACCTGGCCTCCGATATTGCCGGCATCAAGTCTGCTGATCGAATTGTATTTCCCGGCCAAGGTGCCATGCCCGATTGCATGCGCAATCTGGTGCAGTCCGGGCTTGGCGATGCCGTGCTTGAAGCGGCGGCAAATAAGCCTTTGCTGGGTGTTTGCGTCGGCGAGCAAATGCTGTTTGAACGCAGTGAAGAAGGTAACGCTTCCTGCCTGGGTATTTTTCCGGGTACCGTAAAGCGTTTTCAGGGCGAGCGTTTTGCCACTACCGCCCCAGCCAATACGCCACTCGCTGCCATCAGGCACGACACCGAAAAGCTCAAGGTGCCCCACATGGGTTGGAGCCGGGTAAAGCAAACGCGTGCTCACCCTGTCTGGCAAGGCATTCCTGATGATACGTATTTTTATTTTGTGCATAGCTACTATGTTGTCCCCGATGATGACAGCCTGACTGTGGGTACCACACTATATGGAGACGTATTTACTTGTGCCGTTGCCAGGGATAATATTTTTGCCGTACAGTTTCACCCTGAAAAAAGTGCCGGACACGGTTTGCGGCTGTATCGGAATTTTGTCGAGTGGGACATTTAGTTGCGGGACTAAATCCCTAAAATGCGTTATAAATACGGTTGCGGGACTCAAATAACAAAGATACTGTCAACAAAGAGTTACTACGGGGAATGACAAGTCTGCTACTACGGGTTTTGCTCATTCTGTTTTGTTTTTTTCTAATTACCTTTCTAATTAATACAACATTATGCTGCTCATACCAGCCATTGATTTAAAAGACGGACAATGTGTCCGCTTGCGTCAGGGTGACCTAAAAGACGCGACCATTTTCTCCCAGGATCCTCAGGCAATGGCCCGCAAATGGTTAGACCAGGGTGCTCGTCGTCTGCATCTGGTTGACCTGAACGGTGCGATTGCGGGTAAGCCTAAAAACGAGGCAGCCATCCAGGCAATCCTGAAAGAGGTAGGTGACGAAATTCCCGTTCAGATCGGTGGCGGTATCCGGGATCTGGATACGATCGAACGCTATCTTGACCTGGGTATCCGGTATGTCATCATCGGTACTGCCGCTGTCAAGGATCCGGGTTTTCTCCAGGATGCCTGTAGCGCTTTTTCCGGTCATGTAATTGTCGGGCTTGACGCCAAGGATGGCAAAGTCGCTACCGATGGCTGGAGCAAACTCACCAAGCATGAGGTTGTCGATCTGGGCCGCAAGTTTGAAGATTATGGTGTTGAATCCATCATTTACACCGATATTGGCCGTGATGGCATGTTAACCGGTGTCAACATAGAAGCGACGGTTCGTTTGTCACAGGCAGTCAAGATTCCGGTTATTGCTTCAGGTGGCGTTACCAACCTGAAGGATATCGAAGCGCTTTGCGAAGTCGAAGATGAAGGTATTGAGGGTGTGATTTTGGGCCGCAGCATTTATGAAGGCACGCTTGATTTCCAAGAGGCCCAGACGCTGGCTGATGAACTGAACGGGGAAGAAAATTGAGCACTGCCGCCAATGCCGATTCGACGCTGACTAAACGTATTATTCCCTGTCTTGATGTGACGGCAGGGCGCGTTGTCAAAGGGGTGAATTTCGTCGAGTTGCGCGATGCTGGCGATCCGGTTGAAATTGCCCGCCGTTATAACGAGCAGGGCGCTGATGAACTGACATTCCTTGACATCACGGCAACCAGCGATGGCCGGGATCTTATCCTGCCGATTATCGAGCAGGTGGCCTCTCAGGTTTTCATTCCCTTGACGGTGGGTGGTGGTGTTCGCGCTGTTGCCGATATCCAGCGCCTGTTGAACGCCGGTGCTGACAAGGTTTCCATTAACAGTGCCGCTGTGGCCAACCCTGAATTGGTGCGTGAAAGTGCCGATTACTACGGTTCACAGTGCATTGTGGTGGCGATTGATGCCCGCAAGGTTTCTGCCGAAGGCGAGCCCGATCGTTGGGAAGTTTTTACTCATGGCGGTCGCAAGGCTACCGGCATTGATGCTGTTGAATGGGCGATGCGCATGGCCCGTTACGGCGCCGGAGAGCTTCTGTTAACCAGCATGGATCGTGATGGTACCAAATCCGGGTTTGACCTTGAGCTTACCCGTGCCGTTTCCGATGCTGTTTCTGTACCTGTCATTGCTTCTGGTGGCGTGGGTAATTTGCAGCACCTTTGTGATGGCGTTACCAAAGGGCGTGCCAGTGCCGTGTTGGCGGCCAGTATTTTCCACTATGGGGAATACACCATCGCGCAGGCCAAGCAGTTCATGGCACAACAGGGTATTAATGTCCGGGAAATTGCATGAGTTGGATTGATGAAGTGAAATTCGATGAGGCCGGTCTGATTCCTGCCATTGCGCAGGACTGGAAAACCGGCCGTATTTTAATGGTTGCCTGGATGAATCGCGAGTCATTGCAGGAAACCGTGGCTACCCGCAAGGGTGTGTACTGGTCACGTTCGCGCCAGAGGTTATGGCGCAAGGGCGAAGAGTCCGGCAATACGCAGCAGGTTCATGAAGTCCGGCTCGACTGCGATGCCGATGTGGTGCTTCTTAAAATCGAGCAAAATGGGGGCGTGGCTTGTCATACTGGCAGGGAAAGCTGTTTTTTCCGTTTGTTGAACGGCAGTGACAATAGCGCCCAATGGGAAATTACCGACGAGGTCTTGCAAGATCCGGAGCATATGTACAAATGAGCACAGAATCCAATATTGAATTGTCTAGCGTACTCGGCCGCCTGGCCGATGTATTGCAAACCCGCCTGCCTGCTAATGGCGGTGATCCTGCCTCTTCGTATGCCGCCAAGCTTTTTGCCAAGGGCCCTGACGGTTTTCTGAAAAAAATTGGTGAGGAGGCCACAGAGTTGGTGATGGCTTCAAAAGATGGCCAGAATGACCGGATCATTTCGGAAACTGCCGACCTCTGGTTTCATTGCCTGGTGGCGCTTACCTACTACGGGTTGCGTCCCGAAGATGTATTTGCAGAATTGGCGCGCCGGGAAGGATTATCAGGCCTGGTTGAAAAAGCCAGTCGGCATCAATCTTGAATTAATATATTGTTAGCACAATTCAGTATGAACATTGCAGGCAGTTCCTGATATAGTAGAAATTGATTTGGAATTGTCATTTTAGGAGTTGGTTTTATGGGTAGTTTAAGTATATGGCACTGGCTGATCGTCCTGGTGATTGTTGCGCTGGTCTTTGGTACAAAGAAAATTCGCAATATCGGTGAAGACTTGGGTGGTGCAGTCAAGGGCTTCAAGAAAGGCATGAACGAGGCTACCTCGGAAGGTACCGAAACAACCGACAAAAAACCGGCAGGCACAGAAACCATTGATGTGCAGGCAAAAGAAAAATCAGATTCCTGAAATCCAGCAGATCCCTTTTGCATTGGTCTGATTGCCGGTAAAGCGGTTCTGTTTTTTTAAAGCGTATTTATGTTTGGTTTAAGTTTCGGCGAGCTGTTTATCATTGGCATGGTTGCCCTGATTGTCATAGGTCCTGAGCGTTTGCCTAAAGTTGCCCGTACGGTAGGCCTGCTTGTCGGCCGGGCACAGCGTTACGTCAATGACGTTAAAAGCGATATCCAGCGTGAAGTCGACATTCAGGAAATCAGTCAGATCAAAAATGATATGCAATCCTCACTTCAGGATATGAAAACCTCATTTGAGGATACGGCAAAGTCTTTACGTAATCCGGTTGAGCAACTGGGTCAGGAATTGACCGGTGCGGGAAACCAGGTCAAGGATGCTCTGTTACCTGAAAAAAAAGACGCTACCGAAGAAAATGGCCCTGTCAATCACAGTAACAAGCCCGAGAATAAAAACGGTTCAGGAACCCAGGTCTAATGCAGAACTCATCACCTAATGAACATAATGGCGAGAAAGAAGAAAGTTTTTTCTCTCACTTGATAGAATTGCGCTCGCGCCTGATTCATGCTGTTGTGGCCGTATTGGGGGTTTTTGCCATTTTGTGTATTTACCCTGGTACTGGTGCCATCTATGATTTCATTGCGCAGCCAATGATCGAAACCCTGCCGGCTGGCAACAAAATGATCGCCACTGGCGTCATTACGCCATTTCTGGTGCCCCTGAAAGTCACCTTGTTATTTTCGTTTGTGCTGGCCCTGCCCTATGTGCTTTTCCAGGCATGGGCATTTATTGCACCGGGCCTGTACCAGCATGAGAAGCGCCTGGCCATCCCTTTGGTGATTTCCAGCACCTTGCTCTTTTTAGTCGGCATGGCATTTTGTTATTTCATTGTTTTCCATACCGTTTTTCATTTCATTTCCATGGTCTCGCCCGAGTCCATCAATTTTGCCCCTGATATCGAGGCTTATCTCAGCTTTGTAATGACCATGTTTGTTGCATTCGGCATTACCTTTGAGGTGCCTGTTGTGGTCTTGGTACTGGTAACTACCGGCATGATGACACTTGAAAAGCTCAAGGCGGCCAGGGGTTATGTAATTGTGGGGGCTTTTGTCATTGCTGCTATCGTTACCCCTCCTGATGTGCTCAGCCAGTTGTTGCTGGCCATTCCCCTGTGCCTGTTGTATGAACTGGGCCTGTTGGTTGCGCGTTTTATCAAGCCCAAGGACACAGTCACCGAGGAAGTTGACAGCTAAAGCGGCTTATGCCGGTATTCGCCGGCCTGAGTCGCACCGCCAAAAACCGGAAAGTGTTTGGCGCGAATAAATGTTTATTTCTTGGTGGTGGTTCCGGGGCGCTGTCCCAAAGTGACCGTGAGGTCTTGGGGTTTGCCTGCACGTAAAATCTTGAATTTAACTTCGGTTTTGGGTGGAAAGCCGGCAATTTCATTCAGCATCTGGTCTGTATCAATAATTTCCCTGTCATTCATGCCCAGCAGGATATCTCCAACCAGCAGGCCGGCCTGACCGGCCGGGCCATTGGGAATCAGCGAGGCAATAATAATTCCTTTGGTACTGTCCAGGTTGAAGGCTTTGGCAAGGTCGCTGGTAATGTCTTGAGGTTCAATACCTAGCCATCCGCGCGATACAGTGCCGGTCTCAATAATTTCCTGCATGATCTTCAGGGCGGTTTGGGCTGGTGTGGCAAATCCTATGCCCAGTGAGCCACCCGCCTCGGATTCGGAATAAATGGCGGTATTAATCCCGATCAGGTCACCGTTGACGTTAATCAGAGCACCACCCGAGTTGCCGGGGTTGATAGCGGCGTCGGTCTGGATGAAGTTTTCGTAGGTATTGATGCCCAGTCCAGTGCGACCGAGTGCCGAGATTATGCCCATGGTTGTGGTTTGTCCAACGCCAAACGGATTGCCGATGGCCAAGACAACATCACCCACATTAAGCTGTTGTTTGCTATCGGGGTGAATGGCAACCAGATCGGGCAAGTCAATTTTAAGTACAGCCAGATCGGTATCAGGGTCGGCGCCAATCAGTCGTGCGCTGGATTTGCGACCATCGGTCAGGGCAACTTCAATAGAGTCTGCAGCTTCAACAACATGGTAGTTGGTCAGGATATAACCGTCTGCAGAGGCAATAACGCCAGAGCCCAGGCTGGTCGTGTTATTAAGCATCTGCATGTTTTCCTTCTGTTCCTGGATAAATGGCCGCAGTGCGGGAACATCGGGCAGATTCTTGAACGGAGATTCTATGTTCTTGCTGGTGTAAATATTCACGACAGAGGGTGCGGCAACCTTAACTGCACCTGCATAGGATGTGATAATGGTGATTAGCCGTTCTGGCTCTTTTGTTTTTTCGGCTTTGGTTGCGGTTTCTTTGGGTGGTTCTGCTGGTTCTATCTTGACTGTCGCGGTAGGTACGGACGCGGGAATAGGCGCCTGTTTTTTAAAATCAAGCCAGTCTGGTCGTAATGTAGTAACCGTAAACAGGATTGCGAGAAAAACAGTTACGGTTTGAGAGAAAATTAACCAATAGCGATGCATAAAGGAAAATGAAGTGAGTGAAATTTTTACACAAGACTTGGTAAAGTGGCTTGATGAAAACCTGAAACCACATTTATATCAAGATTATGCACCAAATGGACTCCAGGTGCAGGGAAGGCCGGTAATAAAAAAAGTAATTACAGGTGTAACTGCGTCTTTGGCCTTGCTTGAAAAAGCGATTGAATATCAGGCGGATGCGGTTATTGTGCATCACGGATGGTTTTGGAAAAATGAAGACGTGCGCATTCTGGGTACCAAATACCAGCGAATTGCCCTGGCAATCAAGCATGATTTGAACATTATTGGCTACCATTTGCCCCTGGACGCCCATCCTGAGTGGGGGAACAACAGGCAATTGGCCAAAGTGCTCGATTTACAGCCTTTCTATGAAGATGACCAGCCCCAGACGTGCGGCAGGGGAGGGCTGGTTTGGTTGGGTTCTCTTGTTACAGGTGAAACAACATTGTCAGATTTGGGTGTATTAATTTCACAACGTTTGGAAAGAAAACCGTTGTTAATCGGAGACACTAATAAGCTGATCAAAAAAGTGGCATGGTGCACAGGTGGGGCGCAAGGCATGTTTCAGGATGCGATTGATGCCGGCGTGGATGCTTTTATTACTGGAGAGGCTTCGGAGCCTGTTTATCACATGGCCCAGGAAAGTGGGGTGGCCTTTATTGCGGCCGGTCATCACGCCACCGAACGTTATGGCATTCAGGCACTGGGAAATGCAATGGTGGACCGTTTTGGCATCGCATCAACCTTTGTTGATATACCTAATCCGGTTTAGGGGACTTCGCTGAAACAACCAACCCGCCATGAAGGCGGGTTGGGGTAGGTTGATCAGTTTTTGTTTTTCAGCAGGTCCCGGATTTCCGTTAACAGGACGACATCAGCCGGGTCAGGCGCGGCAGCGGCCTGCGCTTCTTGTTCTTTCTCCATGGTAGCACGGGCTTTAGCGATGACTTTAACTAGACAAAAAACAACAAAAGCCAGCAAGATGAAGTTAATCAGAATGGTCAAGAAGTTACCATAGGCCAGTACATTGGCACCCGCATTGGTCATGTCAACATAGGTTTCAGGCCCGGTATAGCCCTCTGGTTTTGATAAGACAATGAATTTATTGGAAAAATCAACAGAGCCACCCAGGATGAAATTGATGAACGGCATCATTACGTCCCTGACCAGTGAATCGATGATTTTGCCGAAAGCGGCGCCGATAATCACACCTACTGCCAGATCAATCATATTGCCTTTGACGGCAAATTGTTTAAATTCGTTGATAAAACTTTTGGCTTTACTCATAAGAAATCCTTTTTTCCACTGTCCATAACCGGACACAGTATATAATAAGCGGTTGCTAAGCTTTATACATATAAATTTATGTAATTTTTTGAGTACCTTAGTTGTATCAATAAGGATAGATAATGAGTCAGGATTCAATACAGCATGACAATGAAGGCACTGCATCGCCTGCAGTCCTTCCACCCGATCCATCACGTCGTTTCTGGTTGGGTACTGCCTGTGCGGTTGGTGGTGTGGCCGGTGTCGCAACAGCGGTTCCGTTTGTTGCATCCATGTCACCATCAGAACGCGCCAAGGCGGCAGGGGCACCCGTTAAAGTAAATCTTAATGCGATTGCTCCAGGCACGATGCTTACTGTCGAGTGGCAGGGCAAGCCCGTGTGGATTTTGCATCGTACGCCGGAAATGATTGATGGCCTTAAACGCAATGATCCCTTTTTGGCCGATCCGTTCTCTGAACGTCCAGGCTTCACGCCCGAGTTTGCTAAAAACATAGACCGTTCACGCAAGCCTGAATGGTTTGTTTGCGTTGGTATTTGTACGCATCTGGGTTGTTCTCCATCTCCACGCTTTGCTGTTGGTGGTGGAGATGGCTTGCCCTCTAATTGGGATGGCGGTTTTCTATGCCCGTGCCATGGTTCTATGTTTGATTTGGCCGGTCGGGTATTCAAGAACCAGCCTGCTCCAGATAATCTGGAAGTGCCACCGTATTATTATATTGATGATAATAATATTATGGTTGGCCTTGATAAAGCAGCGGGCTAGTAGCCGAGGCTACTGTAATTAGTATCTTGCCAAGTTAGAAAAGGAGCCTCTACATGGCTAGCGAAAAAGTTGTCGAAACGACAGGGTTATTGGGGTGGGTAGATAAGCGTTTCCCGCTGACATCCCTATGGAAAGCGCATTTATCAGAATATTATGCGCCCAAGAATTTCAATTTCTGGTATTTCTTCGGTTCACTTGCATTACTCGTGTTGGTAATTCAAATTGTGACCGGTATTTTCATGGTCATGCACTACAAACCCGATGCTGCCCTGGCGTTTGCATCGGTCGAGTACATTATGCGTGAAGTGCCTTATGGCTGGATTATCCGCTATATGCACTCTACAGGTGCATCCATGTTCTTTGTCGTGGTCTATTTGCACATGTTGCGTGGCATGCTTTACGGTTCATACCGCAAGCCTCGTGAGCTGGTGTGGATTTTCGGTGTTGCCATTTTCCTGTGCCTGATGGCAGAGGCTTTCTTTGGTTACCTGTTGCCATGGGGTCAAATGTCTTTCTGGGGTGCCCAGGTTATTGTTAACCTGTTTGCCGCGATTCCTTTCGTTGGCCCAGAATTGTCAGTCTGGATTCGTGGTGACTTCGTGGTATCTGATGCCACACTGAACCGCTTCTTTGCATTCCACGTGATTGCTATTCCGTTAGTGCTGATCGGCCTGATCGTGGCTCACGTTATTGCGTTGCACGAAGTGGGTTCAAACAACCCCGACGGTATCGAAATCAAAGATAAAAAAGATGCGAATGGCCGTCCCCTCGATGGTATTCCGTTCCACCCTTACTACTCTGTCCATGACATCATGGGTGTGGCAGGGTTCCTGTTCATTTTTGCTGCAATCATGTTCTTTGCACCAACCATGGGCGGTTACTTCCTTGAAGCCAACAACTTCCTGCCGGCAGACCCATTCCAGACCCCTGCGCATATTGCACCGGTTTGGTACTTCACGCCGTTCTACTCTATGCTGCGTGCTACCACTGACGAGTTTACTTGGGTGATGGTTGCATTGGCGCTGATTTTTGCGGTTGGCCTGCTCCTGAGCAAGAATGTTAAAGGCATTTGGAAAATTATTTGGCCGGTTGTCCTGATTGGCGTTGCCGTTGCGCTGCGTGTATTTGATGCCAAATTCTGGGGCGTTGTCGTGATGGGTGGTACCGTTGTTATCCTTGGTTTCCTGCCATGGCTTGATCAATCAAAGGTTAAATCAATCCGTTATCGTCCTACATGGCACAAGCTGTTGTATGTGATTTTCATGATTGATTTCGTCGTCCTGGGTTACATTGGTACGCAACCACCAACCCCTGTATTGAATATCATTTCACAGGTTGGCACGCTGATTTATCTGGCATTTTTCTTCTTTATGCCAATCTGGAGCCGTTTGGGTACATTCAAGCAGGTACCTGATCGTGTGACTTTCCATCCTCATGCGTAAATCAGGAATGAACATGATTAAGAAACTTTTAGGCGCGTTAGTTTTGATGTTTGCCGTATCAGGTACAGCTCTGGCTGCGGCAGGTGGTTATCCGTGGGATCGCGCCCCCGAGCGGATTACTGATCTGGCTGCTTTGCAGAATGGTGCCAAACTGTTCGTCAACTACTGTCTGAACTGTCATAGCGCCAATGCCTTGCGCTATAACAAGCTGATGGATCTTGGCCTGACTGAAAAAGAGATTGAAGAAAATCTGCTGTTCACAGGTAACAAGGTTGGTGACAAGATGACCGTTGCCTTGAGTCCTAAAGATGCCAAGCTGTGGTTGGGCGTGGCACCGCCGGATCTGTCCGTCATGGCTCGTGCCAAGGCGGCCAACTTGGGCCAGCCTGGTACCGATTACATTTATACCTACCTGCGTACGTTCTATCGTGATGTTACCCGTCCACTGGGCTGGAACAACCTGGTATTCCCCAACGCCGGTATGCCTAATGTTTTCTATGAGCAATCAGGCCCCAGTGAGTTGACCACGGTTACTGTTCATCCGGTCGAAAAAGATGGTCAGGTGCAATGGTTCAAGACAACCACACTGGTTGATGCAGAGGGCTTTACGAGTGTTGTTAGCGATGAGGTATTGCCTGACTACAAAGGTACTGGTTCTGTCGAGCAAACCCTGAAATATCTGGATCCAGCCAAACAGGCCGAGTTTGATAACAATATGGCTGATCTGGCTGCCTTCCTTGGCTGGATGGCCGAGCCCGACCAACAGTTCCGTAAACAATTGGGAACCTGGGTTCTGCTGTTCCTGGCACTGTTCTTTGTGATTGCATGGCGCTTGAACAAGACATACTGGAAGCATGTTAAATAAGCTGTAGAAGGGCAGGCGGACAAAATTTACCTTTAAATAGAGTACAATCAGTCAGTCTGCCAAAATCCTTTTCATAGGGTCAGTGCTTTTTGTGGGCACTGGCCTTTCTTTATTTTCTTCAGTGGGAGTCCGCACAATATGATGGTGCTTTACTCTGGAACAACATGTCCATTTTCACAACGTTGCCGCTTTGTCCTTTACGAAAAAGGCATGGACTTTGAGGTGCGTGATATAGATTTGTTTAATAAGCCAGAAGACATTTCTGTCATGAATCCTTATGGCAAAGTGCCTATTCTCGTTGAACGTGATCTGATTCTCTATGAATCAAATATTATCAATGAATATATTGATGAGCGCTTTCCACATCCCCAACTGATGCCAGCTGATCCTGTCATGCGTGCACGTACACGCCTGTTCTTGCATAACTTCGAAAAAGAATTGTTTGTGTCGGTGGGTATTCTCGAGGACCGCAGCTTGCAGGCAGATGAAAAACGTCTTGATCTGGCCCGTCGTACTATCAGGGATCGTCTGTCGCAATTGGCGCCCTTGCTGATAAAAAACCGCTTCATGTTGGGTGAAGAATTCTCCATGCTTGATGTGACCGTAGCGCCATTGTTGTGGCGTCTTGATCATTACGGTATAGAATTGCCCAAAAGCGCGGCGCCGCTTATGAAGTATGCCGAGCGTATTTTCTCTCGCCCTGCTTATATCGAAGCCTTGACTCCTTCAGAAAAAGTAATGCGACGTTAATATCATGACTTCTGTTTCTACCAAACCTTATCTGCTTCGTGCCTTGTATGAATGGTGTACCGATTCTGGCTATACGCCGCATCTGGTGGTCAAGGTGGACCAATATTGTCAAGTGCCCCAGGAACATGTGCGTGATGGCTATATCACCCTGAATATTGGTGCATTGGCAACAGGCAAGTTGTCCATGGAAAATGACTGGATCAGTTTCAACGCGCGTTTTAACGGTGTTTCACGCAGCATTGCCGTGCCGGTCAGTGCAGTTTCGGCGATTTATGCGCGTGAAACCCAGGAAGGGATGCAGTTTGAAACAGAAGAGTATGTACCTGGCCAGGATATCGAGGAAGTCGGCATGCCCGATGAGCCTGATGATGATCCACCAGCCAGCGGAGCCACAAAAGCACCATGGTTGAAGGTAGTTAAATAAGCGGATTTGATTTTTGTGCTTTTTTACAACAAATCAGTTTTTTCTCTGGACAGTAACGCAATAAAACGTATATAATTTTTTTTCTTTAGCCGGCTTAGCTCAGTTGGTAGAGCAGCTGATTTGTAATCAGAAGGTCGAGGGTTCGACTCCTTTAGCCGGCACCATATTCAAAGGCCTGCGTTTTTTAAAACGCAGGCCTTTATTATTTTGTATTCCCATCTTCTGGGGTTGCCTGGATCAGGCATAATCCGCTTATCAGGCTGGTTTACTGTTCTTTTGCTGGGCTTCTTCAAAAAATACGGGTAATTGGATATGCACAATCAAGCCCGGTTGATTGTCGCTGAAGTGCAGTTTTCCGTCATGTAATGAAAGAATGGCGCGCACACTGGCCAGGCCCAGGCCAAAACCGCTGCTGTCCGGATTCAGTTGATGGAAATGCTGGCCGATATTCGGGTATTCATCGGCAGGAATGCCGGGGCCGTCATCCGAGACAAGCAGGCTAATATACTTGGCAGACTTTGTGATTCGCACACAGATATCCTGTCTGGCGTATTTGATGGCATTTTCTATTAACTGTGAAAGCATGCTGGCCAGCAGGTCGGCATCGCCCCATACCATGGCTTGCCCGGTAGATTGAAATTTAAGGGACAGGTTTTTTTCTTCCGCGTAGGCCTCGTACATGTCCACGACATCGTCGGCAATTTGTTCAAGGTCGCATGGCCAGAATCGTTGGCGTTGGATGCCTGATTCGATTTCTGAAATATACAGCAGTTTTTCAAACAGTTTGTTCAGGCTTTCTATTTCATTGATTGAACGGTGAATGACCGCCCGCAGTTCTGATTCATTGCTTTGAAGGTTTTCTACCGAACGCAACTGGTTAAGAATCCGGGTCAGGGGGGTGCGAAGGTTATGGGCAATGGTATTGGAAACATGCCGTACGCCGGTCATTAGTGATTCAATCTTGTCCAGCATCGAGTTGATTTCGCTGCTCAGGAAATAAAATTCGTCTTTAGTGGCGGAAAGGGGGATGCGCGAAGAAAGATTGCCCTCACTGATTTTAACGGCAGTTTTCCTGATGGAGCCAACCCGATAATCCAGTTCCTTGCGAAACATATGCACGCCTACCATGACCAGTAAAAACGCAATGAAGACCGTGACCAGGCAAGCTTGGCCGATTTTCCGGATAATATCCTTCATCGAGTCAAGATCAATGCCGGTCATCAATATGCTTCGGTCGGGCAGCGTGGTTTCAAGCATCCGGGCGGTAGTAGGGCTTCCATAAAGAACCAGAGGGACCTCGGTTTTGTTGGTTTCGGTCAGTTTGGGGCGATATTCAAGATTGCCGGCCAGTTTATGGCCGTTTTCATCCAGCAAAAGGTAAATCCCCTGGCTCTCGTCAATTTGATCCGAGATAGTCATGTTGATGGCTTGGATCAGGCCTTTTCTTCCTCCAATTATAAATTCACCCTCCAGGCGGGACATGGAGGCTGTGGCAAGCTGCGCGGCCTGGGAATGCAGGGTACCAATAACCTGAAGATAGATGAAAGCCAGCAGGACAAGAATCGAGAAAAACGCCAGCAGGCCATAGTTGACCATCAGGCGAAACGAAATCGAGTCCCATGTCTTGCGAATTTTCAAACGGATATATTCATTCATTGGAATGGGATAGTATTAGTTTTCGGGTGCTTGCGTGGACAGGAGATAGCCTGCTCCTCGCACGGTGTGAATCAGGGCAGGCGTAAATCCCGTGTCAATTTTCCGGCGTAGACGGCTGATTTGCACATCAATGACATTTGATTGGGGGTCAAACCGGTAATCCCACACTGCTTCCAGCAACATGGTGCGCGTAACTACATTACCTTCATTAAGCATGAGGTGATGTAAAAGGCGGAATTCGCGTGGTTGCAGGTTGATGTGCGTGCCTGAGCGATCAACCTTGCGTGTGACCAGATCCAGTTTCAGGTCTGCTACTTGTAGTTGTTGCCTGGCTTGATCGCTTCTGGTGGTACGGCGAATCAGCGCTTCCATGCGGGCGTTCAGTTCTGAAAATGAAAACGGCTTGGTCATGTAGTCATCGCAGCCCGATTTGAGCCCCTTGACCTTTTCATCTACGGCAGACAGTGCACTTAATATAATCACCGGGGTTTTATTCCCGGTTGACCTCAGGGTAGAAAGGATGGACAGGCCATCTATATTGCCTGGCAACATGCGGTCAAGAATAATGATGTCCCATTGGCCGCTGAGTGCTTTTTTCAGTCCATCAGGACCATTGTTGCAAATCACCGTTTTATGCTTCAGTTCAGTGAGGCCTTTGGCAATGTAACGGGCGTTTTCGTAGTCATCTTCTACGATCAGGCAATGCCACATTCGCATTTCTCCATCAGTGCTTGTGGTAATAATCAGTCATTATGCAATAAATTCAGTCGCTTAAGCCAGATCTGGTTAGGGTATATACCAATACTTTATGTAAATAATGAGTCATTAAGGGGAATATTTGAAAACATGACCAAATGGTAATGTTTTGTTCATTAATTTAGAGGTCGCATCCTTTACAATCTCGCAGTGCGCTTCTATACGCAAGATTATTAAGCTTGAATAAAAGCAGTTTAGGAGAAAAAGAGGATGGTTACATGTTAATTAAGAACAATCAGGACTTCTGGTCCGGCTTGATGTTCATCGCTTTGGGCGTCGGTTTTTCGCTGTTCGCCACGAGCTATGACATGGGTACGCCTGCCCGCATGGGGCCTGGCTATTTTCCATTTTGGCTGGGGGTTGTCCTGGCTTTGCTGGGTGGTATTGTGACTCTTAACTCCATGCGGGGTAAAGAGGCGGACGATCACCATATTGGCAAGTTCGACTTTGACATTCTGGCCCTGATCATTGGCTCGATTGTGGTGTTCGGTGTCATGCTGGATAACCTGGGTCTGTATATTTCACTGGTTCTGCTGGTCATTTTCAGCAGCCTGGCCAGTCATGAGTTCAGCCTTAAAATCGCCATCGGCAATGCCATTTTCCTGC
>NZ_JBLWIS010000015.1:0-30138 GCF_048381675.1 Advenella sp. RU8
ATTGGAACTCCCCTTGGCATTCTTATTGGTAGATCAAAAGTTGCCACTGATATGCTTGACCCTATTCTCCAATTACTACGTCCAATTCCCACTGCTTCCTGGATTCCCTTTTGTCTCATTTTTTTTGGAATTGGCAGCTCTGCAGCAATTGCCCTAGTGGCCGTAGGCGCATTCTTTCCAATAGTTCTTAACGCAACTGCTGGCGCTCGTCATGTTTCTAAACTGCATCTGCGTAGTGCTCAGATGCTTGATGCCACGCCTATACAAATTCTATGGCGTATAGTATTGCCCGCTGCCCTGCCATCCTTACTTGTCGGGGCCAGAATTGCCATGGGACTTGCATGGATGCTGGTTGTTATTTCAGAAATGGTAGCGGTCAAATCAGGCCTAGGTTATGAACTTTGGGACGCATACTACTACAACCGTATGGATGTGGTAGTTGCCGCCATGGTAACAATTGGTCTATTTGGATATCTTTCCGATCTGGCTCTATTGCTGGTCGTGAGGAAATACTTGTTCTGGAACGTGGAAACAACAAAATAATCATTATGCAATCTATTATTTCTAGCGAAAATGCCCATGTTGCAGCCGAGATTTCAGTCAGAAATCTCAGCAAAGTATATAAGGACAATACAGGTGATGTCACTGCCATTGATAATCTTAATCTACAAATCAAGGCCGGTGAGTTCCTGAGCATTCTGGGGCCATCTGGCTGCGGGAAAAGTTCACTATTAAACATTCTGGCAGGATTTGAGGCACCTACGACAGGTTCTGTGACTCTGAACGATGAGCCGATAAAAGGCCCCTCCAGACTTCAGGGCGTTGTCTTTCAGGACACCTCCGCTCTTTTTCCCTGGCTGAACATCCATGACAATGTCGGATTTGGTTTAAAAAACACCAAACTGAGCATTCATCATAAAGAAGAAAAAATCAAAGCAGCGCTTGCTTTGGTAGGGCTACAGGATTTTGCACTCAAATGGCCACATCAACTTTCAGGCGGCATGCGCCAATTAGTTTCCATTGCACGGGTACTCGTTACCGACAGCCGGATATTACTGATGGACGAACCTTTCGCAGCTTTGGATGCCATGACTCGTCTACAAATGCAGCAAAAACTCATTGAGATATGGAATGCAACCAAAATCACCATCCTGCTAATTACGCACAGCGTTGATGAGGCTATTTTTCTTGGCAATCGAGTACTGGTTTTTAGCAAACGTCCTGCCCGAGTTGCGGTTGAGATTCCAGTTAATTTGGCTCATCCACGTAAAGTAACCGACCCTGAGTTCAATCGTCTCAAATCTATTTCTCTTAGCCATCTCGGCTTCTAAGTCAAGGATAAACCATCATGACCCTGCATAAAAAAATTGCGCTTGGCGCATTAGCTTTAAATATTGCCTTGTTCGGCACTTACATACAGGCACAGGAAAAAACCAAAGTCCGAGTAGGTTATTTTTCTCAACTGCATGATGCAGCAGTACTTAACCTGAAACAGGATCTAGCTGACAAATACGAATTTGAATACATCAAATTCCAGCGTTATGCGGATGCAGCAATTGCATTGAGCCGTGGCGATCTGGATGTTTCTTCTCTTGGCTACGCCAACCTGATTACGGAAGCTGCGAAAAACATCGAGCCCAAATTCAAATTCATTTCCGGACTAGCACGTGGTGCCATCAATCTGGTTTGCAATAACAGCATCAAAGTAGATAACTGGGCAGATCTGAAAGGCAAAAACATTGGCATTGTCGCAGGCTTTCCCGAGATATTTCTAGACGATGCGCTTCAATCCCACAAGCAGAATCCCGCTGATGTTAAAAAAATAAATTTTGCTGTTGCCGGACCCCCAGTTCTGCAAGCACTGAAAGACGGAACAACTGATTGCTCAGCAGTATTCGAACCGTTTGGAGCAACTGCAGTAAGCAATGGCTATGCTTATTACCCAAATACCAATCTGGCTGAAAACTCTTTTAAAGGTCTAAACAATGGTATTGCTGCCAATGTCGATTTCGTCAGTAAAAATACGGACATCATTACAGACATTGTCGCTTCAGTCAAAAAATCAACAAGTAATTTCAAAGAGCAACCCGAACAGTGGATCGAACTCATGACGAAATCACAGGATTTTCCAAAAGCAATTGTGGAAATTGGTGTCAAACGCGTTGTACTAGATGCTGAACTCTATCCCAAAGAGGCCGCAATACTGGCCAACAATATGAAGGAACTTGGCCTGATCCGGACAGAGCCCAGCGAAGAGCATCTGAATAATTTTTTTTCCAAATAAGCGACAAGACAGAAAATTTTTATATGATGACAAATTCATTGCGCCCACCTACCTTCGGTTTTGTAGAGGCTGATTGGCTAGCCAATAACCTGCATCAAGAAAATCTGCTCATACTGGATAGTACAACCAATATTGTTGCTAATGAGAATCATGAAGAAAAAATCGTTCCAGAATGGGATGTTTTTCAGGCTAACCACATCCCGACAGCACAATTTCTGGATCTGCAAGGTGTACTCTCGGATCAAAGCAGCCCCTTCAATTTCATGCTTCCGAATACTGATCAATTTGAACAGGTCCTAAGGCAATTCGGCATTAATCAAAACAGTATAGTAGTGATTTACAGTTCAGGAAATCCGTGGTGGGCGACCCGTATATGGTGGATGTTCAGGCACTTTGGATTAGATAATGCCTATGTTCTTAATGGCGGCCTGCGTTATTGGCAACAATTAGGGTTGCCTGTTGAGCAAGGTTCTCCTTCTAAACGTGCGAAAGGCAATATCACCATTACTTCACCCCGGCAACTGGCTATTGATGGCGATACGCTGAAGCAAAGATTGGGAGAACCGGGACTTACTCTGATTAATGCGCTACCCAACGATAAATTCACCGGAATCAACAGCGTACACGGTGGACGACCTGGTCATATCCCGGGCAGTATCAATGTACCTGCGGCAAGCTTGATTGATAAGGATACGGGATTGTTTTTAAAACCGGAAGCCATTGCAAAAATTCTGAACTATCATCAGCTACTGGAAAAAAATAATGAAATCATTGCCTATTGTGGTGGTGGCATTTCTGCATCTCTGATTGTGTTTGCGCTTGCATTATTCAACCAGAACAATGTAAAGCTTTATGACGCTTCGTTGTCAGAATGGGCGCATCGCGAGGATTTTCCTTTGCATGTCACAGATACATTATAAAAAAATCAAGAAGGGTTTTTAGTAGTGAATAACATGAAATACGAAGTAATTATTGTAGGAACCGGTCCTGCGGGATTAACGCTGGCCAATATTCTGGGGAAAGCCAAAGTCAGAACACTTGTACTGGAACAGGACTCTGGATTATCTCATTTTCCAAAAGCACTGAACATTGATGATGAGTTTTTCAGATTACTGCACACCTTGGGTATGGGCGAGCAATTAAAACAGCATGCAAAATACCCTATTTCCTACGATTATGTTTCACCTTTGGGGTTAAGTCTGGGTTTTGTCGAAGGCAGGATCACTGAACACAACTTCCCCAATCGGGCAGCCATATTCCAGCCTGAATTTGAAAAAATTCTTTATGATGCAGCGTTTGCCTCTAATTACGTCACTTTTTTATTTGATCAGAAAGTACTTTCAATATCCGATGAGCAAGATGGTGTGATTGTGGTTGCCAAACAAAGTAATGACATGGAAGTCAGGCATCATGCACAGTATCTGGTAGGTGCCGATGGTGCTCATAGCATTTGTCGAAAACAGTTGGGATTGCCGCTCAACGAAGTTGACAAATTCGATGTGCGACATATTGTTATTGATGTCATTGATGACATTGATCCCAGTCCAAGGGCGCTCACTAAAATGGGCTGGCGCCGTAATTTTTTCAGTATGCCTGCTCCAAATGGCCGCCGTTTTGAGTTTTCATTACAAAAAAATGAAGCTACTGAAGAACAGCTGAATGATGACACACTCCGCCGCTTATTTAAACCTTGGCGCAAATATGACGACCTGAAAATTATCCGTAAAGTCGTTCATACTTTCCGTGCACGAATCGTACCTACGTTAAGTGTTGGCAAAGTCTTTCTGGTTGGAGATGCCGCTCACCTTATGCCAATTTTTGGTTCACAGGGCATGAATAGTGGCGCCCGCGATGCTAATAACCTGGGCTGGAAACTGGCAAGAGTAATCAAATACGGGACAAACCCCAGCTTATTAGATACCTACCAGACAGAGCGCTGGGAGGCGGTGCTGAAAACCATTAAAATGGCAACAACTAATGGAAAATTGCAAATGGTGCAATCCATTCCCATGTCATTACTACGTGATCTGTTCTTTGGTTTGCTTAAATTAGTGCCACCGGCTACTCGTTATATACGTGAAATGAAATATATTCCCAAACCTTTTCTACGGTCACGCCTGATACAAGAAGGCACTGAAAAAGGAAAGAAAGGAGAAATGATTGGTCGAGTAAACCCTAATCCACTCGTTTCAGTTCAAGGTGAAAGCCTGTTGCTTGATGATCTAATTGGTGATCAATTTTCCCTGATTGGAATTTCAGTTCATCAAGACCAGTTCGCTCCTATTATTGAACTGGCACAGGAACTAGACGCTTGCTGTATTATTCTTAACAAACTTGGCCCTCCCTCCCTAATGCATCACAAAGATATCCAACAAGCCAATGTACTTGATGACCGTTATGACCCGCTGTTTAAGCACTACAGTGGGCAATGGCTGCTTATTCGCCCTGATCGGATTGTGGCCTGCGCAGGATTTTTCGAGCACTTTATCAATGATAGCAGGCGTATTTTGGCTGAACTCTAAATGCCACAACAAAATTTGTTCGAGTTCCTGTTGGATGGATGCCGCTACCGCAGGCAGAATCATGACAATTACAACAAAGCATAATATGGCCTCACTTTTTTTTTGCAACGTATGCGATGATTTCTTCACATATATCCTAGAGCCTGCCTTTGCAGAAAGGCCTGTTCTTCTTCTGTAGACTGGCGTCCCAGAATGTGATTGCGGGTTAGGTAACAGCTAAATCGGTCGATCTGGTCTTTATGACTAATTTCAAAATCAAGGGTGTATTCATAATCCAGTTCAGTAAACAGCAACAGAGCTTTTTCATGGACGAGTTTGGATTCAGAATGCATGCATGGCATGATGATGAATTTTCTTTCCATGGCTGGAAAGGTTGGATGAGCTTGAAATTACCTAAATATATCAGATAGATATTGGATATATTTAATAATTTACATTGATTTAGATGTATTTTATTGCTATGAGGGCAAGTTGGAGGCAATCCAAATGGCTAAGATACAAAACCTGAGCTTCACTGCAGATGTCTGGGCAGAGCATGAAGGCGCAACAGCCAAAGGCGAGTATTGTTATGTGCGTTTAGTCCGACTTTTGCGCCCGCTGCGCGTTACCAGGATTGGTGTGGCTAGCATGGCTGTTTCAGAATCTGCAAATAAAAAACCATTTTTCAACGGAAAAATGGTTTTTTATTTTTATTGGATTGTGGGTTTAGCTGTTTGCCTGACAGGCCAGCAAATCGTCGTCGGTAATGACCCAGCGATCGGAACTGTCGATCGTCACGTCAGTAATTTCACATTTGTCCCCATCTTCATCTACCACTAGAACATCCCAATCGCCTTCGCTTACGTCAGACAGGGTTAGGGAGTCTCCTTTTTCAAGCACTTCATCGCCCAGATAGTCTTCTCCCCAACTTTTTTGGCTTGCCGGAGAGAAGTAAATCTCGTGGATTTCCCAAGAGGATTTGTTCACAAATTCTACTTTTGCTGCCGAAGCGATGGTTGGAATATACGCTACTGCTGCCACTGCCAATAAATGCCATGCTTTCAATTTTGTTTCCTTTAGGGTTGTTTTGAAAATAAAAGTAACGTATTTCTGATTGTAGGGGATTGGCAAAAAATCAACAAATATTATTTGATTAAACGCAAACAAAAGGAGATTTGTAATATTGATGGGAAACGCAAATGGCCCGTGACTTTCAGCATTGCATTCATCCTGAAAGTCCCGGGCCATATTGTTTGCGTGTAGGGCTTATGGTGATGGAAATTACGGTTTTATACGGAAGCCAAGTATGGTTAAGTCTTCCATTTGGATGGTTTCTGCCTTGGCGGGAACCGGTCCGCGATTGAATAGGTCATGCAACGCTTTGGGGGTTGGCTCCACACCCAATATTATTGCCTGAACGATAGGTCCTTCCCGAAGTTGTAAATGCCCATAGACATAGGGCGCTATTTTGTCAAACCGTGGGTGACAAGCCGGCGAGAGATTATGCGTGGCATAAAGCAAGGTGGCATCGCCACTTAATTCCATGCCTTCGACAGCCCAATTGCCACAATGCTCACAGCATCCTGTTGGCGGGAAGGTTAAACCTTGGCAAGTATTGCATTTCATTGCTCGGTAGATGCCTTGCTTAAGTCCCTCGTAGTACCAGCGAATCAGGTTTGGTTGTTCAATTGTGTCAGTCATTTCAGACTCCTCCCAAAACGATAACCGTGCCGATCATGGCGTAGCCGTGAGTGTGGATAACGGATATTTCAGGTGGCTTGTGCAGTTGCCTTGCGCCCGCAAGGCCTCTCATTTGCAATACGGCCTCATAGGTATCTGAGCCGGCACTGGCGCCCCAGGCATGGCCGAATGCATGGCGGCCCCCGTGTGTGGACATGGGGCGGTCGCCATCAAATCGCAGGCGTCCCTCTCTGGCTGCGGACAATCCTTTTCCTGGGTCCAGATAGCCAAGGGTTTCGGCCGTGCAAATACTTGAAATATGCGAACAGTCGTGTGTGTGCAGGTAATTGATGTCTTTGGCGGTGATACCTGACATCTCCATGGCGTGGTCTGCTGCCCGCTTGTCAAATTCCCAATAGGTGGGGTCTTCACCGTACCAGGGCAGATCGCTGTAACTGATTCCAAAACCCTTTAACTCTACCGGTTTGGATCGATTGTTTTTTGCGAGGCTGGCGCGAGTCAGGACCATCGCAGATGCGCCATCGGCTGTTGTGACAAGGCTTAGCAACCGGGATGGCCAGGAAACAAAGGGATTGTGTTCATCCGAGCGCCAAAAATCATAGGTATCCGAAAAACCCTTTCGTTTGGCGCAATCTTCCAGTGTTTCCTGGATATTTGCCTTTGGATTCATCGAGCCGTGTAGCCTGCGCGTTCGGCACAACTCAAACATCCCCCGGTCAAAATCTTCGATTGAAAGACCGTACTTCCGGCAATAGCCCAAGGCAACCAGACCGTTATAAACTGAAAAAATATCGTAACCTTGTGGCACACCATATGCCTGGTTAACGGCCATATCGGTCCAGAGCCATGTTTGTTGATGTGAGATGGGTTCGCGTTCGAAAGGGCTGAAATCCTTGACTTTAGTGCGGGTTGTTTCTAGCCCGTATACAAGAACCGTATCGTAGGTGCCCGAAGCAATAGCCATGGCCGCCATGGCCATGCCTACATTGGTGGTTGAACATTGCGCCTCAAAATGCACACCGGCCTTGAATTGAGTGCCAGTCCATTTTGATAGTTGAGAGTATGTACCCGGTACTTGTGAACTGTGGACCATGGCGTTGCCGGCAAATACCGCGTCGACATCCTGGCCCGAAATACCAGCATCATCAAGTGCTTCCTTGACTGCCCTCGCAGTCAGCTCCTGGATGCTGATTCCTTTTAACTCTGGTGTGTTGAGCAAGTCTCCAAAGCGGGAACAGCCTACACCCGCTAAAAAAACCTGTTCTTTAAGTTTCCTACGACTCATGCTTAAACCCTCCTGATGTGTGTGCATCCAAATGGTTTGTTAGACAGCTGAAGATTTTTACCCGTAGAGACAACTTTTAATTTTTATAATCAAATAACTGTATCACTGGACGTGCTGAATAGCAATGGCGGATTTCCCGTAAAGTCCTTGCTGCCCTGATCGCGTCAGGGTAGCCCTTGAAAACTGTTTAGTTTACTTTTTTCATAGCTTGCTGCTCTGCCAGCGCTGCACCTACGAATCTTAATATCATCAGGCCCAGTTCGCCTGAAGTCTGCCCTTCAGTATAGAAATTGCGGCCATCATCTGATGTTTGGATGGTATAGGTAATGGGGGATGAGATTGACGTTCTGGTTAGTTCGACGCCTAAATTTTTTGCTGCAGCCACAAGGTCTGGCACTATCCCCAATTGAATATCAAAATTAATAAGATTCGTATGCTTGACGCCAGACATCGCCTTTTCGTAGACAGTTTCAGGAAACTCAAAGGTCATCATTGCTTGACATGATCTTTTATTGATCGTTTCATCTTTTTGCGTGGTAGCAACTGCCACTAACGTGGGCTTAAACTCGGCCAGCATGCTTTCCAGTTCACCTGACTTTGGCTCTACACCGCCTAGTAAAGAAACTAGCGACATGTGCGTATCAATATTTTGAATAATATTGTTCCCAAGTACCTTGGCGACTTCCGGGTTTGAGCATTCAACAGACGTTTGTCCGCACGCGGCAAGTGCAAATGGCAGTGCAAGCAAGAGGGGATATTTTAAGAAACGTGACATGGCAACTCGATAGATATCTTTAGAACGAAGAAGGTACGTAAGCGCCTGCGAACAGGGGAAAAGTATAAAAATAACTTTGTTTTAACATGAAACCAGCCTTATCGGCGTTCAAGGGTTATGCCTTCGAAAAACAAAGATATTTAACGGTAGCGTTTTCTTGGATGGAGTCAGGCGTTGAGGCTGTGAGTATTTCAAGTAATGCAATTGTAGTTGACACGTTGATGTTGGTTGAATAGCATCGTGTTCAACCTATACTTTACAAGTGAAGTAATAAAAAGTGAATAATAAAGATCTCAATGTCGATGACATCCCTGAAGAATACCAGCGTATCGAAGTTCATTTGCATGATTTGAACAAGGTGTTTGATTCAATGGATCCCTCTCCGCTGCTAAGTAAAGACTTGCATGCGCGTGTGGTTGACCATATTGTTGATAGTGCCAGAGGGTTTTCTTTTAGAGCCCCACTGGCCTTGATTTTGTATGTGGACGAAACCGAATCAGACTTATCGAATGATCAACAAGTGCGTGACGCCATCAGGGCTTATTTTGCCCGCCTTTCTCTACAGGCGCGGCATAGGCTGCGCTTGCATCTTCGCCGTGGTGTCATCAGCTTGATCATTGGCTTGGCTGTGCTTTTTGCCGCTTTATTTGGCTCTAGACTGCTTGGTGATGATACGATTTCCTCAACCTTGCGTGAAAGCATGGATATTGGCGGCTGGGTTGCGCTGTGGCGCCCAATGGAAATGTTTTTGTATGACTGGTGGCCAATCATGGGGGAGCAGATTCTTTACAAACGCTTAAGCCGTATGCCGATTCAAATTCAATATGCACAGGCTATGAGTTGAGGGTGCGCGACGCTTAATAAGCGTCGTACCAAAATTGTTTCTGTAATAGAAAAAGCCGTTAAGTTTTATGAACTTAACGGCTTTTTTGAATTTGGTGCCGGGGCCGGAATCGAACATTTTTATATCTTATTGATATATAAGTAATTTTATTTTTAATGATAATTTATACCAACAAATGTACCATCATTTGAATTTGCGTAAGCTAACCGTTAATTAGCACACTGCTGTTGTTTAAATACACTGTGTGGTAAGTTGCTCAATGGTTCATGGTGTCGTTCCTGATTGAACTTACATACAGGGACCAACAGGGGTAACATACCTAGGCTAACGGCGAGAACAAGTTCAGGATTTTTTTACGATAGCTACGATCAAATAGCTTCCAATATAACAAATCTCAATGTCGTGTGCTTTACGCCACTGGGTAAAGGCAAGCGATGCATTTACTACCATTATCCACGCGAAGCATTTTAGGAAGATCTCTTGCTGCTTAAGTTGCTTCAGGGTTCTCACCATTCTAGCGGCAGGCAGTGAGGTATCAATTACTATATCCAAGGTTTTCATAGCTCCTTCGTCAAGGATATTGAACATACGAAAATACATGCAGTTGTAAAGGACATCATTGATAAAATAAAAAAATCAACAGTAATTTAATTTCGCTTGTATTTGGATAATCCTTTTTAGTACAACGTTTTTAATTTGTCGTATTTGCATTTCCATTGATAATAAGTCGACTTATTAATTTCATGTTTTTGACAAATGTCCGTAACTCTCGTAATTTTCTAGTTAACTTCAAAATAGCTACAATCTGAGTTTATGTAGATTTGGATTTTTTCAGAATTTTCTTGATCAAAAATGATAATGGAAAAAATATCTGGTTTTGGTTTTTTTCCTTTTTAGGATAATTTTATGTTTGGTCTATATTTGCATTCCATTTTTGTAAGCCATTTTAATCAATATTTCAATTACTTCCGTTTTTGTTATCCTTCCTTGTTTAGCCAACTCTTCTAATTTTTGTCGACTTTCTTCAGATAATGAAATGTTAGTTTGTTTTTTTCCTTGGCGATTTTCTTTTGTTTGTAGCGCTTTAAATTTTTTCTTGATTTGTTCAAGGTGATAGAGTTTTTCAGTGGGACTGAAAATAGTTTTGTCAAGAAAATACAAAATATCATCCAGTTTTGAAAAAAGTTTATTTGGTCCCAACAGAATTTCATGATTCTGTTGATACCATTGCCAGGCAATTTGGCATTTTTGTTTTTCTTTTCCTGAACTTTTATACCAATAAAAATTTTTAATAAAGCTTTGTCTTTGAGCCCAAGAATTTTTCAAATTTTCTATGGTTATTTTTTTATCTTGTATACTTTTATTCCAAATATCAAACAAGCCAATTAGTATATCCTTTGGATTTGGGTGGTTTATGAATTGTATGGATATACCAGTATTCTTTATAAACTCTAATAGTAGCCAGTCTGGTTGATAGCCATTTTCTTCGATCCAATTAAACTCATTATCAGGCAGGAATTGTTTTGGAAACATGTGAATATTATAATCAATTTGATTTTTGTTAATGTATTCAAACAATTTATTTCTGATGGAATGAATTTCAAAATCAAATTCGATAGCATTAATGTTTTCGTATTTTAAAAGTATCCATAAAAAAAACACAAACCTACGGTTTACATTATAATTTGAAAATAATTTTGCCAGATCATCGTTAGGATTTATTGCCATATTCTTAATATCCTTAAATAGATTTTTTATTAAAAAATGATTAGTATGTTTTATACTATAAAAAAATGAACTATATCAGAACTATTCTATAAACTACATCTGAACTGCATGGTATATTTATGAGAACTATATCGGAACTATATATGAGCTATATCGATATTTTAAAATATTTTTATATGGAAAGCCACTAGAAAATTATATTTTTTACAGTGTAGACTAGTTGATACAGTGTATCAGTAATAAGGAAAAAGGTAAAATCATGATCTTAATTGCTGGATAACAGGTAATCCATCAATCATGGGTCGAATTTTATTAGTATGCCCCATTTCTTATATTCATAGGGAATTTACTGCTATCCGATATTTGGATGTGGTTTCTTGAATGTATTAGCATTAACATCGGAGTTGCTGCGATAACCATAAAGCCAAGGTTTCTGCATCTTTGAATGAATGCATCCGGAGCTAGGCCTTGTATTTTCTTTGGTGAGATTCGTCGGTTTAGTAGTATAAGAATTAGTATAAGAATTAGTATAAGAATGTTAAGATAAAGATAAATATATAAAATAAGATGATAAGTATAATAATAAAGAAGAGGATAAGAATAATGCCAAGCATGACAAAGAAATGGATACAAGTCATTGAAACATCCAAGAGTTGATGGAATGTAGTTGAATTATTAAAAACCACCTATTACTCGAAAAATAAAAAAATATCTATCACATAACTCTGTATGAATTATCAACACACGAAGTTAAAAATGACGAGTAATCAATATTTCTTAAATTCACTGTATCAAAGCAGAATAAATACGACACTGAGCAATTCTTTGTTGATTCATCCACGAACAATGGTCGTACGTGTAGACCTTAGATTGCCTGAGGAAAACACAGAAAATGAAAATGTAGAACAAGAAAGTTCAGAAAAGGAAAATACAACAACATCACTATCACCCATGACCCGATTTTTTGAGTCTTTAAAATCAAAAATACATTATGACTTACTTAAGAAAGAGAAAAATTGGCAAAAAAAATTATCTTGCCAGTTGAGGTATGTATGGGTTCGTGAGTTTGGTCCTATTAATAGAAAAAAGCATTTTCATGTGCTTATTTTTCTAAATAAGGATGTCTATCACTCTTTAGGTGATTTCTCCCTAGAGGCTGGAAATTTATCTGCCCTGATACGTCAGGCGTGGTGCAGTGCTTTGAATTTGCCTTTTCCAGCTTATCAGCAGCTTGTTCATTTTCCAAAGAATGGGACCATTTACATTGATGTTAACAAGCTGGATTATCAGTATCAACTTTATCGGTTTTGGGTAAGAGCCAATTATTTGGCCAAGGAGGCAACGAAACAATATGGTGATGGGGAGCGATCGTTTGGTTGTAGCGTTAAATAAGTAATTTTTATTCGGTTGGTGAATGCTATAGAAGACGGATCAAGCAATGGGTGCCTGATACCGCTTCTGCCTTTCAACAAGACAGGAGAACAGCATGTCTGCACCATCTATAGCAAACCAATTTTCCAACATTTCATGCCATCCTCATCCTTTACCACTGCTTGACGATCAATTTGTGGATATGGCATTTATTACCCGTTTAACAGGATTAAGTGACAAATGGTTCTATAAACTGATTCAAGATGGTCAGTTCCCTAAGCCAATCAAATTTGGACGCAGTTCACGATGGTTGAAAAGTGAGGTTGAGGCTTGGATACAGGCGCGTATCCAAGCTTCTCGAATGGATTGAGCGGAGCAGTTGTTGGGATGAGGTTAAATTCAACGCTGCTTTTTTTCCATGGCTTCCTTCCAACGTTGTCGTAAGCATTTGTTTTCAGCGACAAGGTGCTGATAATTCAAATAATGCTGATAAGCCTTATAGGTGAGTACGGTTAGGCCGATTAGGGCCAAGGTATTCTTAATCAAGTTAACCTCCATAAAAAATCAAAAGCTGGATTAATAATAAATAGTCAATTCAATACAGCTGTGGTCTTCGCGGATAGTTTTTCCAATTTATCGTTCAAAGAGGCTTTTTCGGTTACGTCTGGGCTTTTAGCCACAGCATCCGGATAAAACTCGTCGATAACGGCCTGAGCTTCATCTGGATCTTCTTCAAACGCCCCATTACTCAAGTTTGCACGTGCAACAGCATCCAAGGCATGTTGGTTGAATGAAAGGGATTGACGGTATGCATGCGTTTGCTGAGCCTGAGTGAATGCTTCTTCCAGTGTCATGCCTTCTCGCAGGGTTAAATCCACGTAATAAATGGGCGTACCACGTGATAGTGTTGTGCTTTTTCCTCTGATGCGAAGTTCCAAAGGCAGGCAAGCCAGCAGATCACCTGAAATTGCCTTAAAGTAATGCAGGCGAGCAGCAAGTGTTCGGATGCTGTTATATCCCGTGGTGCGAAATATAAATGTACCCAATTCGTCATCACTGCCAATCTTCACATTCAAGCGCCCATAGGGCTTGCAGGCGCCTCCCTTGGCCATCTCGCAACCATCAATGCCAGGGCACGGTAATGTTTGCATCCCAGCTGTGGTTACACGACGGCATGTCTCGCCGTTACCGACACACATGGGACGGCCCGTAATCCGATCGAACAAAGAGTATTCCGCTCGAAGGTTTAAATCCGGGTCGTTGAATAACAAGCTAACCGGGATGGAGCGAAGTTTGCCATTGGGACTGTTTTTACGTAAGTGTTCATCCAAGGGGTGCAGCATCCATCCTTCGCGGGTTTGGATTTGCGTGGTAATTGTAAATTGATCATCTTTGTCCGGTAATCGTTTGCCGTTACGTTCTACCATGCGCCCAATGGAAATACGCCCCAGCACAGGAGGGGTAATGGAAAGTCCTTTAATCATTTGAGTATCCTAAAAGTTGATAGCAATGCCCTCATTGCCAGAAAATAAATATATAAAGACAAGATTTAATCGCTCGTGCTTATATCAATCCCTTTTCCGCCAATGAGGTGCATTCCTCAGCGCCGACAACAATGTGATCAATCACGTTTACCGTGACCAAATCAAGGGTTTTCTTTAGTTGTTTGGTAATGGCAATGTCTGCTCTACTGGGTTCAGGATTACCTGATGGATGGTTATGAATCAGAATGACGGCAGCCGCATTGTGTTTTAACGTCAGCTTGACAACCTCACGAGGATATACCATGGCTGTGTTGATGGTGCCGTGGAATAACTCATGCAAACCAATGATCCTATGCTGGTTGTCCAACAGCAGAATAGAGAATATTTCATGCTCGCAGTGTTGAAATAACGTCATTAAATGAGCCTTGACCTCTAAGGGATTGCTTAAACGACGACCTTTACTTAAGCGCCTCTTGGCTAACTGGTTGGCCATCGTCAAAATGTCCTGTTCGGTCATCAGGCTTGATTCCATGACATAGGTGCCTGGCTCGACGCCTGCTTTCAATTTGTGATAACGCATTGTTTTGTTTCCTCAAAATAAAAGTGCCGTCATGAAAGACGGCACGAATGGGCAATAAAATAAGATTTAGTAGCAAGAACTCGATTTGCCGCTTTTTAACTAATTAAAAAGCGGCGGCTACCTGCTCGGGTGATGTTGTATTGATCCAGTAGCTCAGGATGGTCTGCCAGTAATTTTTTGGTATCCAAGGCAATACTGTCTTTACTGCGCTTCCAGGAAACAGAGCCGGTTTCAAAAATGGCTTTACTGGCATCCCCCATGGATTGCTGGATTTGTTGCTTAAACCCTTCCTCCATCTGCTTGTATTTATCGAGCTGAAACCGAACTTCTTTCAAATCCGTAAATATCGTTGACATTTGAGTATCCAGACTGAAATCAATCTGTTTCCCAGAGTCTTGTGGGTACAGATATTGCAAGGCGCTCGCGGCAGAGCTTGTGCCATCCGCTGGTGGCGGAATGTCATGCGTGACGTAATGCCAAAAATGCGCTTGCAAAGTCATCAGCTTTTCAATGAGCTGTTCATCCCGTTGAATACGATAAATCTGTAATTGTTGACCACATAACAGCACAGCAACATCCGCTGCCTGTTTACCGGTGACAGCAAGTTGGTGCTGCACTTGCAGCTGAATGTATTCAGGCACCCCTTCTTTCCAAAGACGTGCACCAAATTCTCCAGCGGTTTTACACTCCAGAATCTGCACCTCACTGGAGCCCACAACCTCACGGTCAATATTAGCCAGCATCCAGGGTTTATCAGGATGCTGTAAAACAGCGTTGACCTTTCGTACCTTGCGACCGGTTTGTTGGGTATAGGAAGTGGCCACAATCGGTTCAAGCAATGTTCCCCAATAAACGGGGGCACTGCTATCGTGTGGATCTGGTTTGGGTAGATCAGTATCCCTGCCTGTTTTTTCCATCCAAAGTTCAAGCTGGCTTTTATAGGGGTTCAAACCGACTGCAGCGGCAGCGTCTGAGCTACCAATACCGTGCTTACGGACTTCCAACCATTCATCTCGTGAAAGCTTATTTGTTTTAACCAGACGTAAAGCTGGGCGAAGTGCAACAGCCTCGGGTTGTATTTGAACAGCGTTATTCATGATTTTGCTCCATAAAAAGCATAAAGCCCGGCAACATGACATCGCCGGGCTTTATGCCGTAGTGGTAAAAGAAAATTGATTTCATGCCAGCATTGACAATGTGTCATCCAGCGCTTTTTGTTTAAGAATTGCACCTTGACCAAACCAGGCGGAATCTAGCCGGTAATCAGTATTACGGGCACGACGCTCATGGTCGACAAACTCAGTCACCGCATTGAGTAAGCCCAACGCGGTTCCCTGAGCACTTCCCAACTCTGCACCACGGCCATGTCCGTTATAAAGACGCAAAGTCTTTGTCATGGATTGCTCATTGGGTTTAGCTGAAGGACGTGACTGCGTATTGGTAAATAGCGTTCTGAAAAATGCTTCAGCCTCTGCATGTTTAACCCGTCGTTGACTGAGCTGCTTCATGCGATACATGAACGTATCCCAGTTGGACACTGAAATGCCCAATTGACGTTTAACCACGTCTGCATTGAACGTAGTGCTATGCGGTACTTTGACGGCACCCTTGTTATCATCCAGCGCAATGGCCAAAGTGTTATCGCAGACCACGCGAACAGCCGTAAACTGTGCTGTCGTTGCCAAAGAGCCATCACAAGCCGTTGCCAGCAAGACGTAAGCATTGGTGGTATCGTTGGCTTGTAACGTGGTGGACAGTCCGGTACGGGCCAGGGCCCATACTTTTTTGCCTCCTTTTAATACACCTGCCGTTTCAAGCTGAAAACCTGAAACCTCAGTCAAATCCCGATAAAACTCCAGAATCTCACGCGGTTGCACCACCTGATAGCGTTGACTGACCACCGATAAAGGCGCCAGCGTGTCAGAGCGGTACAGCACTTTATTCTGAGGAAAGGGAAGCAAGAGACCAGGTGTGTCGTTGTCCTCATCGGTGAATTGCACCGGAGAAGCTTTGATTTCCCAATCCATACCAGCTTGCCGCTGCCAGATATCAAGCGGCTGGTTGGCAGATAGCGGGTTACCTAACCCATGCCAGGGTGTTTGGCCAATGTAGGCCATTTGTTCAACATGATGAGCCATGATCGTTCTCCTGAGAAAGGTAATTATTGGTTGGGAAAAGCATGCCCGCAGTGAAGGCATAAGTAATTGTTGAGTACAGTTTCATCGATGAGATGGCCAAGGGTAGCGCCCGTGGTGCAACCGACTGCACCACCAGCTAAAGCTCCCAGCACGGCAGCGGTAATGCTGTTCAAGGGGTTAGTTGGGGTAAGTGTACGCAGTGCCACGACAGCACCCACGGTGGCCCCTTTGCTGGTGCAGGATAAGGCACCAAGCATTCCAGCAAGTGTGCCTAACGCACCACCAAGCTTTTTACCAGTTTGCTTGAGTTGGATTTTGGGTGAGCTGCATTGAGGGCACAAGACAATGGAGTGACTCATGCCAGCTGAAGGTGGCATAGCGAATGATTCAGACATGGGGATTCCTTAATGAAAAAACAGCATAAAGGGCAGGTGATTGCTACCTGCTTTCATTAAGGTGATATATGTTTGAAAAAATCTGGGGTGCTATTTTTAGCACGCTTTGCCTTTAATATAAGGGGTGATTAGCAATCCAATGTAGAAATAAACTCTATTTTTGTGATGTTATTCGGAATAAATTGATTTTTAATTGTCATTTGATCATGACACCTTGTTGATTCCCGGAGTACATTTTATGGATATAGTTGATGCAAAAACGCGCTCTAAAATGATGAGTCATATTCGCAGCAAGGATACAAAGCCAGAAATGGTGGTAAGAAAATACCTGCATCATAATGGATTCCGATTTAGGCTTCATTCTTCAAAATTGCAAGGACACCCAGACTTGGTATTACCCAAGTACAAAATTTGTATTTTTATTCATGGTTGCTATTGGCATCGTCACGAAAATTGCAAATATGCCTCAACTCCTCAAACCAGAAAAGAATTCTGGCTTCAAAAATTCAAAAACAATATTCAACGAGATATCGATGTTAGAGAAACGTTAATCTCTGATGGATGGAGAGTTATTGTTATATGGGAATGCGCTTTAAAACCCAAAAAAGCCCCTGAAACTTTAATTTGGTTATCCGATTTAATCTCATCTTTAGATTTTGATTATGTTGAATCCCCTTTATATGCATAAGGCTTTGGCTTGCTAGTCTCTAGTATTTTGTTTTGTATTCTAGCGCTTGGTACCCGTGATTGACTGGCGGCAGAGCCATGAATTTATCTATAAATTGATTTTTTATTTCAAATTTTTTAGTTCTACTTGTAAAAAAGGGACATTTATAGGAAAATTTTTCATTAAAATATTCCCAGAATTAGGATTTTTGTCAATGGACTCCAAAATTGCCTTGAGCAAAGCCATCGCTTTATATGGACGTGATCATGTTGCGTCAGAACTTGATATTTGCTTAAAAACCCTCAAAAAGTATGAATTAGGGGAGAGTCCAAAACCTGACTTGGTACTTAATGCAGCTTTAGGTCTTTTGTCCCGCTCACCCTCTATTGAACCGCTAGCTGAAAAGCGTTGGTTTCGCTTTATTGATCTTTTTGCTGGTATTGGTGGCATTCGTCGTGGGTTTGAATCCATCGGAGGACAATGTGTGTTTACATCCGAATGGGATGAGTATGCACAAAAAACCTACAAAGCCAACTTTTCAAATGACGCGCATCAGATTGCTGGTGATATCACTCAGATCCACACTGACAATATTCCTGATCATGATGTCTTGTTGGCCGGTTTTCCTTGTCAACCATTTTCGATTGCAGGCGTTTCTAAAAAGAACTCTCTTGGCCGATCACACGGTTTTGAATGTGATACACAAGGCACCTTGTTTTTTGATGTTGAACGTATTATTGCAAGTAAAAGGCCGCATGCATTCCTTTTGGAAAATGTAAAAAGCTTAAAAAGCCATGATAAAGGTAAGACATTTAAGGTGATTCAACACACATTGGAGAAAAAGCTTGGGTATCACATTGATGTACGCATTATAGACGCTAAAGGTTTTGTACCGCAGCATCGTGAGCGTATATTCATTGTGGGCTTTAGAGATGACACCGATTTCTCATTCGATCGTTTTACACCGCCTGCGCCTAACAGTAAAACTATGGCTGACATTTTACACCCTGAAGATGGTTCAGAGACACCTGAAAGTCCGTATACGGAAGGCGATAAAGCTTTAGTAAGTGATCGTTACACACTGTCCGATAGACTGTGGGAATACTTGCAAAGTTATGCTCAAAAACACAAAGACGCAGGTAACGGATTCGGCTTTGGTAAAGTCACGCCCTGTATGACAGCACGCACACTATCAGCACGATACTACAAGGATGGTTCTGAGATATTGGTAGATCGCGGCTACAACAAAAATCCACGACGTTTAACGCCTCGCGAATGCGCACGATTAATGGGTTATAGTGATAATTTAATCATCCCTGTATCTGATACGAGAGCTTATAAACAGTTTGGGAACTCGGTGGTTGTACCAGTGATTAGTGCAATTGCGCAGCTTATGGAAAGTCATATCAAAACCTCAATGGGCTTAAGCCAAAATAAAATTTGAGTTTTTTGTTGGGTCATTAAATTCCAACTCAAGAAATTTACATTAATTAGTACCACAGTCGCCCGCCGGTAGTCTTTACTCTCCCTATCAATGAGTCAAATCTATCCTTATTCAATGCATGGGTTATGTGTCACAGGTTACGAGTTATTACGGCGATGACTGATACCATGGATAACTCTATTGCTGCCAATGCACAAAATATCCATGTCAAAATTGCCCTGACTCATGATGACCTCACTTCTCTTCTTTGGGTAAGTTTGAACAAGGTTTGAAAACTGCATCAAGCTCACCTCACCTCACCTTTAAATGAGTGCTTCAGGTCAATGCAACAAGCTCCGGTTGCATGAATTGATGCATTTCACTATACTTGCTTACATTATAAAGGATTAAGGGTCTGAGGTATTTCCCGTAGCCTTGCATACAAGCATTAGAAATAACATTTTTTGAGACAAGCGTTTTTCTCTTTGAGACGAACACTTCTCTCTCAATTGTCCACATAACCTGCTGTAAGTGTGCAGGTTGCGTGTAGCAAAAATGATGACCGGGGGAAATTTGTACACTACAGATCATCAATCATTAGTTTTTGATATAAATTTGAACTTGCAATGACAGGATATGTATCCGGAGCTTCACAACCCCTTGGAAGACTATTTAAGATTGCTGTCTCGATGGGTATCGAATCAGCAGTGAAATTGCACATTGCTCGCGGTGACGACCTCGAACGCCGTGATCAACAAGGGCTTACACCTTTAATGATTGCAGCATCGCGCGACCGGGCGAATATTTGCAAGTTGCTCTTCAATGCTGGAGCGGATGTATTAGCGGTAGATTTGGCTGGTCGAGATGCTTTGACGATTGCTCGCGAATGTAAGGCTTGGGACGCAGCGGAGGTAATATCCCAGTATGTTGATAAGGCAGTTGAGGAGCAGCATTCTTTTAATACTTCTACTGTCGTCTGTGATATTGAGCCATTAGCGACTGTTCCATCAGACTTGCCTATCTGTACTGATTCGAATGTACCATTAGAGCCTGATGCTGATATTTCTTATGCGTCGCACGATGTGGGAGAGAATGCTTCCGTCTGTTTTTCTAGCGACGAAGTCCCTCCCATGGTTATATCGCCGGTAACGAAATTAGAAGAAAGTCCTCTCCTGCTGGAAGGCACCAAGGACGAGAGGCCTGAGGTTTTGCTGCCTTTTTGGGATGAGACACAGCATAAAGCTGCTTTATCTTCCTCTTTTGGAATTGGCTTGGATGAAACTGTATCAAGTGGTATTCAGGTGCTTACTCCATGTTCAGAGTTTCCTACTATAGAGGGTAATAGTAGCCGTGAAGCCAATGCTATTGAACCAATCATCGAGGACCAGCAATTCATTACATTTCCAGAGAATTCTCCATTACCTATAAGTGTGCCGGTCCAAGAGTCGAACATTACTTCGAAAACTCTCAATAGCGGTTTGTCAAGCATTGTTGAGCTGACTTTTGGTGACTGGGAGGCAGAAGAGGTTATCGAGCCACCTTGCGATGATCCACGTTTTGCTTATATAGAAAAAGAACGTCAACTAAGCATTGACAGCCACAAGCCTGTTGAGGACAGAGTATTCTGGGACGAACTTGATGTCTTTCTACCGCAGCAGGCGGTGCCACTATTGCGCGATGAAAATCAGGAATTTCGGACGTCATTACGAAAATTGTTTCTACGCGCAATACGTGAGGGCAGCATACCTCGTTTAGCAATTGATCGTATCTTGGCGGAACAAGGAGATGAGTATGACGTGCGTGTCGAGGTGGGGATCGAATGGACTCTTGGAGCCATGGGTGCCGACATCGACAGTCGTCTCGAGTTTCTTTCTAGGATTTGCGAGAAGAATTTTGAGGTGTTTATTGATCCTGTTGAAACTGAGGATGAAGAGGCACAGTTAGATGAGGCACTCTTATATTTTGACGGATGGATAGCCGAGAGGAATGATTCATTGCGGTTGTATCAACGTGTAGCAAGTAAGATCCCCTTGTTATCTGCAGAGCAAGAAATCGATTTGGCTAAAAAGATGGAGGACGCTGTAGTATATGCCTTGGACTCTTTGGCCATGTGGCCTCAAGGTTTACGTAGTTTACTTGATGAGGTCGAGTCAGCGGGTAGCTCTGGTCTTGCATATATAGTCGATACAGTTAATAACATCGGTGATGATACTGAAGCTGTCGACGATGCTGAGGAAGTTAACGCCCCTCCAGAAGTCAATCTCAATTCTGAAGAGAACAAGCTGTTTTCCGAGAGCATGGATGAGGATCAATTAAGCATCATAGAAGATCCTGTCGAAATATTTTCCCGAATTCGGTTGCTTGTCGAGAAACCGATTAATGACTCAACGGTCACGATGATTCGTGCAGACCTCGATCGTTTATCTTTCAAAAGATCATTCTTGATCAAAATGGAACAGTTGGCTCAGCACAATAAACATCCCGCTGCTTTGACATATCGGCAATCGATTACTAATCTTGTTTCTGCTCGTAATAACATGGTCCAAGCCAATTTGCGCCTTGTTATGAAGCTTGCTTGGAGCCATGTACGTTACGGTTTACCAATTGAAGATTTGATTCAGGAGGGCAATATTGGTCTGATTCAGGCCGCTGATAAATTCGACTGGCGAAGAGGCTATAGGTTTACAACGATGGCAACTTGGTGGATCAAGCAGAGGATAGGGCGAGGTATTGCCGATACTGCGTTTGATATCCGTTTACCTGCTCATATGTACGAAAAAATGTCACGTGTCCGTTCTGTTATTGAGTCTTTAGAACGTCTGAGTGGAAAAACTTTATCAATATCGGAAAAAGCTGAAATTAGCGAATTCTCGCTGGCTAAGTTTGAATTGGGTGCTCGTGCGCTATCTGAGCCGTTATCAATCGAAGAGGCAGAGCAAGATAGTAGCTTTAACTCAGTTGAGTCTCAAACGCCCTTCACGCTTTTAGCCTTACTGCAAGAGGAAAAAATAGTTAAAGAGATGCTTGCGCAGCTTAAACCTAGAGAAGCATTGGTGCTCCGGCTACGTTTTGGAATTGACGTTTATGATTCTTACACGCTGGAGCAGATAGGAGAAAAACTGGAAGTTACTCGCGAACGGATTCGTCAGATTGAGGCGAAAGCGCTACGAATACTCAGATCAACTTCTCGTCTTGAATTAGCATCTAAAATTCTTGGACGAACCTTTTCAAGACCTACGGCGATAACTGAGAAAAATAAAACTGAGCAACGAAATGCCCTTGTCGCCGAAATTGCATCTGATCTTCTGTATGTATCTGTCTCAAATGAACATGACAATGTCTCCCCTGCTGCACTGAATACAGTTGATATTTCGACAGCAAGCACAGTCGCTGATTTTGAAAGTACGGATGTGCATTGGCAATTGGAGTTTGCGAATGCAATGTCTAATACAACTTCAGCTCAAAAAGAAGAGGGACAGGTCTCTCGTAAACTCGAAAACCAGGATTAATGTAGAAAATATGAGTGAAATTCGACAAGCCCCACCACGAGCGAGTTCGATGCTCGAGTCCTTGCGAGGGATGGGCTACTCAACTGGAACTGCAGTTGCTGACATAGTCGATAATAGTATTTCAGCTGGAGCTTCGCGTGTCGATATACAGTTCACCTGGGCTGGTAAGGCCAGTCGTGTAGCCATTCTAGACAATGGTCGTGGAATGAATGACATGGAGCTAGAAAACGCCATGACTCTTGGTGATAAAAGTCCGCTTGAGTTACGAGCTGATGGTGACCTTGGGCGATTCGGAATGGGATTGAAAACTGCGTCTTTTTCCCAATGCCGTAGATTGACTGTGGCGAGTACAACTAGTGAATCCCGTTCTTGCTTAAGGTGGGATCTGGATGAGATTGCGCGAAACCCTGAAATTGGGTGGGCACTTCATGAAGGTCCTGCATCGGGTTCTGAAGAATTCATCGCACCAGCATTGCAGCAACCTCATGGATGTTTGGTTCTATGGGAGGAGCTGGATCGAATCATTACTAAAGCCTTCTCAGTGGATCACTTCTTAGATTTAGTCGATGAGGTGGAGCGCCATCTTGCCATGGTGTTTCATCGAATTATCGAAGGTCCGAAGCCAGCTTTATTCCTGACAATAAATGGGCATGCTGTTGTTCCTTGGGATCCCTTCATGTCAGGACACGTCGCGAAGCCTTGGGAATCCCCAATTGCACGTAGAATGACAGAAGCAGGACAAATCTCTGTTCAATGTCATGTGTTACCTCATAAGGATCGCCTCAGTATTGAAGAGTTTAATCACTATGGTGGACCCGCTGGCTGGACTGCACAGCAAGGTTTCTACGTCTACAGGAATAAGCGACTTTTAGTGGCTGGAGGCTGGTTGGGTCTTGGGCAGGGCCGTGCCTGGAACCGTGAAGAGGCTTATCAGCTTGCTCGAATTCAATTGGATATTCCGAACATTGCAGATGCCGCATGGAAAATCGACATTCGTAAATCATCTGCGCGGCCACCCGTAGCAATCCGGCCTTGGCTTAGTAAGCTTGCTGCGGACACTCGTGAACGAGCTCGTCGTGTGTTTGCCTATCGATCAACACCTAAATCACGATCTATATCGTCGTCAATTGAGTTGGCATGGCGAACTGAACATACTAAAGCCGGTGTGAAATATCGCATTGAACAGCAGCATCCCGCTGTAGCAGCTGTCCTCAGTGCCTGCGAAACACATTCCGAACTTATACAAGCAATGCTTCGTATCATCGAGGAAACAGTCCCTGTTCAACGAATTTGGCTCGATACTGCTGAGGCGAACGACACACCACGACTGGGCTTTTCCGGTGAGCCAAGCGCTGAAGTACAGCACGTACTTGTAGCCTTATTTAACGACATGGTTATTCGAAGAAATATGAGCGAGGAGCGTGCGCGAATGACCTTGGCTGCGACAGAACCATTTCAAGATTACCCATCCCTAGTTGCTAATTTGCGGCTTGAAGCTTGAATACAATTCATGAGGAAAAGATGAGCCTACCCGACAACATGCAAATGAATATTATATCTATAGCGCAAATCCTGCTTCAAAATGCCCAAGGGGAGACAATGCGCTCACCGAGTGCAATTGCTGCAAGTGTCCAATTGGCAGCTAAGACTCTAGGAGTTTCCCCTGACAGCTTTAATGAAGAGAATGCTGTCGCAGAACTGGTACGGAGATTTAGCCATTGGGTTCCGAATGATTCTGCTTTAAGCGACCCTAGTGGACATGAGGATTGGTTTCAGCCATCTATCAAAAAGGATTGGCGCTATTGGCCGCGTCTACAACGCTATATGGAACGTTCTCTTGCAATAGATGTTGTCGGGGCTCTTGACCGATCTACAGATGGGATTCTTGCGCAGCTTGAGGACCCAAAGCGTGAGGCTCCGTGGGATCGTCGTGGTTTGGTCGTAGGCCATGTCCAATCTGGTAAAACCAGCAGCTATTCAGCCCTTATCTGTAAAGCAGCGGACGCTGGCTATAAAATTATCGTCGTGCTCGCTGGCATGCATAACAACCTTCGGTCTCAAACACAGATTCGCCTTGAAGAGGCTTTTCTTGGTTATGAAACATCTCCTAATCGTGATCCAGGTAACCCCATTGGAGTTTTTTTTGAGGATCGAGATCCAAATATCCACCCCAACTGTGCAACCTCCCGCGATGATAAAGGTGACTTTAATGGAGCGGCAGCGAAACGGTTTTCTATCTCACCTGAACAGCGACCTTGGCTGTTTGTAGTGAAAAAGAATAAGTCAGTGCTGGAAAGATTGCTGAAGTGGATGCGAAGTAATCATGTAGCAAATGCAACTGACCCAGATACAGGGAGAAGGGTCTCAACCAACCTACCACTACTTGTTATTGACGATGAAGCAGATAACGCATCAATAGACACTGGGGAACAAGAGTTTGATGAGAGTGGTATGCCTGATCCAGAACATGAACCCAAGACTATCAATAGGCTCATTCGAAGTATTCTGGATACATTTGCCAAGTCAGCGTATGTTGGATACACAGCAACACCATTTGCCAACGTTTTCATTCACCGCCGTGGTAAAACAACAGATGAGGGTGAAGACCTTTTTCCTCGCTCGTTTATACGAAATTTGGCGGCACCATCAAACTATGTCGGACCCACTCGCATTTTCGGGCTGACGAGAGATGGCAGTGAGCGGGAGAAAGGGCTTCCTCTTGTTCGTGAGTTTGATGATCATGCGACAGCAGAAGATTGTGGTTGGATGCCCACCAAGCACAAAAAAGATCACATCCCGACATATCAAGGGGAGGATACGTTGCCTCCTTCATTGCGTGAAGCCATCCAATCCTTTCTTCTGACTTGTGCCGCGCGTGTTTGTCGTGGTCAGAAAGCAAAACACTGTTCGATGTTAGTGCATGTTACACGCTTTACCCTTGTTCAAACGCAAGTCCGGCGACAGGTTGAAGAATATGTGAAGTGGATAACTCAACGACTAGTACGCAAAATTGATGACGGCGTATTGCTTACCCAGCTGCAAGAACTTTGGGAATCTGATTTTGAATTAACTCATAATGCAATTCGAGAGTCTGTGCAGGAAAGTGATTGCCCATCTCACATTCCGTCATGGGAAGAAATTTTTGTCGCTCTGCCGGATGCAGCAGCCGATATTGTTGTTAAGACAATTAACGGCTCAGCAAAAGACGCACTCGACTACATTGAGAAGGATGCTACTGGTCTAAAAGTGATAGCCATTGGTGGTGATAAACTCTCACGTGGTTTGACACTTGAAGGCTTAACGACAAGTTACTTTGTTCGCACGACAAAGATGTACGACACGCTTATGCAGATGGGACGCTGGTTTGGTTACCGTCCTGGTTATCTAGATCTATGCAGACTGTATACAACTTCAGACCTTGTCCGTAATTTTAAGCTTATTGCTGACGTTGCTGAGGAGCTCCGGCAAGAGTTTGATGCCATGGTGGAGGTAGGGGCTACGCCTGATAAATATGGCCTCAAAGTAGCTTCGCATCCAAGCTTGTTGGTTACATCACCAATGAAGATGAGAACGGCACGCACTGTAAATCTTTCTTATAGTGGGTCACTAACCCAAACCATCACATTCCCTACGGACGTAGCATTGCTGCAAAATAACCTTGATGCCGCCGAGCAACTAGTCTTGGAAATGGGTGAACCAACAGTTTCAGGGTTATCGCAGGATCGTCCATATGGACTGGAACGTTGGGATAACTCTTGGTTGTGGCGTGATATCGAGTCAGAGAAAGTTAAAGATTTTCTTCATGCTTATGCGTCTGTGTCTGGTATAGAACGAGCAAACGGCACAGTCATGGCAGAGTTCATTGACAAGATAAACAAGAAGGGTGAGCTTAATTTATGGTCAGTGGCACTTGTTGCTGAGGGTCGCTCAGGCGATGAAGAAGATGCATATCTTTTTGCTGGACGCTTTAAAGTGAAAACCATGCCCATGCGCTCACTAAAATACAGTGGTAAAGGTTTCTCCATTGGTGTATTAACTGAGTCTAAAGATGAAAGGATTGATATTGGAATAGAAGAGTGGAAGAGTGCCCTTGAGTCAACTATCAATTCTTGGAAACGAGAGGGTTCTAGAGATCGGCCAGAACCAGTGAATCCTAGCGGACGCTCTTTACGCAATTTAAAATCAGCTGCCAAATCTAGTGCCCGTCATCGAGGATTGCTTTTACTCTATCCGCTTTCACCAACTCCATTTAAACAACGTGCTGTAGCAGGCTGGAATAAGCCGATTATTGGATTTGCAGTAAGCTTTCCTTCGAGTGATCAAGAGGTTTCTGTTGAATATAAAGTCGATCATCTGCTATGGGAGGAGCAGTATGAATCTGCCGAATGATGAACTCACGCTTGCTTGGCGTTCACTTGCGGCCTTTGGTGAGACAGACGAGGGTTGGCGTGGCATAAACGTATCACCAGCGGGAGTAACGTTGGTACGTGCAGGTCTCCGCTTCCCTGGGGGATTAGAGGCCATCCTTATCCGGTTTTCAATTTCGTCACTCCCTATGATCACAAAGCTGCCTGAAGGTGGAGGTTTTTTCATTGAACGAGCTTCGGTTGAAGACAACGTTGCTTGGATTGCCTTGACAAGGCGCGAGTTAGCCAACCTTGATTTGTTTACAGCAATGGCTAGTGATATCGTGACAGCACTATCCTCTTGTCCTGCATCGGATGAACGTAAAGCACTGTCGATACTCTTGGGAAGGGTTAAGGCATGGCAAGAGTTTATGCGCAAGGGTGGGGAACCTCTCAGCTCAGAAGCAGAAATAGGCCTTTTTGGCGAATTGGTTTTGCTACGTGCAATTTTGGATGAAAAGATTGATGCTGCAATTGCATGCGAGGCATGGCATGGTCCAATGGATGGGCTGCGGGATTTTGAGCTTGGAACCGGAGGACTTGAAGTCAAAAGTACGTTGTCCTCAGTTGGTTTCCCTGCTCGTATAGGAAGACTTGAGCAGTTGGATGATACAGATCGTCAACCGCTTTTTCTTGCTGCAATAAGACTGTCACAAACACATACAGGAGCTTCCTTGCCAGAGGTCGTCGAAATTACTCGTGATATAGTAGCTGGAGATATGGAAGCGGAGCGACTACTTGCAGAACGGCTGGTAGCGTGCGGCTATCAAGATTCACACTCCGGCCACTACAGTCGACGATTTAACGTCGTCGAAATTAGGATTTTTCGTGTTGGGGAAAAATTCCCTCGATTGACACCATACTCAGTGCCCAGTGGTGTGAAGCAAGCGACATACGAGATAGACATAGACCAAGCAACCGCGGAAATGGTCGACCTGTCAAATGCGCTCGTAGAATTAAAGGTAATTTAAATGGAACTTATCGATTTCTTGCGTGAAACCCAATTAGGAGTTCGTGCTCAAACTGACGACGGTCAACCCTACGCAGAAAGTGCCTTTACCGAAATTGTGATGCAGCATATGGCCACAATTGGAATGGCGAATGAGCCAGAGCCCATACATTTCTCGCGCAGGGTTGGGAATGCCAACGTGCGCTTAAGTGGTTACGCAGTGTCTGAAGAAGGAGAGGAACTGGATTTGTTCGTTAGTCTTTATGAAGGTGTTGATGAGCTTGTTACAGTCCCTGATTCGGAGACCAAGACATCTGTGGAGCAATGTTTACGCTTCCTGAAACTTTGTGTTGAGGGTAAGCTCGCGGACAAGCTCGATCCTTCAGATGAGGTTCGTATCCTTGCTGAGCTAATTCAGAACCTATACAACGAACTCGAACAGATTCGCATTTACGTCCTTACAGATAGAGTGGCAAAGACACTGCAATTTAAGCCAAGGGAGATCGGTGGTAAAACTGTACACCTTGAAGTCATGGATATAGCAAGGTTGCATCGCCACTGGTCTGAGGGAAAACCTCGGGATGAGTTGACTGTCGACTTCACCGAGGTTTCTGGTGCTCCTTTGCCTTGTGTTTTCGTTCCAGGGGACGAAGAGGGTTACGATTACGCGCTGACAGCTATACCTGGTGAGGCGCTGCGACTACTTTATGAAAAATTCGGATCACGACTGCTGGAGGCTAACGTACGGTCCTTTCTCAGTATCAAAGGAAAGGGAGTCAATGCAGGGATCCAGAATACGTTGCGTACTGCTCCAACTAGATTTATGGCCTATAACAATGGCATTGTGGTTGTTGCTGACGAAATACGGCTTGGTGATGCAGGTGGTGGCACACCCGGTATAGCTTGGTTGCGTGGCTTACAAGTGGTGAACGGTGGCCAAACTACAGCCTCAATATACTTTACTAAGCGCAAGTATCCTGAGGTCGATCTTTCTCGTGTACGCGTCCCTGCAAAAATTATTGTCATGAAGATCCAAGAGCCTGCACAAGAAGAGGCATTGGTGGCGGACATTTCAAGATTTGCCAATAGTCAGAATGCGATTAGGCAATCTGATTTATCAGCTAACAAGCCTTTCCATATTGAGGTAGAGCGTCTTTCCCTGTCGGTGTATTGTCCTGATGGTCGTAGTCGTTGGTTTTATGAACGCGCAGCCGGTAGTTACAATACACTTCTGGCAAGGGAAGGAACCACTCCAGCAAAATTGCGGGCCTTGAAAGAAGCCATTCCTCCGTCACGACGTATCACAAAGACGGATTTGGCTAAGTACCTCGCTTCTTGGGACAAGCGACCTGACATCGTAAGCCGCGGTGCACAGAAAAATTTTGAGCAATTCATGGCTACAATGTCTGAGCAGGATAGAGCCGAAGCATCTTTGCCGGATGTGGCTGAATATAAGCAGATGATTTCTAAAGCAAAACTTTTTCGGGATATGCAGAAATTGATACGTCCGATGTTCCCAGCCTTTCAAGCTAACGTTGCGGCTTACACATTCTCATTGGTTGCGGACCGGATTGGTGATCGAATTGATCTCAATCGAATATGGATGTCGCAGGGTGGTTCACAACAACTGATGAATCAGATCGCTCGCTGGGCTCGTGAAGTGTATGAGGTCTTAAATCGTACAGCAAACGGTAGAATGCTGTCAGAATGGGCCAAGAAACCTGAGTGTAAAGAGGCTGTATTTTCTGCCGTTTACTCTTCGCCTGACGAATCGATTCCAGAACTTAATTGAATCTATAGCCGAATGGCCAGATTAAGAGACTTCACACTAATCACCGTGTCCACTTAATTATGAACCGCAGATGAAAGGCTTAGCTAAGATTGGTTAGTCTGTATCAATCACTTCAGTGTAAGCATCCGGTAAAACCACCGTAACTGTCCGGTAAAGGGTAATGCTCCGCCCAGTGCCGTCTTGAATTTCCTCGTAGAAAAACGACAATAGGTTCCAATCTATTTTTAGGTTGGAACTTATGAACAGCACTCACACTTCTACAGACGCGTACCGGCGTCTTTCTCGCCGTCATTTCACCAAAGATTT
>NZ_JBLWIS010000016.1:0-28063 GCF_048381675.1 Advenella sp. RU8
CTACTAAAAATAAAGCATAAAAAAACGGGCCTTAGCCCGTTTTTTTATGCTTCTATCGCAGACACCTTATTTGAGGTGTGTGCTAACCAGTTTAGTCATTTCAAACATGCTGACCTGTTCTTTACCAAAGATTGGACGCAGTTTGTCATCGGCATTAATGTTGCGACGGTTTTGTGGATCTTGCAAATCATGCTTTTTAATGTATTCCCAAATTTTCTTGGTAACTTCTGTGCGAGGTAGTGGTTCGCTACCTACAACGGCGGCCAGTTCGGTGCTTGGAGTAAGGGGTTTCATGAACGCTGCATTTGGTTTGCGTGCAGGTTTTTCCGATTTAGTTGTGGCCATTTTGGGGCTCTCCTTAAAGGCAGGTAATTATATGTAATGTGTATTAGAGAATAACGTGTAATAGGAAGCTTGCCTAGCATTTTTTTAGTATATTTTGCTTCAAATGGTTTTGGAGTCCCTGTTTTGCAAAATAGGGCATTTTTTAACAATGCTTGTAGATTAGGTGCGGGTCTTAGTGGGTTATGGGCCGCAATCTTATCCCGAAAGTAAAATTTGTGCGGATGGGATCAATTTTGGGTAAAGAGTAGTTATTTTAGTTATAGTGCATGCTGATTCAATATACATTCTGCTTTTAAAGTTCAACCATGCAAATTACCGATCATTCAATTACCTTAATCCGTCCTGACGACTGGCACCTGCATTTACGTGATGGGCTGGCCCTTGAGTCTGTTATTGCCGATAGCGCCAGGCAATTTGCCCGTGCTATTGTCATGCCTAATCTAAGACCTCCGGTTACGACCGTATCATTAGCGGCAGCCTATAAAACAAGGATAGAGGCAGCATTGGAAAAAACGGGCTATAAAGGTAAATTTGAGCCCCTGATGACCTTATATTTAACCGACAATACCTCTGCTGAGGAAATTCAAAAAGCGGCTGAATCAGGTTTCATTCATGCGGTTAAATTATACCCGGCGGGTGCTACGACTAATTCCGATGCCGGTGTTACCGATTTGCTTGGCAAGTGCCGTCCTGCTCTTGAGTCCCTGCAAAAGCATGGAATGCCCCTGCTGGTGCACGGTGAAGTAACCGATCCGGCAGTAGACCTGTTTGATCGGGAGGCGGTTTTTATTGATCGTGTAATGATTCCCCTGCGTCGTGACTTTCCCGAGCTGAAAGTAGTCTTTGAGCATATTACCACCCAGGATGGCGCCCACTATGTGCGCGATGCGCAAGGACCGGTAGCGGCTACCATTACTGCTCACCACCTGCTTTATAACCGCAATGCCATCTTTACTGGAGGCATTCGTCCACATTATTACTGCCTGCCTGTCTTAAAGCGTGAGAAACATCGCTTGGCATTGCTGGAAGCGGCAACCAGTGACAGTAAACGTTTTTTCCTTGGGACAGACAGTGCTCCGCATGAAAAGGGTCTTAAAGAGCATGCCTGTGGCTGTGCTGGTTGCTATACAGCGGTACACGCCATGGAACTTTATGCTACTGCTTTCGAGTTGGCGGGCAAACTGGATAAGCTTGAGGCCTTTGCCAGTTTGAATGGTCCTGATTTTTATGGCTTGCCTCGTAACCAGACGCAAATCACGCTCGAACGTGCTGAATATACCATTCCTGTCGAGTTGCCCTATGCCGAGAATACGACTTTGGTCCCATTGGCGGCAGGAGAGAGCCTGAACTGGAAAATGAAATAACCGGATAAATAAATCCTGGCAATCGGCAACTTGTTTGCACTTGTTGGTGATTATCAATATAAACGGGTCTTCCATAAAATGATTCGTTTTTCGGGGTGGGCAAAGGTCCATCCCGAAATGACAATACCTATTGATTGTCGTTCCCTTGACTAAAAATGAAAATTCAAATTACCGAATCACTCTACAAGAATGTAGATGACTACTTCAATCAGCTTCTCCTAAAAGAGGATGCCATTCCGGAAAAGGTGCTTGAGCATTGTAAAAACCGTAATATTCCGGCGATTAACGTGGCGCCCAACCAGGGCAAGTTGCTGCATATGCTGGTCAGGATGAATGCGGCACGGCGTGTTCTGGAAATTGGTACGCTGGGCGCATACAGTACCGTCTGGATGGGATTGGCCCTGCCCGCCAATGGTCATCTTGTTACTCTTGATTTTGATGAAAACTATATCAAGGTTGCCCGTGAAAGCCTGAGTATCGCCGGCTTGCAGGACAAAGTGGAAATCAGGCCGGGTGTGGCAGTTGACACGCTTGCACAAATGCTGCAAGACAAGGAAGCACCATTCGATTTTATTTTTATTGATGCTGACAAGGAAAACAACCCGGTTTATTTGCAGTATGCCCTGCAGTTGTCACGACCAGGTACGGTGATTGTGGCTGATAATGTGGTACGTCAGGCCAAGATACTGGATGACAGTGGCAAGGCGGATAATATACGGGGACTGCGCCAATTCTTTGAGGATATGGCCGCCAATCCCCGGCTAACGGTTACTGCTTTTCAAACGTTAGGCTCGAAAGGCTGGGATGGCCTTGCAATCGCTATTGTGAACCAATAACGGTTTCAGGCCAGCCAACAGGTTTAGCTGTTTTCTTTTTTGGCTTCCAGTTGTTCCCAACGGTCAAAAAGCTTAAGCAGTTCATCTTCCAGTTCTTGCAGGCGCAGGTTAATGCCATTGGCCGTGTCTGAACCATCTTTGTATAGTTCCGGGTCGGAAAGCTTGGCGGTAAGCTCGGCTTGCTCTGCCTCTAGTTTTGCAATATCTTCAGGCAGGGTTTCAAGTTCTTTCTGTTCCCAGCTGCTAATACGGGACCGGTTCTGGCGCGGTTTGGCCTGAGGCTGGCTAGATGCAGCTGGCGCTTCGGTCTTTTTGTCCGCGATATCTGCCTTGCCAGCCAGCCTATCGGCTACTTCTTGTGGCCTTTGCGCCAGCCAGTCATCATAACCACCAACGTAATCCCGCCATTGCCCATCACCTTCGTAAGCAATGGTTTGGGTAATCACGTTATTCAGGAAGGCCCGGTCGTGGCTGACCAGTAAAACCGTACCATTGAAATCTTGCAGTAACTCTTCAAGCAGCTCGAGGGTTTCAATGTCAAGGTCATTGGTTGGTTCGTCCATCACCAGGACATTGGCAGGCCGGGCAAACAAGCGTGCCAGCAGAAGCCGGGCTCTTTCACCGCCAGACAGGCTGGAGACGGGTGATTGGGCCCGCGCTGGTGAAAACAGGAAGTCCCCCAGATAGCTCATGACATGCTTGCGCTGTTGGCCAATTTCAATCCATTCACTGCCTGGATTGATCACCTCGGTAAGAATGGCATTTTCATCCAGTTGCTCACGCATTTGGTCAAAGTAGGCGATGGACAGGTTGGTGCCCAGCTTGACCTTGCCTTCAGTTGGGGCAAGTTTACCCAGAATGATTTTGAGCAAGGTGGTTTTGCCGGCACCGTTAGGGCCAATCAGGCCAATCCGGTCACCACGCATGATGGTGGTAGAGTAGTTTTTGATAACGGTTTTATCGCCGAAAGAGTGGCTGATATTTTCAAGTTCTGCCACCAGTTTGCCGGATTTTTCACCCATGGAAACGGCCAGGTTGACGTTTCCGACCCGTTCACGTCGGTCGCTGCGTTCACGTCGCAGTGCTTCAAGTCGCCTGACGCGGCCTTCGTTGCGCGTACGTCGGGCTTCAACCCCTTTGCGAATCCAGACTTCTTCCTGGGCCAGGAATTTGTCGAAGCGTTCATTTTGCAGTTTTTCAGCTTCCAGCCATTCTGCCTTGCGTGCCTGCCATTGGCTGAAATTGCCCGGAAAACTGTGCAGTTGGCCTCGATCCAGTTCGATGATGCGGGTTGTGACAGCATCAAGGAAGCGGCGATCGTGGGTAATGATGACGCAGGCGGAGCGACTGTTTTGGATCATCTGTTCAAGCCAAAGAATACCCTTGAAGTCCAGGTGGTTGGTGGGTTCGTCTAGCAATAGCAGATCGGGGTCTTCGATGAATGCCCGGGCAAGCGCAATGCGTTTGCGTGTGCCGCCTGATAATCCTTTGGCCTGGGCGTCTGGGTTCAGGCCCAGTTTTTCGATAATGGCACTGGCGCGGGCAGGACGGGCCCAGTCTTCAGAATCCAGGATATTGCCGCAGATATTTTCATAAACGGTTTGGGTGTCGTCAAGAACGGGTTCTTGCTCAACGGTGATGACACGCAAGGAGCCTATCCTGGAAATTTCGCCGTCATCGGCTTCGGTGCGGCCATCCAGAATACGCAGTAATGATGATTTGCCCGCGCCATTACGGCCGATTAGGCCGATTCTTTCGGATTCCTGGATGGTAAGGTTGGCATGGTCGAGCAGGGCATGGTGGCCATATGCAAGATGGGCATTGATTAATGTAATGAGAGTTTGTGCTGCCATAGAGTAGATCAAGAAAAATGGGTAAACGGTTTTTTATTCTTTGTCGATAAAAGGACTTTAACACCTTTGCAGGGAATAAGTCGGTTAAAATGCTTTTCTGGCAAAGTGGGCTGGGCAATCGCGGGGGTTTTTACCTTCGAGGAACGTCCGGACTCCATAGGGCAGGATAGCGGCTAACAGCCGTCCGGTTGCGTAAGCAGTCGAGGAATAGGGCCACAGAGACGAGACTGCAGCGTGGGCACGCAAGTGCACTGATACGGCGACTTCCGTATGACATTGCCGCAAGGCAATAACGTTGCAGGGTGAAACGCGGTAACCTCTATCCGGAGCAACATCAAATAGGCATGTGTCTGGTTCTGCCAGGAAGGGCGGCTCCGTCCAAACATGCGGGTAGGTGGCTAGAACGTATCAGCAATGATGCGTCCAGAGGAATGATTGCCAACCAGTTTACTGGTTTACAGAATCCGGCTTACAGGCCCACTTTGTCAGTTCTTGTTTTATGTATTGCCAAAACCGTCATGACTTGATGCTTGGCTTGGCTGCATGGCCATTTTTCAAAAACTGTTAGGAAATGATAAGAATTAATAAACAGTTTTTACAGTATCTTCTACCTTACTTTCACTTTGCATTTTAAGGGCTTGATTTCTATAGGCCTTTCTATTTTCCGTTTTTGTCGGTTGGCGCTAAGTCATTGTTGTTATTGGGAAAAGTCAATAAATAAAGCTTGACCAAATATCAGCCTTGTCTTAAAGTGGGAAAAAGTAGGGAAATGTGGAAAAAAGTGGGGGAAAAGTGGTTTTCCAGGGAAATAGCGCACTCACCTTAGATGCCAAGGGACGGATGACAATTCCGACCCGGTATCGTGACGCGCTTATGGAATCCGCTCATGGTGCCTTAACCATTACCCGCAATTTTGATGGTGGTTTGCTTATTTATCCCCGCCCGGTGTGGGAGGAAAAACGGGAAGCCATCATGCAATTGCCAATGTCCGCCCGTCATGTTCAGCGACTGTTACTGGGTAATGCCCAGGATGTGGAAATTGACGGGGCGGGGCGCGTTCTCATTGCTCCCGAATTGCGCACTGCTGCTGAAATGGTCAAAGAGGTCGTTTTGGTTGGGATGGGCAGGCATTTTGATCTTTGGGATGCCCAGATGTTTGCACAAATGCAGGCGGCTGATATGGCCAAGGGTTTACCAGAAAGTTTGGATGATTTTTCATTGTGATGTCAGAAAGTTTCGTACACAAGACCGTGTTGCTTGGAGCAACTGTCAATGCGCTGGTACACGATGAGTTTAATGTAAAGGCCAAATGGATTCACGACTTGTTGCCGGCCGGCAATAAAGAGGGTGTGTTCGTTGATGGTACTTTTGGCCGGGGTGGGCATAGTCGTTATTTGCTGACTCAGCTTTCAACCAATGCAAGGCTGTTTGTCTTTGATAAAGACCCCTTGGCAATGGCATCGGCGCGTCAATTGCAGCAGGAAGATTCCCGTGTAGAAATTATTCATGGCGGTTTTTCTTCAATGGAAGAAGAATTGCGCCAGCGTGGCGTCAGCCAGGTACAGGGCGTTTTATTGGATTTAGGGGTTTCGTCCCCACAGATAGATGATGCATCCAGAGGTTTTTCCTTCATGCGGGAAGGGCCGTTGGATATGCGAATGGATACCAGTCGCGGCATAACTGCGGCTGAATGGCTGGCGCAAGCCAGTGTTGAGGAAATGAAGGAGGTTATAAAGAACTATGGCGAAGAACGGTTTGCTTTCCAGATTGCAAAGGCGATTGATCATCGCCGCCAATCCAGCCCTTTGTGCACCACGCTCGAACTTGCCGAGCTCGTCTCAACCGTCGTCCGGACGCGGGAAAAAGGTCAACATCCGGCCACACGCACCTTTCAGGCTATACGGATTCACATCAATCAAGAGCTCGAAGAGCTGGCGAACACCCTCGCGTCAATTTTAAGATTGTTGGCGCCAGGTGGCCGGATGTCAGTAATCAGTTTTCACTCTCTAGAAGACCGGATGGTTAAACAGTGCATTGCGGCAGCGGCAAAGCCTGGTGCAGAGTTTGCCCGTATGCCCTTGCGGGAAAGTGAAATGCCCCAGCCTGTCCTGAAAAACCTGGGCAAAGTGCTGGCTACCGATGATGAAGTGGCCGCTAATCCCCGTTCTCGCTCGGCAGTATTGCGGGTGGCGGAAAGAACAATGACTGAATTGACGGATGCTGATGCTTTTGTCAGCAGGCCGCTTATGTTGGGTGGCCAATCTGGCAAACGGAGATCATCATGGCGCGGTTAGGGGTGCTGCTGCTGGTGTGCTGGTTTGGATATAGTGCCGTTTCCCTGGTATCTGTACGTTATCAGCAGCGCCTGCTGTATGTGGATCTTGGCCGTGCGCAGGCCGTTGAAAATGAATTGGGCATAGATTGGCGTTATTTACAGCTTGAACGGGCAAAATTAACAACTAATGCACGTATTCAACAAGTAACCACCCAAAAGCTGAACATGCAAATTCCGGATATAGAGCAAATTATTTACATTAAAGACTCTGAGCTGGCGCAAAATCCGGCCTCACCTGCGACACAACTGAGTAGCCAATAAAGGGGAGGCCAGATGCTTAAATTCGGCAAAAATAAAATCCCCGAATTGTTTAAACGATCCGGGGAAAACGCGTATTCCCGTCATTACAGCAGTCCGGTTTTGCACGTGCAAATCCCAAGGTGGCGTGCGCGCGTCCTTTTCGTTCTTATTTCCCTGGGCTTTCTGGCGGTGATCGCCAAGGCCCTGTATATCCAGATCATGAGCACCGAGTTCTTGCAGGCAGAAGGTGAAAAGCGTTTTGAACGTACTTTACAGCTACCGGCCTCGCGTGGACTGATTACCGACCGTAATGGCGAGTTTCTGGCAACTAGCACACCTGCAGTGGCTATCTGGAGCATACCCGAGGAAACCAGCAAGGCAAGTGCACAACAGTTGGGTGCTTTGGCTAAATTGCTGGATATGCCCTTGAAAGACCTCCAGGAACGCTTGAAGAATCTGGATAAAACATTTGTTTACCTGAAACGTCAACTTCCCATTGATACTGGCAAAGAGATAAAAGAGCTGAAGATTCCTGGTATTTATTCCCTGCCTGAGTCCAAGCGGTCTTATCCGCAGGGTTCCTTGACGGCTCACGTGGTTGGATTTACCAATATCGAAGATAAAGGTATCGAAGGTATTGAATTGCAATTGAATAGTGAATTGCAGGGAAAATCCGGTTTGCGAAGGGTATTGCGTGACCGGATCGGGCGTATTATTGAAGACGTCCAGGAAATCGAACCGGCAACTGATGGCGCCAATGTCAGGCTGACCATAGATACCCATGTCCAGCTTCTTACCGTTCAGGCGCTTGAAAAAGCCATCAAGAAACATGAGGCCGAATCGGCTGGAGCGGTGGTCATTGATACGCAAAATGGCGAAATACTGGCCATGGCCAGTTTACCCTCGTACGACCCCAATGAGCAGTCCGAGCGTAAAGGTGCGGCACTCAGAAACCGGGCCATTACCGATACGTTTGAACCAGGATCCATTATCAAGCCATTGGTTTCCGCGCTGGCACTGGATGCCGGTGTCATTACCAAAAACACCTTGTTCAATACAGGGACCGGCTCTTACCGCTACCAGGGGGCCACCATTACCGATGTCAGTTCCCGTAATGGCACGCTGAATGTGTCAGGTATTTTACGTCGCTCAAGTAATATTGGCATGACCATGATTTCCGAGCGTTTGCGTTCGGAACAAATGTGGACCGTATTCAATGCCCTGGGTTTCGGGCAGGTTCCCAACATTGCTTTTCCCGGTGCGGCTTCGGGACGTGTCCGGCCATGGGAGCGTTGGAAGCTGATTGAAAAGGCCACCATGTCCTATGGATATGGTTTGTCGGTATCCCTGTTGCAGATTGCCAAGGCATTTACAACACTGGCCCGTGACGGAGACATGATCTCCCTCTCGTTGATTAAAAATGACAAGCAGCCCACCAGTATCCAGATCTATAAACCACAAACGGCCCGTGATGTAAGGGCTATGCTCGAAGAGTCGACGGGCCCGGAAGGTAATAAAATCCAGGCAATGGTTAATGGCTATCGTATTGGTGGAAAAAGCGGGACCGCAAGGCAAATTGTCAACGGACGTTATAGCCGGTCGGACTACCGGGGCTCATTCGTTGCCGTTGCGCCTATTTCAAAACCCAGGATTGTAGTGGCCGTAACCGTTAACAGGCCGAAAAAAGCCGGCTATTACGGGACCCTCAATGCGGGGCCGGTTGCGGCAGAAATCATTGAAGGAACCTTGAAGTACCTGACGGTTCCGCCTGATTTGCCGGTAGAGCCTTCGCTGGAAGCAAATAACCAGAATAACCCAAGCAGGAGAAATCGGGGATGACCGTACAATCCATACTTCATTGGCTAAAACAACATGTCGCAGCCACGGCGCATCTTCAGCTAAATTCCAGGGACATCCTTAAAGGGGATGTCTTTGTTGCCTGCGCAGGCACATCTCAAAACGGGGTTGCGTACATTGAAGATGCACTCGCCAACGGCGCAGCGGCTGTTTTGCTGGAGCAATCCTCTGAAAATCAGGCCTTATCCACTTATCCGGTGCCAGTATTGGCCGTGCCGGGTTTGCGTAAATTGCTGGGCGAGTTGGGTGATAACTGGTACGGGCATCCGTCCAAACAGGTTTTTGTGATAGCGGTTACCGGTACCAACGGAAAAACCTCTTGTGCTACCTGGTTGGCCAAGGCGCTTACCGCTAACGGTGTGCCATGTGCCACCATTGGTACCCTGGGTATGGTTTTGCCTGACAACACCAATTTGGGTGGTTCGCTAACGACTCCCGATGTCCTGACCTTACATCGCTTGCTGGCAGAATTGCGTAGCCGGGAAATCAACGCGGTGTCCATTGAAGCCTCTTCGATCGGGCTTGACCAGGGTCGCATGGACGGGTTGCGAATCCGTATCGCCGCTTTCTCCAATCTAACCCTTGATCATCTTGATTACCACAAGGATATGGCGCAATACGAGCAGGCGAAAATGCGCCTGTTTCACTGGCCCGGCTTGCAACATGCCGTCATCAACCTGGATGACCCGGCCGGTGAGCGCATGTTCCGGGATGCTCGTGCCGACAATAGGATAGGCTATTCCTTAAAAAATCACGCTGAGGCAAAAATTCTGGCCAAAGAGCACCGTTTTTATGACTATGGCCTGGCGTTTGATTTATTCACTCCTCAAGGTGAGGCACAAGTCTTAACACGCTTGCTGGGGGAGCACAATATCTCTAATCTGTTGCTGGTAGCCGGTGTTTTGCAGGCAATGGGCTGGGAATTGGCCAATGTCGTTAAAACCATTTCCTTGCTCGAGCCGGTTCCTGGACGACTGCAAATCGTGAAGGGGTTAGATGCTGAGGGCGAGGCGGGCATGCAGCCGTTGGTGGTGGTGGATTACTCGCATACCCCCGACTCGCTGGAGCGGGCCCTGGATGCCTTGCGACCTACCGCATTGGCCAGGAAAGGGCGCTTGGTTTGCGTTTTTGGCTGTGGTGGTGACCGTGATAAAACCAAACGTCCCGTCATGGGGAAAATTGCCTCGCAAAAAGCCGATCTGGTTTATGTGACCAGCGATAATCCCCGTACCGAAGACCCTGGGCAAATTCTGGCTGATATACTGGCCGGCATGCCCGGCTCACCGAATGTCGAGCCTGATCGGGCCAGTGCCATTTTGCAGGCAATTTTGCACGCATCGGCAACTGATGTCATTTTGGTCGCTGGTAAAGGACATGAAACTTATCAGGAAGTCAATCATGTCAAAATCAATTTTGATGATCGTGAGTGGTCATTGCTGGCGCTGGCTTTACGCCATGCCACGGGTGTATCAACAGATTCACGAAGTGTTGGCAAGGGGCAAATATTCATTGCCCTGAAAGGTGAGAATTTTGATGCTCATGACTTTCTGGCGCAGGTTGGGCAAAACGGGGCCTTGCTGGCCGTTGTCAGTCAGAAAAATCCTGCGCTAGATCTGCCGCAGGTACTGGTTGCCGATACGGGCAAGGCACTTGAATTGATGGGCAAGGCCTGGCGCTCCTTGTTTGATATCCCGGTGATTGGGGTTGCGGGCAGCAATGGCAAAACAACCACCAAGGAAATGATTGCTTCCATTCTGGCGGCACATGTCGGGCCAGCGCATTGTATTGCCACCAAAGGCAATCTGAATAATCAAATAGGTGTTCCGTTAAGTTTGCTGGGTCTGAATAAAAAGCATCAGGCAGCAGTGTTTGAACTGGGCATGAATCACCCGGGCGAAATCCGCCTCTTGACTGACCTGGCAAGGCCCACCGTTGGCTTGGTGAACAACGCGCAAAGGGAACACCAGGAATTCATGCAAACGGTAGAGGCCGTAGCGCTTGAAAACGCCGATGTGATTGCCGGCCTTGATGCCACTGGTGTCGCCGTGTTTCCTGCTGATGAACCGTATACCGCCTTATGGCAGGAAATTGCCGGCAAGCGGCGTCGGGTTTTATTCGGTTTTGGCGAACAGGCCGATGTCACCGCCAAAGAGCTGGTTGCCGATATCAATGGCAGCCGTTTTCTGCTGGTTACGCCGGGTGCCTCAGGTTCGGTTTCATTGAATATTCCGGGTCATCATAATGTGCGCAATGCATTGGCAGCCACTGCATGTGCACTGGCCATCGGGATACCTTTGGATACCATTATCATTGGGTTACAAAAATTTAGCCCTGTTAAGGGACGAATGCAAGGTTTTGTGCTTCCTGACGGCACAAAATTGCTTGATGACTCGTATAATGCAAACCCTGATTCTGTTCGTGCAGCCATTGATGTCCTGTCACAATTGCCCGGCTCCCGGGTTCTGGTTTTGGGTGATATGGCCGAAGTGGGTGAAGATGGTCCGCAAATGCATGCCGAAGTGGGTTTTTATGCCAAAGAAAAAGGCATTGATTATTTGCTGGCTTATGGCGATGCATCCAGGCAAACCGTACAAGCCTTTGGTTCACAGGCAAGGCATTTTGAAGACATCCATCAGATGGCACCGTACATCAGAAATCTTAAACCGTTAAATATTTTAGTGAAAGGATCACGATCAATGCGTATGGAGCGGGTTATTGCTGACCTGAAAAAAGCTTCATCCATTGAAGGGGAAAAAGATGCTGTATGAGTTATTCGGGTGGCTATCTAAAAGTATAAGTGGCTTTGGCGTATTTGAATATATTACACTGCGGGCCATGCTGGCATGTGCCACCGCACTGTTTATAGGCTTGTGGGCAGGCCCGCGTGTTATCCGTAAATTGACGGCGCTTAAAATTGGCCAGGCAGTCAGGGCTTATGGCCCCGAGTCGCATCTGGTCAAGAATGGTACGCCAACCATGGGTGGCGTGCTTATTCTTATCGCGATTGGTATCAGTACTTTATTATGGGCCGACCTAAGCAACCGGTTCGTATGGGTGGTCATGCTGGTCACCTTCGGGTTTGGTGCAATTGGCTGGGTTGATGATTACCGCAAAGTGGTTTATCGCAATCCCGAAGGCATGAGTTCACGGGAAAAGTTTTTCTGGCAGTCATTAATTGGCTTGATTGCCTCTATCTACCTTACTTTTGCCGTTTCGGCACCTGCCAATGCAGAGTTATGGCCTTTGTTCAAGGAATGGGTCTTGAGTGGCTTCACCATGCCACTGCCATCCCGGGCCGACCTCATCGTTCCTTTTTTCAAAAGTGTCAGCTATCCGCTGGGCGTTTTTGGTTTTGCCGCATTAACCTGGGCTGTTATTGTGGGCACCAGCAATGCCGTTAACCTGACTGATGGCCTTGACGGCCTGGCCATTATGCCAACCGTCATGGTAGGTGGAGCATTGGGGATTTTTGCCTATATTGTAGGTCGAGTGGATTACTCTAAATACCTGTTGTTCCCTTATATTCCAGGCGCATCCGAAATGTTGATCCTGTGTGCCGCCCTGGCTGGTGCCGGATTGGCATTCCTGTGGTTCAATGCGTATCCTGCCCAGGTGTTCATGGGTGATGTAGGTGCGCTGGCCCTGGGTGGAATGTTGGGTACGGTTGCCGTCATCGTCCGGCAGGAAATTGTCCTGTTCATCATGGGGGGCGTGTTTGTGGTAGAAACACTGTCAGTCATGATCCAGGTAATCTGGTTTAAATACACCAAGAAAAAATATGGCACTGGCCGTCGCATACTTCGAATGGCACCTTTGCACCATCACTTTGAAGTGGGTGGCTGGAAAGAAACCCAGGTGGTTGTGCGCTTTTGGATTATTACGATGATGCTGGTGTTGCTTGGTTTGGCAACCTTGAAATTACGATGAATACACAGTCTGAAAATACCCCGCTCGCTTTCCCTTCTTCGGTCCTTGTTCTGGGACTGGGAGAAACCGGCCTTGCCGCCGCATTATGGTGCTTGCGCAATCATGCGCACTTGCGCATTGCCGATACCCGGCCCAACCCGCCAGGTCTGGATAAGCTAGAGGCAACCGGCCAGCCCTTTGAGAAATTCCTCGGAGAGCAAAGTTTTGACGATGCAGCCCTGCAAGGGATTGACGTCATTGTTCTGAGCCCGGGCCTGGTCCCTTCCGAGCCTCAGTTGGCAGCCTTTCTTGCCCGTGCAAAACAGCAGGGTATTGAAATATTGGGTGAAATAGAGCTGTTTTCACGTGCGCTTTTGCAGTTAAGGCAAACACAGGCTTATGAGCCCAAGGTGCTGGGCATTACCGGCACCAATGGCAAAACCACGGTTACTACCATGGTCAGGGACATGTTGCAGGAAGCCGGGCTGGTTGCCGTTGCAGCGGGTAATATCAGCCCCTCGGCATTAACCGCCCTGATGACGGCTCTTGATGCCAATGCCTTGCCCGATGTTTGGGTGCTGGAACTGTCCAGCTTTCAGTTGCTGACTGTGAAAACCTTGCAGCCAGACGCGGCTGTCGTGCTGAATATCACCCAGGATCATTTGGATTGGCATGCCAGCATGCAGGAATACGCCGATTGCAAGGCAAAATTGCTCAACATGAGCCAAGTGGCCATCATTAATCGTGATGATGAAATGGTGAGTGCCATGGTGGAGTTTGCCGATGACCTGAACGTGCGGTCTTTTGGTGAAACCGAGCCTGTCCTTGATCAGGATATGGGCCTGGAAGACAGTAATGGCATGTTGTGGCTGGCCACTTGCAGTGCTGATGAGTTTGACCTGCCTGAAACCGGTGGCCGGAGAAAAAAGAATACGGAACGTCCGCTTCGAAAAAACGGTGTGTTAAAACGCTTGATGCCGGCTGATGCCATGCTGGTGCGTGGCAGGCACAATGCCCTTAATGCGCTGGCCGCCATGGCTTTGTGCCGGGCGCTGGGGATTGGCTGGACACCCTTGCTTAATGCCTTAAGAAATTATGTTGCCGAGCCGCACCGGACCAACTTCGTCAGAAGCATCAAGGGCGTTGATTTTATCAATGACAGCAAAGGAACCAATGTGGGCTCCACGGTTGCCGCCCTGAAAGGGATGGGCCGCAAGGTAGTGTTGATTGCGGGTGGCCTGGGCAAGGGACAGGACTTTTCTCCGCTGGTGAATCCGGTTGCGCGTTTTGCACGTGCCGTGATCCTGATTGGGAAGGATGCCAAAATAATTGAACAGGCTCTGGCGCCCGCCGGTGTCCCGTGCATTCATGCCACCTCGCTTGATGAGGCCGTCAAAGTTGCGCTGGATCATGCTCAAGAACATGACGTGGTGCTGTTGTCTCCTGCCTGTGCCAGCATGGATATGTTCAAGAATTACAATCATCGTGGTAATGCATTTATTGATGCCGTTAACGAGCTGGCACTTGAAAACGGAGAAATTGCATGAGTGTGCTAGGCGAGCTTCGGTCCAGTGTCAGTGCAGTCAAGCCGGGTCGTACGACCATGCGCAATTATGACTTGCTGTTGGGCGTTGCTGTCTCGACCTTGTTGTTGTTCGGCCTGATCATGGTATTTTCCGCTTCGATTGCCCTGGCTGATGGTCCTAAATACGCCAATTTGGGTCGCTATTATTTTGTTCTTCGGCATGCCATTTATATTGCTATTGGAATTTTTCTGTTTTCTTTAACTGTTGCCGTGCCGATGAGTTTCTGGGAAAAATACGCCTTTCGGATTTTTCTGTTTGCCTCGGTGTTGCTGGTTCTGGTGCTGGTGCCGTTTATTGGTCGGGAAGTCAATGGCGCGTCACGGTGGCTGCCGATTGGCCCGGTGAATTTTCAACCCTCTGAGCTCATGAAGGTAGCCATGCTGCTGTTTGCTGCCGATTACACGGTACGCAAGCAAAAATACATGCAGAACCTTGCCCGTGGTTTTGCACCGATGGCCGTGGCGCTGATCATGGTGGCCGTGCTGTTGCTGCTCGAACCCGATTTGGGTGCTTTTATGGTAACCGTGGCGATTACGGTTGGCATCCTGTTCCTTGGCGGTATTAATCTGGGCCTGTTTGTCGCTGCAATTGGTGCATTGGTTGTCTTTTTTGTATTGATGATCATTCTGGCCCCGTGGCGGTTGGGGCGCATAATGGCCTATCTTGAGCCTTTTCATGAATCCAATGTGCAATCCAGTGCCTATCAGTTGGTGCATTCACTGATTGCGATTGGCCGTGGCGAATGGTTTGGGGTTGGCTTGGGATCAAGTATCGAAAAATTGCATTATTTGCCCGAAGCACATACCGACTTCATTATGGCGGTGGTGGGCGAAGAGTTGGGTTTTGTCGGTATTCTGTTTGTGATCGTGCTGTTTTTTATCATTGTCAAAAAGAGTTTTGAAATCGGCCGTTCAGCAATTGCGATGGATCGTGAGTTCAATGGCTTGGTCGCACAGGGTGTGGGTATTTGGTTCGGCGTGCAGGCGTTTATCAATCTGGGGGTTTGCCTTGGATTGTTGCCAACCAAAGGCTTAACTTTGCCATTGGTCAGTTATGGCGGTTCTTCGATTGTCATGAACCTGATCGCGATTGCCATGTTAATGCGCGTTGATTATGAAGTCCGGCAAATGATGCGTGGCCAGCATGTCAGCAATGAAAATAAAAGGTCTTATTGATGAAGCAGTCACCAACATTACTGGTCATGGCAGGAGGGACAGGCGGGCATATCATGCCGGGTCTGGCCGTCGCACATGAAATGGAAACCCGCGGTTGGCATATCGTCTGGTTGGGCGATCCTGGCAAAATGGAAGGTAAATTGGTGCCTGAACATGGCTTTACCCTGATGCCCATGGCTTTTTCCGGCGTGCGTGGAAAGGGTTTTGGCGCGCTTGTCAAACTGCCGTTTACCTTGTTGCAGGCCAGTGTCCAGGCCTGGAAAAGTCTGGGCAAGGTAAAACCTTCTGTCGTATTGGGCATGGGCGGCTATGTGGCTTTTCCTGGTGGTATGATGGCTGCTTTGCGTGGCATACCTTTGGTAGTGCATGAGCAGAATGCAGTGGCAGGAACGGCCAATAAATGGTTGGGCAAGGTGGCGACCCGTGTGCTGTCTGGATTTCCCGGTGTGTTGCCCAAAGGGCAAATGGTGGGCAACCCGGTACGCAAAGATTTACTGGCAACCCAAAATCCGGCTAACCGTTATGAAAGTCGCTCAGGCCGGTTGAACATTCTGGTCGTGGGGGGGAGCCTGGGAGCGCATGCCTTAAATACCATTGTTCCCAAGGCATTGGCCAGTATTGCGCCAGACCTGCGTCCCCATATTGTGCACCAGTCGGGAACCCAGCATCTTGAGACACTGGAAAAAACCTATGCCGATTTGGGTGTACAGGCAGAATGCGTGGCCTTTATCGCCGATATGGCAGCCGCCTTGTCAGCCGCTGACTTGGTTATCTGTCGCGCTGGCGCGATGACGGTTGCTGAAGTGGCTGCGGTAGGGGTGGCCGCCCTGTTTATTCCCTTGCCACATGCCATCGATGATCATCAAACGGCCAATGCTGCCTGGTTGACCCGTGAGAATGCGGCATGGTCCAAAGCGCAAAAAGAACTCACAGCCGAATGGCTGGCTTCCTGGTTACAGGATAAAACACGTGATGAATTGCAGGCAGTTGCCTTGAAGGCAAGGCAATGTGCCCGGACTGACGCCACTCAGGTTATTGCCGATGTGTGCGTCAGTGTAGTTAAGGATAAAAGATGAAACACAGGATAAGAAATATCCATTTTGTAGGTATTGGTGGCTCTGGCATGAGTGGTATTGCTGAAGTATTGCTTAATCTGGGCTACCGTATCAGCGGCTCCGATTTGCAAGAGAGCGCAGTGACCCGTCGCCTGGCCAATTTGGGTGCGATCATTCATATTGGCCATCAGGCTGAGAACGTGCACGAAGCGGATGCGATCGTGACCTCTACCGCAGTCGCCAATAGCAATCCTGAAGTGCTTGCTGCCAGGGCTCGGCAAATACCTGTGGTGCCCAGGGCCATTATGCTGGCAGAGTTGATGCGTTTGAAACGGGGTATCGCGATTGCCGGCACGCATGGCAAAACCACTACAACCAGCCTGGTGGCAAGCGTACTGGCTGCTGCAGGCCTTGATCCGACTTTTGTGATTGGGGGGCGCTTGAATTCGGCCGGTGCCAATGCGCGTCTTGGGCAGGGTGATTACATTGTTGTGGAAGCCGATGAATCGGATGCGTCGTTTTTGAATTTGTTGCCGGTCATGGCCATTATCACCAATATCGATGCCGACCACATGGACACCTACAGTCATGATATTGCCCGCTTGCGGAGTGCTTTTGTAGAGTTCACCCAGCGCCTGCCGTTTTATGGCAGTGCCATCCTGTGCAATGACGATGATAATGTCCGTAAAATCATTCCCTTTATTTCCCGCCCGGTAACCACTTACGGATTCAGCGATGACTCCCATTTCCAGGCAGTCAAGGTTCGAGCAGAGGGCACAAGCATGTGCTTTGATGTCATTCGCCGTGTCAAGGTTGACCAGTGGTTGCCAACCTTAAGCATCACCCTGAATCTGCCGGGGCGGCATAATGTGTTGAATGCCCTGGCTGCGATTGCCGTGGCTACCGAGCTGGATATCCCTGATGAAGCCATTGTTTCAGCTTTAAAAGGATTTAATGGCGTCGGGCGCCGGTTTTCCTACACTGGTGACTTCAACGTGCCAGAAGAAAGGGGCGGTGGCCGGTTTACGGTTATTGATGACTATGGACATCATCCTGTCGAAATGGCCGCTACCATCGAGGCAGCCCGTGGCGCCTGGCCAGACCGCCGTCTGGTATTGGCTTTTCAGCCGCATCGTTACACCCGCACGCGCGATTGTTTTGAAGATTTCGTTAAAGTATTAAACACTGCCGATGCGGTTGTCTTGACCGACGTTTATGCTGCCGGCGAAGCCCCGATTGTGGCTGCCGATGGCCGTGCCCTGGCCCGTGGCATTCGTGTGGCAGGCAAGCTGGAACCGGTTTTTATTGAGGATGTCAGTGAAATGCCACAGGCGATTATTGATTTTGTCAGGGATGGCGATATTGTGGTGGTAATGGGCGCTGGTTCAATCAGCAAGGTTCCCGGACAAATAGGAGAATTGGCATGACACATGAATTTGGCAAGGTTGGCATTTTATATGGTGGCCATTCAGCTGAGAGAACCGTTTCCCTGCAATCGGGTGAGGGCGTTTTATCTGCCTTGCAAAGCAAGGGGATTGATGCATCTCTGTTTGATACCGGCAAACATAGTCTGGCAGAGTTGGCGGCACAGAATTTTGATCGTGTTTTCATTGCTTTGCATGGACGTTACGGAGAAGACGGCACGTTGCAGGGGGTACTTGAGTTATTGGGTATTCCATATACCGGTAGCGGTGTGATGGCTTCAAGCCTTGCCATGAATAAAATCATGACCAAGCGGATCTGGCTTGAACAAGGCTTGCCGACACCCAAATACAAAGTGGTCAAAAGTCTTGCTGATGCTGATGCCGCTTGTGCGGAATTGGGCTTGCCTCTGATTATCAAGGCGCCACATGAGGGTTCAACCCTTGGCTTGTACAAAATCAGTCGGCAGGACGAATTGCATGATGCCTTCAATCAGGCCATTAATTTTGATCATGAACTATTGGCTGAACAATTTGTGGTTGGCCGCGAGCTCACGATTCCTGTGGTAGGCAAGGGTGAGAATGCGCGCGCCTTGCCGGTCATTGAAATTTTTGCCCCGGATGGCAATTATGATTTTGAGCATAAGTACATTTCCAATGATACGCGCTATGAATGTCCGGCCAATTTGTCTCCTGAACTGGCTAGCAGGATTCAGGAAATTTCCGTGCAGGCCTATCGAGCGATAGGATGCGAAGGCTGGGCACGGGTCGATATCATGCTTGATGGCCAAAATCAGCCGTGGTTGCTTGAAATCAATACTTCACCGGGTATGACCAGCCACTCCCTGGTTCCCATGGGGGCCAAAGCGGAAGGGATGAGTTATGCCGATTTGTGTGTATTCATCCTGTCGCAGGCATCGTGCAAAATACACAGGCCTATGCCTGAAAACGGATAACAGGGATGTGAACAGTGCTGAATAATGCCCGTGCGACCAACCTCATTGCGAATGTCATTGCAATAATGGCCGTGATCATTTTGATTACGGGGGGCATCTATTGGCTTGCGCATCGTCCCATGTTCAATTTGTCGCGTATTACGATAGAGCCGGTGAACGGAAGTGTACTGAATTACGTATCGCCAGCCAGTATTCAGGCAACCATTGCAGGTAAACTCAAGGGCAATTTTTTTACGATTGACCTTGGTGAAACCAAACGGATTTTTGAAACATCGCCATGGGTCCGGCAGGCTCATGTACGGCGTGTTTGGCCCGATGGTTTGATGCTTAAAATAGAAGAACATGAGCCCTTTGCGTTCTGGAATGAAAACCAGATGATCAATACATGGGGAGAGCTGTTTTCGGCCAACCAGGCAGAATTGAATGCTGAGTCGGATTTGCCACAGTTCAATGGCCCTGATGGTTCCGAACGACTGGTGGTACAACGTTATGCAGAGCTGGTTCGTTGGCTGGCGCCATTAAAATTGGGTGTGAATGAAATAACGCTTAGCGATCGCTATGCATGGCGTGTAGAATTGAGTAATGATATGGAATTGGTAATGGGAAGGGATCCGGGAGCCGATGCGGTTAATCCGCATTGGGGGCAGGGGGCCGTATCTTTTGCCTCGACCATCGAACGCTTTGTGCGCTCATGGCCGATATTACAAAATCGTATCGCAGGCAGGAAAATAAATAAGGTGGATCTTCGTTATACCAAGGGCTTTGCCATAACGTATGCTCCAGTGGATAATACTCTACCAGTTGATAGTAAAGAGAAAAAATGAGTCGTGACCTTAAGGACCTAATTGTTGCTTTGGACATCGGTACCAGCAAAGTCGTTGCGGTAGTGGCCGAGGCATTGCCTGAAGACGGGCGATTTGAAGTGATTGGGCTTGGGCAGCATGAGTCCAAGGGAATGCGTAAAGGGGTTGTTGTCAATATTGATTCAACCGTGAACTCAATCCAGCGCGCCCTGGAAGAAGCGGAACTGATGGCCGATTGTAAAATCAGGGAAGTTTACACGGGTATTGCAGGTAATCATATTACCAGTTTTAATTCCAGCGGCATGGTGGCCATTAAAGACAAGGAAGTGTCCGATGCTGATGTTGCCCGGGTTATCGAAACCGCAAAGGCCGTCAATATTCCAACCGATCATCAGGTACTTCATGTATTGACCCAGCAATTTATTGTTGATAACCAGGAAGATATCAGGCAGCCGGTCGGGATGAGCGGGATACGGCTGGAAGTGCGTGTGCACATCGTAACGGGTGCGGTTAGTGCTGCCCAGAATATTGTCAAGTGCGTGCGTCGTTGCGGACTCGAAGTGCAGGATCTTATTTTGCAACCGTTGGCATCCAGTATGGTGACCCTGACCAATGATGAAAAAGAGTTGGGTGTGGTCATGGTGGATATTGGCGGTGGCACGACCGATGTTGCCATTTTTACCGGTGGCGCAATCCGCCATACCACCGTGTTGCCAGTTGCCGGAGACCAGGTAACCAGCGATATCGCCGCCATGCTCAGGACACCTACGCCTGATGCTGAAGATATCAAGCTGCGTTTTGGCATTGCCAAGCAGTCATTGGCAAATCCTGAAGAATTGATAGAAGTGCCTGGTCTTGGTGACCGTGATGTACGCAAAGTCAAGCGCCAAACCCTGGGGGCGGTTATTGAACCCCGCATGGAAGAGCTGTTCATGATGGTGCAGCAAGTGGTCAGAGATTCAGGCTACGAAGATCTGGTAGCTTCGGGTATTGTCCTGACGGGCGGTACATCCCTCATGCCGGGCATTGTGGAATTGGCCGAAGACGTGTTTCTTAAGCCGGTCCGGGTGGCGGTTCCCGAATATCGCGGAAGCCTGGCCGATGTAGTCCGCAACCCGCGGTTTTCAACCGTAATGGGTTTGTTGACTGAAGCCCGTGTGCAGCGTCTTAGGGGTAGCAAGACCATGCAGCAAAAAGGAGGATTTAAATCAATCTTTTTGCGCATGAAAGAGTGGTTTATGAATTAAAATACGAGCATAATTAAAGGATTACGTAATTTTTATGCTTAAAATGTATTTTTGCAGGGGTTAACCCTGTAAAAAGGGTGATTAACATCATCCAGGAGTTATTTAAAAAACAAAGGCGGAAAAATATTTCGGCCTTGTCTTTGAAATAATTTCCGAAAATTGGGGAATTTTCGATAATTGTCTGGATTATAGGAGTTGGATAACATGGATTTGGGTTTTCAAATATTAGATGACAGTAACAGTAGCGGCACCGTTATCAAGGTTATTGGTGTTGGCGGTGCTGGTGGCAATGCAGTACGGCACATGATGCGTTCAGGTATCAAAGGCGTTGATTTTATTTGCGCCAATACAGACACCCAGGCGCTGACCGCGACCGAGGCACCTGTGCAAATTCGCCTGGGTAATTCCGGTTTGGGAGCGGGCGCCAAGCCAGAACAAGGACGTGCAGCGGCCGAGCTTGCCCGTGAGGAAATCAGGGCTGCCCTGAATGGCGCAAATATGGTGTTCATCACTGCTGGCATGGGTGGCGGTACCGGTACCGGTGCAGGTCCTGTTGTTGCTGAAGTGGCGAAGGAATTGGGTATTCTTACTGTAGGCGTGGTCACCAAGCCTTTCTCATTTGAAGGTACCCGTCGCATGAAATCCGCAGAAGAAGGGATTGCCGAACTTGCCAAGCATGTGCACTCCCTGATTGTGGTCCTGAACGAAAAACTTTACGAGTTGATGGGCGAAGATGCCACCCAGGATGACTGCTTCAAGGAAGCCGATAATGTTCTGTACAATGCCTGCGCAGGGATTGCTGAAATCATTAATGTCCAGGGTGATATCAACGTCGACTTCGAAGACGTCAAGACGGTCATGGGTGAATACGGCCAGGCCATGATGGGTACGGCGGTTGCCAGTGGCCAGGATCGTGCCCGGGTTGCTGCCGAACAGGCAATTGCCTGCCCGTTGCTAGAGGGTGTTGACCTGAACGGTGCGCGCGGTATCCTGGTTAATGTAACTGCCAGCCGCTCCCTGAAAATGACAGAAACCAAGCTGATCAACGAAATTATCAGCAGCTATGCTTCGAAGGATGCCCACTTTATTTTTGGTAGCGCCTTTGACGAATCCATGGGTGACAGCTTGCGCGTGACTGTTGTTGCCACAGGCTTGGGACGCAAACAGCCTGAATTGGTGCATAACGTAACCCAGAACGTCCGTACCGGCACTGATGACCTGGTCTTGAACCTGAATGCGGTCGACAGCCAGCCTGAGGCGTTCAATCTTGATACCCCGCCGGTGTTCCGTAATCCCCGTGCTCGCAGCCAGGCGGCTTCCGATCAGGTAAGGGCGCTTGAAACATCAGGGATGGAGCGTTACGATATTCCTGCATTTTTGCGCAAACAGGCTGATTAATAAAAAAGTAGTACCAACTCCTGCTGGAAATCAGCTTCATGGTTTCCATCAATTAAAAGAAACGGTTTCCCCAAGCCGTTTCTTTTTTGTCTTTGATTGAAACACTTTTTAGTCAAATCAATAACTTGGCCCACCAATTCAAGGTAAAATGAGCCTTTAAAGTAAAGGTAAATCTTAGCCTTGTGGCGATATTAAACTTATGCTCAGACAAAGAACCATTCAGAATATAGTCAAAACAACCGGTGTCGGCGTGCACTCTGGCGAACGCGTGGAAATCGTCCTGCGTCCTGCAGAGGCAAATACCGGTATTGTCTTCCATCGTATCGATACCCCTGACGTGATTGACTTTCCTGCCTTGGCAGACAAGGTTGGCGATACCCGCATGGCTTCTGTCTTGCAAAATGGCAATGTCCGCATCTCTACCGTAGAACATTTAATGTCTGCCCTGGCTGGTCTAGGTATCGATAATATCCATGTAGACCTTGATGCCGAAGAAGTGCCCATTATGGATGGCAGTGCCGGTACTTTCGTTTATTTGCTGCGCTCTGCCGGTATCGTCGAGCAAAATGCACCCAAGCGTTTTCTGAAAGTCTTGAAAACCGTGGAAGTTAGCGAAGGCGAGGGTGAAAATGCCAAATGGGCCCGGCTTGAGCCTTATGAAGGTTTTTCCCTGGCATTTTCAATTAATTTCCAGCATCCAGCCATCGATTCAACCGCCAGTTTTGCCGAAGTAGACTTCGCCCGTGATTCCTATGCCAAGGAAATTGCCCGTGCCCGCACTTTTGGCTTTGCCAGTGATGTAGAGGCCATGCGTTCCATTGGCCTGGCCCGTGGTGGTAGCCTTGATAACGCCATTGTGATGGATGATTACCGTATACTTAATAGCGATGGCTTGCGTTATGATGATGAATTCGTCAAGCATAAAATCCTGGATGCCATCGGAGACCTTTATCTGATTGGTAAGCCTCTGCTTGCCCGTTACGTGGCATGTAAATCGGGTCATGGCCTGAACAACAAGTTGTGCCGTGCCTTGCTGGCACAGGAAGATGCCTGGGAAATTGTGACTTATGATTCACAGGCAGCCGCTGCCGATGCTGTTGGCCGTGATTGGCGTCTGGCTTAATTTTTTCTTCGTTTTAAAATGCGGGCAATTGCATCAGAAAGATCTCCTTTAGGCAGGTTTTGATGCAATTTATCAAATGCGTCCAGCGCAGATTGGTTTAAAATAGTCTTGTTTTCAGTATGGGCTTGGGCATTCGGTTCGGGTTTGTACAGGTTTGCCTGTATCCTGATGCGGACTTCATTGACGTTCAGGCCGCGATTCATCAGAAGTTGGCTGATTCTTGGCGTAAGTTGGCGTATCTTTGCCGCATAGGCGGCACTTGGTACGGCAATGACCAGGGTTCCGTTATCAAACTTCAGGATTTTACATGCTTGCGTTACCGGATCATGTAAACTATCGAGAATCGTATTTTGTATGTCCAGGTAGTAACTGGCCGTTTTAAGGATGTTTGCCTTTTGTTCATCATCCCTGAGCCAGCCTAGGGCAGTCTTTTCCTCATTGCTTTGTTGGCTATGGGTAGTATGGTTTTTGTTTTTATAATATTTACGAAACAGGGACATAGACAGTAGATAGGTAAAATGTTTAGAAAGCGTAAAAAAGATCTTTTTTTATCGGAAAGTTCGTATAAACACAGGCAGTCCAGCAAGAAAATCTGGACATTCAGTATGTCAGTATTAGGATTGGGTATTGCGGTAGCCAGTGGTGCAATGCTAGAGCGATACTGGGGCGTTCAATCACTCAATCAGGAAAATAATAGCCACTTGGCGGCTAATGCGCAACCCTCAACCCGTGATGAGGCACTGATCCGTAACAGCGTAAACTTCATGGCGGCCCAGGTGGGTGAATTGCGCGCGCGGGTTGAGAGCCTTGAAAAACTGGGTACCCGGGTCGCCGGTACGGCGGGTTTGCTTAAGTCTCCCGAGGCGGCGGCAATTTTGCCTTCGGCAAAGCAGTCGGATGAGCCCTATTCCTTCGAAGAAGATTTGATTACCAATGATACCATCATGTCAGCCGAAGAAATTGGCCGTGAGCTGGATATGCTTAAACAGCAAATTTCCATGCAAAATGATGGTTTCAGAACGATGGAATTGCTGCTGAATACGCGTAATGCCGATCGCAGCCGCATTCCGTCCGCCTTGCCGGTGTCCATGTCTGCCGCCCGAATTTCTTCCGCTTATGGCTGGCGTCGCCATCCCGTCAGCAAGAAATATCATCTGCATTCCGGCACCGACTTTGCAGCGCCAACAGGCACTCCCATTTATGCCGCATCAGCCGGAATAGTGGTAGACGCTAGCTATAATGGTGCTTACGGCAATGTCATTGATGTTGATCATGGCAATGGCGTAGTAACCAGATATGCCCATGCTTCCAAATTGCTGGTGAAAACCGGTGATCTGGTTTCCAAGAAACAAATTATTGGCCGGGTTGGCTCTACTGGGCGTTCAACCGGTGCGCATTTGCATTTCGAGGTCCGTGTCAATGACACTCCGGTTGATCCGTTGATGTTCCTTAAGCAAACATCTACCGCACCTGCGACAGCGGTTGCCGAGAATTCCTTGCTTGAAACGGTTAGCAAGGCGGGGGCGGCTGTGATTGGGGCACAACTGGGTGTAGGTGGAAAAGCTGGGGCCAGTTTGCCATCTGGCGTTACAACCAGAACCCGTATGCGTTAAACTACTGGCTTCGAGTAATATTTGACTAACCACATTGGACCGGTTTGGCGGGTAGCGCCTGCGAAAATCCAAGCTAATATTGTAAAATAAGAATGATTTCTATACTTAAAAAACTAGTTGGCAGCCGTAATGACCGCATACTTAAACAGTATCGCAAAATAGTGTCAAAAATCAATGCGCTGGAAAAAACAATATCAGCGCTTTCAGATGAAGAGCTTGCCGCCAAGACGCCAGAGTTTCGCGCCCGTCTCGAAAAGGGCGAAAGCCTTAATGATTTGCTTCCCGAAGCCTTTGCCGTGACCCGTGAGGCGTCCAAGCGGATATTGGGCATGCGCCATTTTGATGTGCAGTTGTTGGGCGGTATTGCCTTGCATAACGGAAAAATTGCAGAGATGCGTACCGGAGAAGGTAAAACCCTGATGAGTACCTTGCCGGTCTACCTTAATGCCCTTAGTGGCAAGGGTGTCCACGTGGTTACCGTCAACGATTATCTGGCCCGTCGGGATGCGCAATTAAACGCCCGTCTTTATAATTTCCTAGGCATGACGGTAGGGGTAGTGGTCCCGCAGCAAGACAACCAGGAAAAAATCGAGGCTTACCGTGCCGATATCACCTATGGTACCAATAACGAATTCGGTTTCGATTACCTGCGCGACAATATGGAATATCGCATAGAGGACCGCCGCCAGCGTGGACTTAATTATGCGATTGTCGATGAAGTTGACTCCATCCTGATTGATGAGGCCCGTACTCCGTTGATTATTTCCGGTCAGGCTGAAGATAATACCGAATTGTATATACGCATGAATGACATTCCTGCCTTGCTTACGCGCATGAAAGAAGAGCCTAAGCCGCAGGAACCCGAGCCCGAGGGTGACTTCTGGGTTGATGAGAAATCCCAGCAAATTTACCTGTCTGAAGCCGGTCATGAAAAATCCGAGAAGATCCTGCGTCAGGCTGGTATATTGCCCGAAGGCGAATCCCTGTATGATCCGCGCAATATCACTTTAATGCACCATTTGATGGTGGCCTTGCGTGCCCATAACCTGTTCTTCAAAGACCAGCATTATGTGGTGCAAAACAACGAAGTGGTGATTGTTGATGAATTCACCGGCCGTTTCATGGCCGGCCGTCGCTGGTCCGATGGCCTTCACCAGGCCGTTGAAGCCAAGGAAGGTGTGCAAATCCAGAATGAAAACCAGACACTGGCTTCCATTACCTTCCAGAACTATTTCCGCATGTATGAAAAGCTGTCCGGCATGACCGGTACGGCCGATACCGAGGCATACGAGTTTCAGGAAATTTACAGTCTTGAAACCGTTATTATTCCAACCAACCTGCCCATGGTCAGGATCGACCAGAACGACCAGATCTTCAAAAATGATAATGAAAAATTCGCTGCTATCATCAAGGATATCCGCGATTGTTACGAGCGTGGCCAGCCTGTTCTGGTGGGTACGACCAGTATCGAAAACTCCGAACTACTGTCAGCGCTGCTGAAAAAAGAAAAGCTGCCTCATGAAGTGCTTAATGCCAAACAGCATGCTCGTGAAGCGGAAATTGTGGCTGAAGCGGGCAAACCGGGTCGCATTACCATTGCGACCAATATGGCCGGTCGTGGTACCGATATCGTGCTTGGCGGAAGCATCGAAAAAGCCATTAACCTGGTTCGTGCCGATGATTCCTTAACGGCGGCACAGAAAGAAGAGAAAATCGCCAAAATCCGCGAAGAATGGAAACCCTTGAACGAACAGGTCAAAGCTGCCGGTGGATTACGTATTATTGGTACCGAGCGTCATGAATCACGCCGTATCGATAACCAGTTGCGTGGTCGTGCCGGCCGTCAGGGTGATCCTGGGTCTTCCCGCTTTTATCTCTCCCTTGATGACTCCCTGATGCGTATTTTTGCGGGAGAGCGTGTGCGTGCCATCATGGAGCGCCTGGGTACTGATGGCGAGCCGATCGAAGCCAAAATGGTTTCCCGCTCTATTGAGTCGGCCCAGCGCAAGGTTGAAAGCCGCAACTTTGACATTCGCAAGCAACTGCTTCAATACGATGATGTGTCCAATGACCAGCGCAAGGTATTGTATGGCCAGCGTAACGAGGTACTGGAAGAACAGTCCATTTCGGATATGATTACCGAGTTGCGTAGTGCCGCTGTCAATGATCTGGTGCGTACCTATATTCCCGAAAATTCCATGGAAGAGCAATGGGATATTCCGGCACTTGAAACCGCGCTGGCTGCAGAGCTGCAAATAGAGGTTCCCTTGACTGCCATGATCCAGGCGGATGAAAGCCTTGGTGAAGAGGAAATCGTGGATGCTATCCAGGAAGCGGCAAAGAACGCTTACGATGCCAAGGTGGCGCTGGTTGGACAGGAACAATGGTCTTCATTTGAGCGTTCCATCCTGTTGCAAACCATTGATTCGCATTGGCGCGAGCATCTGGCTTCACTTGATCACCTGCGTCAGGGTATTCACTTGCGCGGATACGCACAAAAAGATCCTAAGCAGGAATACAAGAAAGAAGCTTTCCAGATGTTTGCCGGCATGCTTGAACGCGTTCGTAATGACACGATCAAGGTGTTAATGACGGTGCAGATCCGCTCTCCCGAACAAGTGCAGGAAGCGGGTGCCGAAGCCGCCCAGTCTCATGTCCAGAACGTCAAGTTACATCATTCTGACTTTGATGAAGCCTTGGGTGTCGAGGTTAATGAAAACGGAGATGTTTCTGCGGGCGGAATTACGGTTCGGAACATGATGGCCAATGTCGGTCGCAATGATCCATGTCCGTGTGGTAGTGGCAAGAAATTCAAGCATTGTCACGGTCAATTGAAATAAAAACTGTGGGCAAAGGGTTAAGCTGAAGCTAACCGGTTCCTGTCCGTTCGGGCATGAACCGGTTACGTCAAGTTTACATATTTCGTACTCAGCTTGTTCCCACGCAGTAG
>NZ_JBLWIS010000017.1:0-7703 GCF_048381675.1 Advenella sp. RU8
GATTTCTTCAAAGTAAGAGCGTTGAATTTCTAGTTTTTGAAGTGAGTTGACGTCTTCAGCTTCTTCGTCCCGCTTTGCGTTTAATGCAATATACTCTTCACCATTAATACCATTGACAACCAACAAGAAGTCAACAGTCATTACAGTAGGTACATTTGTGCCGGGATAGTATGGATGGCGTAGTTTTAATTTTTGGGCAATAGTTTGTGTCAGTTCCCGGTCCAACGGAAACTGCTCTCGGATATCCAAAACCCTGCGAGACCAGTCACAGTAAAGAAAGATGTCAAACTCAACATCAGAGAAACAATGATGGGTGCGTCCGGTTTTGTTACTCCAAACACGACGAGAGCGGCCCTGACTGCTAAAATCAGTGATTTCCAACCAGGGCTTATAGTTAACCCCAGCTCCCTCACCATAACCATTTTTTATTCGCTCAGCAATCTTTTGCTCTGTCCAAATTTTTCTCGCCATGCTGACTTACCTTAAGGTTAACAATGTTATTTCGGATAGGTATAGGCATTCGGCTCTCTCCTTTTTAAGCACAAAAAACAAGAAATAAATATTCTCATCATTAATATTATTAAATAATATTAATACAATCTAAAAAACTATAAAAGATTTTTTTTCATCATATATGATTTATTTGCATATTTTATTAATACAATCCATCAGGTTGTAACCTGCTAAAATACATCGATTATCTACAAATCGATCACCAAAATGCTTACATGGGAACTTGAAGCCAAGCGTATCCTGCGGGCGGAGCTTGCACGCGCGGGTATTAGCTATAAAACACTATCTGTCAGGCTGAGCGCACTAGGCATAGAAGAAAATGAGGCTAATCTAGCCAATAAAATAGCCAGGGGAAAATTTTCTTTTGTTTTGTTTTTGCAATGCATGAAAGCCATCGGAGCAACTACCGTCAACGTCAACACTGAAATTGAACCATCTATTTTCGAAAAACGTTAAATCGGCAGGTAGGCCGACGAGAGTCGAACCTTACAGATAGTGACAAATCAAAGACAACCAAAAAAATAAAACATGCATTACACACATCTCCCACCAGAAACGGCTTGCTCAAACCGAAAAACAAGAAGGGTTTTCCCTTAAAAAATAGAAATTGATCCGCTTATCGGTTTTTGGGTTTGTAACGAATAAACTATACTTAACCACTGGACATAGGGGTTGCTTTTGTACTGGCTCAAGCAAGTTGGCATAGCCTTGCAACCTTACTGCAACATATATTCAACAGAATTTCAGTTTTCTCACACCAAGGTGGAAAAACTTAGATAAACAAATACACAAACAGGAAAGATAAAGAATGACAAGTAACCAACAACGCGCTGAACTTCAACGCCGGATCTGGCAAATCGCCAATGATGTCCGTGGTTCCGTCGATGGCTGGGACTTCAAGCAATATGTACTGGGTGCGCTGTTCTACCGCTTTATCAGTGAAAATTTTGCCAACTATATTGAAGCAGGTGATGACAGCATCCACTATGCCGAGATGCCCGATACCGTCATTACCCCTGAAATAAAAGACGATGCGATCAAAACCAAAGGCTACTTCATTTACCCCAGCCAGCTATTTGAAAATATCGTTAAAAACGCACACACCAATGACAGTTTAAACACTGATCTGGCCAATATTTTCAGTGCCATTGAAAACTCGGCTAACGGCTACCCTTCAGAATCTGACATCAAGGGCCTGTTTGCAGACTTTGACACCACCAGCAACCGCTTGGGCAACACTGTCAGCGATAAAAACAAACGCCTGGCCGCCGTGTTAAAAGGCGTGGCAGAGCTGAACTTTGGCGATTTTGAAGACAACCAGATTGATTTGTTTGGTGACGCCTACGAATTCCTGATTTCAAACTACGCGGCCAATGCCGGTAAATCGGGAGGTGAGTTTTTCACCCCTCAACACGTGTCCAAACTGATTGCGCAACTGGCCATGCATGGTCAAACCAGCGTCAATAAGATTTATGACCCAGCGTGTGGATCCGGTTCACTGTTATTGCAAGCCAAAAAGCAGTTTGATGCCCATATCATCGAAGACGGGTTCTTTGGCCAGGAAATCAACCATACCACCTATAACCTGGCTCGCATGAACATGTTCCTGCACAACATCAACTACGACAAGTTTAATGTTGAGTTGGGGGATACACTCACCAACCCGCATTTTGGCAATGACAAACCTTTTGATGCCATCGTATCCAACCCACCCTACTCAGTGAAATGGATCGGTTCTGACGATCCTACCTTAATCAACGATGACCGCTTTGCCCCGGCGGGCGTATTAGCCCCCAAGTCCAAGGCAGACTTTGCCTTTGTGCTGCATGCGCTGCATTATTTATCCAGTAAAGGACGTGCCGCTATTGTGTGCTTTCCGGGTATTTTTTACCGAGGCGGTGCCGAGCAGAAAATCCGCAAATACCTGGTCGATAACAACCATGTGGAAACTGTCATTTCTCTGGCACCTAATTTATTTTTTGGTACCACCATTGCAGTAACGATTCTGGTCCTGTCCAAACACAAAGCCGACACCACCACCCAGTTTATTGATGCCAGCGCATTATTCAACAAAGAGACCAATACCAACGTACTTACCGATACACATATCAAGCAGATCATGCAGGTGTTTGACAGCAAAGACAATATCGAGCACTTTGCCAAATCGGTGCCCTTTGAAAACATCGCCGCCAATGACTACAACCTGTCAGTGAGTAGTTATGTGGAAGCCAAAGATACCCGCGAAGTGGTGGATATTGCACAGATCAACGCCGAGCTGAAAACCACCGTGGCCAAAATTGACCAACTACGCAAGGATATTGACGCGATTGTGGCCGAGATTGAAGGTGAGGAGGTAGAAGGATGAGCGCCATGAATTTTATGGAGAAATTGCTGGATGGCGTTGAGGTGGAATGGAAGGCATTAGGAGAAATTGCTATAAAAGTTTCGTCCGGGGGCACCCCAAAAACCGGGGTTGCTGAATATTATGACGGGCAAATTCCATGGTTACGCACTCAAGAAGTTAATTTTGGAGAAATTTGGGATACTGGCGTAAAAATCACTGACGCCGGATTAAACAGTTCAAGCGCAAAATGGATACCTGAAAACTGCATCATCATTGCGATGTATGGAGCTACCGTAGGGAAAATTGGAATCAACAAAATCCCTATGACTACTAATCAGGCATGTGCGAATATTCAATTTGATGAAAAAACCATTAACTACCGCTATGTGTTTCATTTTTTGTCTAGTAAATATGAATATATTAAATCTCTAGGGGAAGGCTCTCAGACCAATATAAATGCAGGAATTGTAAAAAAACTCCAAATCCCCATCCCCTGCCCGGAAAACCCGGAAAAATCGCTGGAGATCCAAGCGGAAATTGTCCGTATTCTGGATGCCTTCACCGAGCTGACCACCGAGCTGACCACCGAGCTGACCGCCCGCAAAAAACAATACAACTACTATCGCGATAAGCTTTTGAGTTTTGAAGAAGGTGAGGTGGAGTGGAAGACGTTGGGGGAAATTGGGAGCTTCCTTCGAGGGAAAAGGTTCGTAAAGACTGATATGACCTCAGAAGGGATTCCTTGTATCCACTATGGAGAGCTGTATACCCATTACGGAATATGGGCAAGTGACTCAAAGTCATTCATTAGTGAAAAATTAGCCTCAAAGTTGCGAGTGGCTAATCCAGGAGATGTCATTATTGTTGCGGCAGGAGAAACAATTGAGGATATCGGTAATGCTTCAGCTTGGCTAGGCAAAGATAATGTTGTAATTCATGATGCTTGTTTTTCGTATAAAAGTAAATTAAATCCAAGGTATGTCTCTTATTTTCTTAGAACAAAAATATGTAAGCAACAAATAAAAAAACATATATCTTCAGGAAAGATTTCGGCAATAAATGAAAAAGGGCTGTCTAAAATTTTAATCCCCGTCCCATCTCTTGCCGAGCAAGCCCGCATCGTCGACATCCTTGATAAATTCAATGCCCTTACCAACTCCCTCACGGAAGGCTTGCCCCGCGAGATCGAATTGCACAAAAAACAATATGAATACTACCGCGACCAGTTATTAAGCTTCCCCAAAGCAGAAGCACTAACAGAGGCTTTGGCCTAAGGAACGAAATAATGAGCGTTTACACCGCAATCACGGAGACCAACAACTTTATTGTCCTGGAGCAATACCACAAAGCATGGAATGTCGCTGAGAGTTACCAGAGCGAAAACCAATTAGAACAGGAACTCATTCAGGATTTGGCTAACCAGGGCTACGAGTATTTACCCGGCTTAAATAACCCTGAAGCCATGTTGACCAATATACGAGTACAACTACAGACCTTAAACAACGTCCAGTTCAGCAATGGCGAGTGGCTGCGCTTTGTGGAAACCTATTTAGACAAACCCAGCGATGGTGTTATAGATAAAACCCGCAAAATCCACGATGATTATATTCACGACTTTATCTTTGATGATGGCCGTATTCAAAACATCTACCTGCTGGATAAAAAGACGATTACCCGAAACAAGCTGCAGGTGATCAAGCAATTCGAGCAAACCGGCACCCACGCCAACCGTTACGATGTCACCATTTTGGTCAACGGCCTGCCCTTGGTTCAGGTGGAGCTTAAAAAGCGCGGGGTGGCGATTCGCGAAGCCTTTAACCAGGTGCACCGCTACAGCAAGGAAAGCTTTAACAGTGAGCACTCCTTGTATAAGTATTTGCAGTTGTTTGTGATTTCCAACGGTACGGATACCCGTTATTTTGCCAATACCACCCAACGAGATAAAAACAGTTTTGACTTCACCATGCATTGGGCGAAGGCTGACAATGGTTTGATTCGAGACCTGAAGGACTTTACCGCCACCTTTTTCCAAAAAAATACCTTGCTGCGCGTGTTGCTGCATTATTCGGTATTTGATGTGAGCAATACCCTGCTGGTGATGCGCCCTTACCAAATTGCGGCCACCGAGCGTATTTTGTGGAAAATCAACAGTGCATATATGGCCAAAAGCTGGAGCACGCCAGAAAGCGGCGGGTATATCTGGCACACCACGGGATCCGGAAAGACGTTAACCAGCTTCAAGGCGGCCCGCCTGGCGACAGAACTGGAATTTATCGACAAGGTGTTCTTTGTGGTGGACAGAAAAGACCTGGACTACCAGACCATGAAGGAATATCAGCGCTTTTCTCCGGATAGCGTGAATGGTTCTGACAGCACGGCCGGCTTAAAGCGCAATCTGGACAAAGACGACAACAAAATCATTGTCACCACCATCCAGAAGCTGAATAACCTGATGAAAAGCGAGGGTGATCTACCCATCTACAGCAAGCATGTCGTGTTTATTTTTGATGAATGCCACCGCAGCCAGTTTGGGGAAGCGCAGAAAAACCTGAAGAAAAAATTCAAGAAGTTTTATCAGTTCGGGTTTACGGGCACGCCTATTTTTGGTGATGAGATTATCAATGGTCAGTTAATCCGGAAAGGTAATGCCCTGGGGGCCGAAACCACCGCCAGTGTCTTTGGCCGTGAGTTGCACTCCTATGTGATTACCGATGCAATTCGTGATGAAAAGGTGCTCAAGTTCAAGGTGGACTATAACGATGTGCGCCCGCAATTCAAATCAATTGAAACCGAGCAGGATGAGAAAAAACTCAGTGCCGCTGAAAACAAGCAAGCCCTGCTGCATCCAGATCGCATCCGCGAAATCTCGCAATATATCCTGAGTAATTTTCGCCAGAAAACCCATCGGCTGCAATCGGCCGCCAAGGGGTTCAATGCCATGTTTGCGGTGAGCAGTGTGGATGCGGCCAAGCTGTATTACGAAACGCTAAATCAACTGCAACAGGGTAGTGACAAGCCACTGAAAATAGCGACTATTTTTTCTTTTGCCGCCAATGAAACACAGGATGCAGTAGGCGACATTCCTGATGAAAGCTTTGAAGTATCTGCCATGAACAGCAGTGCCAAGGAATTTTTAAACGCCGCGATTGCTGATTACAATGCATTTTTTAAAACCAGTTTCAGTGTTGATAGCAACGGTTTTCAGAACTATTACCGGGACCTGGCCAAGCGGGTCAAGTCGCAGGAAATAGATCTATTGATCGTGGTAGGCATGTTCCTGACTGGCTTTGATGCGCCGGCACTCAATACCTTGTTTGTGGATAAAAACCTGCGTTACCACGGTTTAATCCAAGCTTATTCGCGCACCAATCGTATTTATGATTCTACCAAAACCTTTGGTAACATCGTGACCTTCCGCGATCTGGAGCTGGCCACCATTGATGCCATTACCTTGTTTGGTGACAAAAACACCAAAAATGTCGTCCTGGAAAAGAGCTACAAAGAATACATGGAAGGCTTTACGGATATTATCACCGGTGAAGCCCGGCGCGGATTTGTGGAGATCGTGGCTGAATTGGAAACACGCTTTCCCAATCCGGATGAGATTTTTCTGGAAAAAGACAAGAAAGACTTTGCCAAGCTGTTTGGTGAATATCTGCGTGTGGAAAACATACTGCAAAACTATGATGAGTTTGCCAGTATCAAAGCGCTGCAAAATGTCGACATGAGCAACCCTGAAGCGGTTGAGGCTTTCAAAGCGGCCCATTACTTGAGTGATGAGGACCTGACTGCCCTGCAAGCCGTGCATATTCCCGCTGATCGCAAGCTCCAGGACTACCGCTCTACGTATAATGATATTCGCGATTGGCTGCGTCAGCAAAAAGCCGCCAATGATCAAGACCAGTCCACGCTGGATTGGGATGACGTGATTTTTGAGGTGGATCTGCTGAAATCACAGGAAATAAACCTTGATTACATTCTTGAGCTGATTTTTGAAAACAATAAGAAAAACAGGAGCAAGGCCGAATTGATTGACGAAGTACGCCGATTAATTCGTGCCAGCCTGGGTAATCGCGCCAAGGAAAGCCTGGTTGTTGATTTTATTAATCAAACCAATATGGATGAGTTCAATAACAAAGAGAATGTCATTGAGGCTTTCTTCCTCTTTGCTCAGGAAGCGCAGCAGCATGAGGCCCGAGCACTGATTAACAGCGAGAACCTGAATGAAGACGCCGCCAAACGTTATATTGCGTCTTCATTAAAACGCGAATATGCCAGTGAAAACGGAACTGAGCTGAATGCCATCTTGCCGAAGATGAGCCCTTTGAATCCGCAATACCTGACTAAAAAGCAGAGCGTATTTCAAAAAATTTCTACGTTTGTTGAGAAATTTAAAGGTGTCGGAGGCCAAGTCTGAACAAGTAAAAATAGGCCAAATCTACATGGTTTTTTTTGTGGGGGGGGGGTTAGTTACGTTTTGAGACCCCCTTATGACCTTTGAAACCCGTATGGATAAAAGGTTTAGTATGAAAAAGGGGCTATTTAACGGTCATAAGATTTGGGGCGAAAGGTCATAATTGCCTTGTGGCGTCTATGACTTTTGTCATCTCCCGTACCTTTTTACCTGGAAGTAAGTTGACCCCTCGTCAATTTGGGTGAATTTATGGCTTTTCATGGCCAAAGGTCATAAGATTTGGGGAGCTAATGCGGTGAATTTAGTCGTATTTAGGTTGGGTTTTGATACTCCTTATTATTGCTGAAACCCGCATGGATAAAGGGTTATCGTGAAAATGGACTATTTAGAGGCCATAAGATTTGGGGCGAAAGGTCATAATTGCCTTATGGT
>NZ_JBLWIS010000018.1:0-7419 GCF_048381675.1 Advenella sp. RU8
GATTATGAAGCATGGGGTTTTGTTTGTCAACAACTATTTTAAAGTATTTTTAAAACCGTTCTTTTAAACTATCTGGCTAACCGCACCAGATCTACCTGCCCCACGTTGCCACTGACTAATCAAAACTTAGATTAACACACTGCCTTCGTTTCGCTTTTCGCTACTTGGCATTTAAGGGCAAACCCTAGTGCTGTTGCTGCGAAAGAATGTAACTATAGCGAACCAGCCCGCACCTTGGCAAGCTTTTTCTTGAAATATTTCGAGGTATTTTACACTAAATATCGCAAGCCATTGTTTTAATTGGTAATTGCCGTTTATCAGAATTTGTTTTTTTATCGCAACAATACAACATTAGCAGCTTTACCACCGTATAACAGACACGCAAAGCCAACACATTTATCCGGATACTGAAAAAGATCCTACCCAACTGCCTTATTTAATTTCCGCAGGCATTGTTATTACACTATTACTATCTCCCGTTCTTTTTTTTCAACATCCCTCTTCCTCTATTTAACATAAAGCATTTTGCTCTCTTTGATTTTTTGCAGCGCAAAACTGGATCGCATATCTACAACCGAAGGATGCTTCATCAGTACATTCATGGAGAAAGCGGAAAAAGCGGCCAGGTCTTTTACCTGCACTCTTAATATGTAATCCATCTCGCCCGACAGGGCATAACACTCGACGACCTCGGGCCACTTTTGCACATCACGGGCAAATGCCTCCATAGGTGCATGACTGCTGCCACTGACTTTATTCAAATGAATGGATACATAAGCAATCAATCCACAGCCGATTTTGTCGGGATCCACCATTGCGGTGTATCCTGTTATATATCCCTCATCTTCCAATCGCTTAACCCGGCGCAAGCAGGGGCTGGGTGACAGCGCTACGCGGTCAGCCAATTCCAGGTTACTGAGCTTCCCGTCGCGCTGTAATTCATTAATGATCTGCTTGTCTATCCTGTCCAGTTCATTTATTGGCATTTAATTTCCTAAATCTTAGATTAATTAGAATAATAATTTAAAAATACTTCCCCAAGGGAACTATTCGCAATTTTTGTTTATTCGCTTTTCATTAGAATATATTTGCGCTAAATGCTTAACAATGAACGAATACGATAGGAGATAATAATGAGCACTGAAACATTCACCCCATGGGAAAACCCAATGGGGACAGCCGGTTTTGAATTTATAGAATATACCGCCCCCGACCCTGAAGCACTGGGAAAGGTATTTACGTCCTTGGGCTTTAAAGCGATTGCCCGGCATCGCACCAAGAATGTCACGCTTTACCGCCAGGGTGAAATCAATTTTCTCATTAATGCCGAAGTAGATTCTTTTGCCCAGCGATTTGCCCGCCAGCATGGCCCCTCTATCTGTGCGATTGCATTTCGCGTCCAGGATGCTGCCAAAGCCTATAAACGCGCACTGGAATTAGGTGCCTGGGGCTTTGACTCAAAAAGCGGACCAATGGAACTGAACATTCCCGCCATTAAAGGTATTGGCGATTCACTGATTTATCTGGTTGATCGCTGGAAAGGCAAGGATGGGCATGGTGGAATTGGTGACATTAGTATTTATGATGTCGACTTCGAACCCATTAATTACGAAACTGCCAGCGAAGACCTGCACCACAAAGGCGCTGGCCTGGAAATTATTGACCACCTTACTCATAATGTACATAAGGGTCGCATGCAGGAGTGGGCGGAATTCTATGAGCGCCTGTTCAACTTCAAGGAAATCCGTTACTTTGACATTGAAGGAAAAGTAACCGGCGTCAAATCCAAAGCCATGACCTCGCCGTGTGGAAAAATCCGTATTCCCATTAATGAGGAAGGCACCGAAGAAAAAGGACAGATCCAGGAATATCTGGATTTATATCATGGTGAGGGCATTCAACACATTGCCCTGGGCACCAATAATATTTACGAAACGGTAGAGGCCTTAAGGAAAAACAGACTGACATTTCTGGATACGCCCGATACTTATTATGAGATGCTCAACCAACGACTGCCTAACCATAATGAAGACCTTGCCCGGCTGAAGCAAAACCGGATTCTGCTGGATGGTGGTCCCAACAACGACTTGCTTCTGCAAATCTTTACTGAGAACCAGATTGGTCCGATTTTCTTTGAGATTATCCAACGCAAAGGCAATGAAGGTTTTGGTGAAGGCAACTTCAAAGCGCTTTTTGAATCTATAGAACTGGACCAAATGCGCCGGGGCGTACTCAAACCGGCTTAATACAGAAAAAGGCCATTATTGAATCAGGATACTTTCAGCCTTGGCAACAACCTCTTTGCCCAGGGCCGAAAGCATCCAGGATTCCTGATCCCACTGGTGCCAATACAAAGGCACATCAATATATGCATTTGGCAAAACATTCATCAGCTCAGGCTGATCGACTTGCTTCAACATGGTATGCGGCACCATGCCATAACCCAAACCCAGACGGATCGCATCGGTAAATGGCTCTGAAGCAGGAATGTGATGACAGTAGCATTCATTTTGAGACATCCCCAAATATTTCTGCAGGAATTTTTCCTGCAACAAATCATGCCGATCAAAAACCAGGGTTGGCGCCCGCTTGGCGGTTTCCCTGCTAAAGCCACTTGAAAACCAGCGCTGCATGAAATCTTGGCTTGCCATCATGAAGTAACGCAAATTCCCCAGAAAACGACTGGAACACCCCCTCATTGCCTGCTGGTTGGACGATAGGGCGGCAACGACTCGCCCCTCTTCCATATGCCGGTGCGTCAAATCCTGATCAATGAGTTGAATGTTCAACAAAATCCGGTTTTTAATGATAAAGGCTGAAATTGCAGGCATGAACCACGAGCCGATTGAATCATTATTAAGTGAAATGCTTAATTCAAGAAATTGATTTGCTGATGGCACAAACTCCCGTTGAAAATCTTTGAGCAATAACTCTCTCTTCCTGACAAAATGAGCCAGCTTCATGCCTTGCCTGGTTGCGACACAAGGCCTGACCCGCTGAACCAACGGTGCCCCCATGGCATTTTCAAGGGCTCGGATACGTTGTGATACGGCCGCCGGGGTAATATTCAGTTTTTGCGCCGCCGCCTCAAAACTACCCGTTTCCAAAATAGCCATGAATGCCATTGTCTGCCGCGGATCAAAATCCTGAATCATCGGGCCACCTTAAATAATATTTAATATATATAAATTAAATTAAATTATATTTAAATATTCTCGGTTCCATTGCATACTTTATGCCCTTGAACCATTTTTGAACCGATTATTTCCATGAGCGCTTTTCTGGCAGGATTCCTGCTTTCTTTTTCCCTGATTATGGCAATTGGCTCGCAAAATGCCTTCATCCTTCGCCAAGGCCTGAAGGCAGAACATGTTTTCTGGGTCTGCCTGCTTTGCGCCATTTCTGATGCAATGCTTATTGGAATTGGCGTTGCCGGTTTCAGCCTGGTTTTGTCCCAATCGGGTTTCTGGCTGGCAGCCATTCGTTATTCCGGTGCCGCTTTCCTGTTTTTTTATGGATTGATGAATTTCATCTCGGCCATCAAGGGAACAAGCAGCCTGAATGCCAGCCAGCCCAACTCGCCCAGCAGTCTGAAAAAGACGCTCTTGATATGCCTGGCATTTACCTGGCTAAATCCGCATGTCTACCTAGATACCCTGCTCTTGATTGGTTCCGTTTCAACCCGCTACCCCGGCCAAGGACTGAATTTCTTTATTGGCGCCAGCCTGGCATCGCTTTTATTCTTCTTTTCATTAGGCTATGGCGCCCGCTTGCTACAACCTTTATTCAAGCGGGCAAAAGCCTGGCAAGTACTGGATGCCAGCACCGGTGTGATCATGTGGTGGATTGCAATTTCATTAATTGAATATTAAGTAACCTCAAGACGTTTTCAATTTGTCGGGGAAACGCCTGATGAACTTGTTTACTTTTTCTGAAACCACAAACGCACAATAGGGCTGATGAGGATTTCGCTCAAAATAATTGTCATGATAGGTTTCTGCCGGCCAAAACCTCGCTTTGGGTAATAGCTTGGTAACCACAGGGACACCAAGGCGATCTTGCAAGTGCTCTATATGCAAACGGGCAACTGCTTCCTGTTCCGGGCTTTGAAAAAAAATGGCCGAGGCATACTGTGGTCCCACATCATTACCCTGGCGATCAGGGGTGGTTGGATCATGGGTTTCGAAAAACACGCCCAGCAAATCATCAAAACCGATTTCCCGTGGATCAAACTCAATTTCAACAACCTCTATATGACCCGTGTTTTTCTCGCATACCTGCTCATAGGTAGGGTGATCTACATGACCGCCACAATACCCCGATTGCACGCGCATCACGCCACGCAAACGCTGGAACACTGCTTCAACACACCAAAAACACCCACCGCCAAGAACAATAGTTTCTGTCATTTTTATCTCCTAAGTCCTTGTTTTACAAGGGTTCACAGCCTTTTCAGCACAAAAACACCCACTGGCAATCATTGGTTGTTCACTGTAAAATTCACCTATCAAACAACCAAATTTTAGAGGTCAACTGTGGCAAGTTCACCAGTCAGAGGCATACAAGAAATCCAATGGACTCGCAAAGACGGAACTGTCGGAACTGCCTACCGTGTAAGGATAACCCGTAAAGACTTTAAGGGACAGAGATCAAAAGTTTTTGATAATTTCAATGAGGCAAAAGAGTATTTAACCCTATCCAAAACAGTCAGAGGAAAAAGGTTAATTTATTCGGTTGAACAGTCAGAAGAAGAAAAATATAAATTAGATAACGAAAATAGAAATAATTTCACTTTTGAACATTTCACAAGGTTGTACATTCGTGATTACATTGAAACAAAACCTTCTACAACTGAGCTACAAAGAAGGTCAAAAGCGAATATTATTTCTTTCTTCAATACCATTTTGAGAACTTCTATTCTTGATAGAACTAGCACCTATCAAGAAAAAGAAGAACTAGGCATTGGTGATCCAGAAAATCCAATTTATAAATTTTTTGGGACATATGACATTAGGAAGATCAATCCTATTGACATAAATAACTACATTAGAACAAGAAAACGAATGGGCATGAAGCCTATTAGCATTCAAAGAGAAATCACTCAAATTTCTAATGTATTCAACAAGGTCAAATATTTTTCTGAATTTCTGGAAGGTTTAAAAAATCCTTGTCGTGATTACGATAGGGATTTGATTAAAAATAACTCTCTCAAAAGAGAGCGATTTTTATCAGACGAAGAAATCAAATTTATATTTGACGACTTCAAAAATTATAGCAATCCAGAGCTTTACCAGATATGTAATTTGTCTTTAATAACCTCAATGCGAAGAAGTGAAGTAATCACTTTAAAGCAAGAGCAAGTTAAAGAAAATTACATTCAACTTATTCACACAAAGTCAGGTAAACCTAGAAAAGTTTATTTAACAAAAGAAGCTCAGGAATTTTTAGCTACTCTAAAACCGAAGACCAAAGACGGTCGATTCTTTACCTATACGATTACTGGTTTTGATCGAATTTTTAGGGCTCAGGTTTTAAGATTGAAACTTGATTTAAAGTTTCACGATTTTAGAAAAACCTCCATTTCAAGAACACTTTCAAAAGCTGACGGTAATAGTCTGCTTGTTGCAAATATTCTGGGCTTTTCTTCCGTTAGAAAATTTGACGAACTGCATGTTAGAAGTCGTTTAATGACCACCGATACACAATTAGGAGCATTGCGAACTTTTGGACATGACAATCCAGATATTACGAACAAACACTATCTTAGTCCGATTCTTGAAGAGGTGAACCATATCAAAAGGTTGAACCAACTAAGAGAAAAGCAACAGCAAAACACTATTAATTTAGAAGAAAAAGAAGAGCTTCTTCAACTTCTTTTAGTGCTTACCAAATGATCAATGAAGGAGAATTAAATGCCTAAAAATCTATCCACTCTATACGAGGAAGCTGGAAGAGCCTTACACAAAGCTCAACTTGTTGAATACAATCTGGTTTCTCTAATGATTCTATTCTCAAAGATAGAGATCTCAAAACCCATAGAAGCAGATCCAAACTATTGGTCAAAAAAGACATTAGGTCAGATTCTTAAAGAATCAATTAAATCAAACCCCATTCCAGAAGATACAAAATTGTTTCTTGAAACTCTATATGAAGCAAGAAACCACTTAGCTCACAAACTCTTTATGGACATTGATATGACCAATGAAGCTGGAATAGATCGAGCGATCCGCGAAGTCAGATATATGCAAGAGGTTTTTGATCGGGGTCATACCCTGATAGAGGAAATTATTAAAAATGTCGCCAAAAGTGAATTTTCCATAGATACAGATGAAATAAAAAGAGAAGCAACTAAGAAAGTATTAGGTTAATATTCAAACAACCATTAACGGAAGGCAGAACTTTCAATGTCAAAGAAAACAGTTAAAGTAATCGGATTTACCTTATTGACCACCATTTCAATGCTAGCCCATTCGGCTAGTTTCGATTGTCAAAAGGCAAAATCAGTTAACGAAAAATTAATTTGCCAAGATGAAGATCTTTCAAGATTAGATGATGAATTGGCAGTAATTTACAAGAATGCCATTGCAAAATCAGAAACCCCAAAAGATCTGATTACGAATCAAAGAACTGCATGGAAGCAACGAGAAAAAGAATGTTCGTCAAAATCATGTCTTCTTGATTGGTTTGAACAAAGAAAGGTTTTCTTTGGTACTGGCACTTCCACTCCTGTTAAAACAGCAAAACAGAATGCACCAGAACAGCCTAGTAAAAAAATAGAAGAGTCATTTCCTAACAATGTAAAAACAACATGGTCATACAAACCATTTGTAATTCTCTCAAGCAAGCTAGGCAAAGAAATGAGCGATGTTTCTATTGCAAAAAAATTCGTATGCAAATCACCTGCTGAAACATTGCAGGAATCTATGGAGTTGTTGCAGAACTATGATTTAGTTGATTCTAGTAAAACAGACGGCACATTGACTGTAACTTCATTCCGTGGAGTCCAACAAGGAAAAAGAGTAACCGTTTCACTAGCAGTTGACGAGCAAAGTCGCCCAAGAATAGTTCGATATATTTTAGTTGATGGAATGCCTGCTCTTAACTGCTACTGAAATTAAAAAACAAAGCCCCATTTCTGGGGCTTGATTTTTTTAGATAACCTGTTTTAATGAATAGTGACCAAACCAAAACAATAAAAAGGTGTCCTATGTCATTAAATATAAATAATAAATCCAGTCTTGTCAACAACTCAAATGAAGAATTCAGTTACTTCACATTAAATAAAAAAGTTTTCAATGAATTGATATTGACACCAAGACCAAAAAATACACTATTCCAAATTATGGTTCACCTTGCTTGTAAGGTCACTTATAAAAATGGGCTTGTTGGTGTACATAGTGAAATTCACAAATCAGGTCT
>NZ_JBLWIS010000019.1:0-5630 GCF_048381675.1 Advenella sp. RU8
GCTGGTGATGCTAAATTTATACTTAAGCGCTCACTTGAAATGAAGAAGTAAGGTTTATACATATAAACGTTATTTTCTTTTGAGTGAAGCAGCGACCATTTACCATAAAACAGTAGATGGCAATTATACAGAGATTAAACTGAAGAGTTTGATCCTGGCTCAGATTGAACGCTAGCGGGATGCCTTACACATGCAAGTCGAACGGCAGCGGGAAAGTAGCTTGCTACTTTTGCCGGCGAGTGGCGAACGGGTGAGTAATGTATCGGAACGTGCCCAGTAGCGGGGGATAACTGGCCGAAAGGTCAGCTAATACCGCATACGCCCTACGGGGGAAAGGGGGGGATTCTTCGGAACCTCTCACTATTGGAGCGGCCGATATCGGATTAGCTAGTTGGTGAGGTAATGGCTCACCAAGGCGACGATCCGTAGCTGGTTTGAGAGGACGACCAGCCACACTGGGACTGAGACACGGCCCAGACTCCTACGGGAGGCAGCAGTGGGGAATTTTGGACAATGGGGGAAACCCTGATCCAGCCATCCCGCGTGTGCGATGAAGGCCTTCGGGTTGTAAAGCACTTTTGTCAGGGAAGAAAAGGTTCTGGCTAATATCCGGAACTGATGACGGTACCTGAAGAATAAGCACCGGCTAACTACGTGCCAGCAGCCGCGGTAATACGTAGGGTGCAAGCGTTAATCGGAATTACTGGGCGTAAAGCGTGCGCAGGCGGTTCGGAAAGAAGGATGTGAAATCCCAGGGCTCAACCTTGGAACTGCATTCTTAACTACCGGACTAGAGTATGTCAGAGGGGGGTAGAATTCCGCGTGTAGCAGTGAAATGCGTAGATATGCGGAGGAATACCGATGGCGAAGGCAGCCCCCTGGGATAATACTGACGCTCATGCACGAAAGCGTGGGTAGCAAACAGGATTAGATACCCTGGTAGTCCACGCCCTAAACGATGTCAACTAGCTGTTGGGCCCTTCGGGGCTTAGTAGCGTAGCTAACGCGTGAAGTTGACCGCCTGGGGAGTACGGTCGCAAGATTAAAACTCAAAGGAATTGACGGGGACCCGCACAAGCGGTGGATGATGTGGATTAATTCGATGCAACGCGAAAAACCTTACCTACCCTTGACATGTCTGGAATCCTTTAGAGATAGAGGAGTGCTCGCAAGAGAACCGGAACACAGGTGCTGCATGGCTGTCGTCAGCTCGTGTCGTGAGATGTTGGGTTAAGTCCCGCAACGAGCGCAACCCTTGTCATTAGTTGCTACCATTTAGTTGAGCACTCTAATGAGACTGCCGGTGACAAACCGGAGGAAGGTGGGGATGACGTCAAGTCCTCATGGCCCTTATGGGTAGGGCTTCACACGTCATACAATGGTCGGGACAGAGGGTTGCCAAACCGCAAGGTGGAGCCAATCTCAGAAACCCGATCGTAGTCCGGATTGCAGGCTGCAACTCGCCTGCATGAAGTCGGAATCGCTAGTAATCGCGGATCAGCATGCCGCGGTGAATACGTTCCCGGGTCTTGTACACACCGCCCGTCACACCATGGGAGTGGGTTTTACCAGAAGTAGTTAGCCTAACCGCAAGGAGGGCGATTACCACGGTAGGATTCATGACTGGGGTGAAGTCGTAACAAGGTAGCCGTATCGGAAGGTGCGGCTGGATCACCTCCTTTAAGAGCAGGTCCTTGTTCACGCCAAAGCGTCCACGCTTATCGGTTGTTAGTCACATTGCACAAGGCAATGGTACCCGCCTATCAGTTTGGTGGTTTCCTTTTTGGAAATACCAGCAGTTGGGTCAGTAGCTCAGTCGGTTAGAGCACCGTCTTGATAAGGCGGGGGTCGCTGGTTCGATTCCAGCTTGACCCACCAAACAGGTTTGTTGGGGGATTAGCTCAGCTGGGAGAGCACCTGCTTTGCAAGCAGGGGGTCGTCGGTTCGATCCCGTCATCCTCCACCAGGAATCTTGTGTGATAATCGTTGGTTGTTGTTTTTAAGTAAAATAACACTGGCGCGATTAACAAAAAAACATGCTATAATCTTTGGCTTACTTCAAAAAACGAGTAAGACTAAGACGGTAGAATGCAGTGTTCAGTTGTTTTGCAGTTTATGCAAAACCCCTGAAGATTGCACTTTACGAAGTGTAATGTTGGCTGTATATGTTCTTTAACAATTTGGAAGAAGCACAACAAAGTAATTCAACGGGTATGTTGGATTCCACCAGGAGTCCAGTATATGTCGATGAAAATACGGGTTGTGATTGCATTATATTTGAAGTTCTCAAATTCAAGACATCGCTAATTGATTAGTTAGCGATAACCTGGAAAATGATGAACGGCACACAAACGTGAAACTCAGCATGCTGTATCGTGATTTGAAAGGCGCGATGACAGCAAAAACCTATAGCCTTTAGTGTTATAGGATCAAGTGACTAAGTGCACATGGTGGATGCCTTGGCGATCACAGGCGATGAAGGACGTTATAGCTTGCGATAAGCTGCGGGGAGCTAGCAAATAAGCTTTGATCCGCAGATTTCCGAATGGGGAAACCCACTGCCTCTGGCAGTATCCTATCCTGAATACATAGGGATAGTGAAGCGAACCGAGTGAACTGAAACATCTAAGTAACTCGAGGAAAAGAAATCAACCGAGATTCCGAAAGTAGCGGCGAGCGAAATCGGAGCAGCCTGGACGAGATAGCGCAATGTATAGTCGAACGGAATGGAAAGTCCGGCCGTAGCAGGTGATAGCCCTGTAGACGAAATGCGTTGCGTGGTACTAAGCGTCGAATAAGTAGGGCGGGACACGTGAAATCCTGTTTGAATATGGGGGGACCATCCTCCAAGGCTAAATACTCGTGATCGACCGATAGTGAACCAGTACCGTGAGGGAAAGGCGAAAAGAACCCCGGAAGGGGAGTGAAATAGATCCTGAAACCGTGTGCATACAAACAGTAGGAGCGGGCTTGTCCCGTGACTGCGTACCTTTTGTATAATGGGTCAGCGACTTACATTCAGTGGCAAGCTTAACCGAATAGGGAAGGCGTAGCGAAAGCGAGTCCGAATAGGGCGATTTAGTCGCTGGGTGTAGACCCGAAACCAGGCGATCTATCCATGGTCAGGTTGAAGGCACGGTAACACGTGCTGGAGGACCGAACCCACTAATGTTGAAAAATTAGGGGATGAACTGTGGATAGGGGTGAAAGGCTAAACAAGCCTGGAAATAGCTGGTTCTCTCCGAAAACTATTTAGGTAGTGCCTCGTGTATTACTGCCGGGGGTAGAGCACTGTTATAGCTAGGGGGTCATGGCGACTTACCAACCTATGGCAAACTCCGAATACCGGCAAGTACAGCACGGGAGACAGAGCACTGGGTGCTAACGTCCAGACTCAAGAGGGAAACAACCCAGACCGCCAGCTAAGGTCCCCAAAATTGGCTAAGTGGGAAACGAAGTGGGAAGGCATAGACAGTCAGGAGGTTGGCTTAGAAGCAGCCATCCTTTAAAGAAAGCGTAATAGCTCACTGATCGAGTCGTCCTGCGCGGAAGATGTAACGGGGCTAAGCCAGTTACCGAAGCTGCGGGTGTATGATTTATCATACGCGGTAGGAGAGCGTTCTGTAAGCCTGTGAAGGTGTCTGGAGACGGATGCTGGAGGTATCAGAAGTGCGAATGCTGACATGAGTAGCGATAAAGGGAGTGAAAAGCTCCCTCGCCGTAAGTCCAAGGTTTCCTGCGCAACGTTCATCGGCGCAGGGTGAGTCGGCCCCTAAGGCGAGGCAGAGATGCGTAGCTGATGGGAAGTTGGTTAATATTCCAACACCATTGTTGAATGCGATGGGGGGACGGATTGCGAAATGTGATCGGGTGATTGGTTGTACCCGTTGCTGGTATCGAGAAGGTGGTTAGGTAAATCCGGCCGCAGGATTCAAGATATTGGCTCGAAGCGAACTTGTTCGCGAAGTCATAGGAAGTGGTCCCAGGAAAAGCCTCTAAGCTTCAGTTCAACAATGACCGTACCGCAAACCGACACAGGTGGACGGGATGAATATTCCAAGGCGCTTGAGAGAACTCAGGAGAAGGAACTCGGCAAATTAATACCGTAACTTCGGGAGAAGGTATGCCCTAGTAGCGTGTTAAAGCGCGAATGGGCCGCAGAGAAATGGTGGCTGCGACTGTTTATTAAAAACACAGCACTCTGCTAACACGAAAGTGGACGTATAGGGTGTGACGCCTGCCCGGTGCTGGAAGGTTAAGTGATGGTGTGCAAGCACTTGATCGAAGCCCCAGTAAACGGCGGCCGTAACTATAACGGTCCTAAGGTAGCGAAATTCCTTGTCGGGTAAGTTCCGACCTGCACGAATGGCGTAACGATGGCCACACTGTCTCCTCCTGAGACTCAGCGAAGTTGACATGGTTGTGATGATGCAATCTCCCCGCGGCTAGACGGAAAGACCCCATGAACCTTTACTGTAGCTTTACATTGAATTGTGAACCGGCCTGTGTAGGATAGGTGGGAGGCGTTGAAGTAGTGTCGCTAGATGCTATGGAGCCATCCTTGAAATACCACCCTGGTTTGTTTGCGGTTCTAACCTAGGCCCGTTATCCGGGTTGGGGACAGTGTATGGTGGGCAGTTTGACTGGGGCGGTCTCCTCCTAAAGTGTAACGGAGGAGTTCGAAGGTACGCTAGGTACGGTCGGAAATCGTGCTGATAGTGCAATGGCATAAGCGTGCTTGACTGTGAGACTGACACGTCGAACAGGTGCGAAAGCAGGACATAGTGATCCGGTGGTTCTGAATGGAAGGGCCATCGCTCAACGGATAAAAGGTACTCTGGGGATAACAGGCTGATACCACCCAAGAGTTCATATCGACGGTGGTGTTTGGCACCTCGATGTCGGCTCATCTCATCCTGGGGCTGTAGCCGGTCCCAAGGGTATGGCTGTTCGCCATTTAAAGAGGTACGTGAGCTGGGTTTAAAACGTCGTGAGACAGTTTGGTCCCTATCTGCCGTGGGCGTTGGATACTTGACGGAGCCTGCTCCTAGTACGAGAGGACCGGAGTGGACGTACCGCTGGTGTATCGGTTGTCATGCCAATGGCATTGCCGAGTAGCTACGTACGGAAGAGATAACCGCTGAAGGCATCTAAGCGGGAAACTCGTCTGAAGATTAGGTATCCCGGGGGCTAGACCCCCCTGAAGGGTCGTTCGAGACCAGGACGTTGATAGGTCAGGTGTGTAAGTGCAGTAATGCACTCAGCTAACTGATACTAATTGCCCGTGCGGCTTGATCCTATAACTCTGCAGGTTATAACCCCTGCTGAATATAGCGTTCGAGTGTCGTTCAAAAATCAAATCGTGTCCCATGCAAGAGTTCACACTCACATGGCCACGTCAATCCCAACACCACAAACTCATCGCAAACCCCAAATTACCCAACCTGTGCTTCTTCCAAATTGCTAACTGCATACACAGCAGTAAGCCATACCAGCTTACGCTTGACGACCATAGCAAGGTGGACCCACTCCTTCCCTTCCCGAACAGGACAGTGAAACGCCTTCGCGCCGATGATAGTGGATGGACATCCGTGAAAGTAGGTCATCGTCAGGCTCTTTATTCCTGAAAA
>NZ_JBLWIS010000020.1:0-2459 GCF_048381675.1 Advenella sp. RU8
GTAAACGTTCGGTAATCCCACATTGACTTGGCCGCGTAAGCGGCCAATATTCTTTCAAGCACCCGTTGTCGGTGTCCAGTTGTGCGGCAACAAGTCCTCAATATCGCTATTCTGTTGCGTCGGTAGACGCATCAGGACATCTTTCAGATAGGCGTACGGATCGTGGCCACTGAGCTTGGCCGATTGAATCAGGCTCATGACGGCCGCCGCCCGTTGGCCCGCACGCAAGGAACCGGCGAAGAGCCAATTCTTGCGACCTAAAGCGATGGGCCGAATCTGGTTTTCAATCCGGTTATTGTCAATCGGCAAGTTGCCATCCTCCAGATAACGGGTCAGCGCCACCCAGCGTTTCAGGCTGTAATCCAGCGCCCGGGCAATGCCGGTGTTATCAGGCACTTTTTGACGATGTCCCTGCATCCAGGCATGCAAGGCGTCGGCAATTGGCCGGGCCTGCTGTTGCCGCAATTGCAAGCGTTGTGCTGCTGACTGGCCTTTGGCCTGTCGCTCCACCTCGTAGAGCTGACCCATGAGTTGCAGGGCCTGTTCGGCCAACTGGCTTTGATTGGCTTGCTGTAAATCGAAGAACTTGCGACGGGCATGCGCCATGCAGCCCACTTCGGTGATGCCCTGGGTAAAGCAGGCTTTATAACCGGTGTAATCATCACAGACCAAGTGGCCTTGCCAATCGCCGAAGAAGCGGCGGGCATGTTCACCGGCACGACCTTCAGTAAAGTCATAAATCACGGCATTCAAAGGTGCAACGTCGCTGCTGGCATAGGCCCACAGGTAAGCGCGTTTCGTATTTTTCTGACCCGGTTGCAGCATCAAGACCGGGGTTTCATCGGCATGCAGGACAGTTTGCTTCAACAGCAAACGCCGTAACGCATCCACCAGCGGTTGCAGGCGTACGCCACACACTCCGACCCATTCAGCCAGGGTGGAACGCGCCAGCTTAACACCGGCACGGGCAAAGATCTGTTCCTGCCGATACAGCGGCAGATGATCCGCATATTTGGCCACCAGCACCTGGGCCAGCAAGCCCGGTGTTGGGATGCCCTTGTCGATGATATGGGCGGGCAACGGTGCCAGGGTTATCTTCTCGCATTCACGACAGGCCCATTTGCCACGAATGTGACGCTCAACCGTAAAGTTGCCCGGTTGGTAATCCAGTTTTTCGCTGATATCCTGGCCAATACGATGGAGCTGGCAACCGCATGAGCACTGGGTGTGATCCGGATCATGGTGAATGTCCACGCGCGGCAAGTTCTCGGGCAGGCGCTGGCGTTTGGCCGATTGCCGGGCTGCGGGGGAAGGGGCGACCGGCTGGTCTTGCAGTTGCTGCAACTCCAGCTCAATGGCGGCCATGTCTTCCTCAACCGCTTCATCCAGCAGGCTGCCCTGAACGCCTGTCAGTTGCTCGCTTTTCTTGCCAAAGTAATGGCGTCGTAAAACCGCAATCTCATGCGTGAGCTTACGAATGTGGGCGTCTTTAAACTGATTATCCTGACCCAAATAAGTCACATCTTTGGTGAGGTGTTCGACGTTCCCCATCAATTGCCGAACCAGCGCGCGTAGTGCGTGCTCGTCCAGTTGATCCAGATCGGGAGGGGAAACAGTCGTCTTTGTCATGGTGTGCAGTATGCCATAAGGGGCTGGCCTGAACCATCGGTATCTCACCGGATTGCCAGCCGGTTTACAACAGCGTGATTGCCGCATCAGCCCCCAGGCGTTGCCAGGGCAGCCCCATCAGCAAGGCCTGCACCTGTTCAGCGTTTAAGCTGCATTGTGTGGCACCCGACGGTGCCCAGTTAAAACGTCCCTGGTGTAAACGGCGCACGGCCAGCCAGATGCCCAGGCCATCGTGCACCAGCACCTTTAAACGGGTACCCCGTTTATTACTGAACAGATAGGCTTGATGCGGTTGTGCGCGACCGAAGACCTGTACCACCCGGGCCAGCAAGGTGTCCATGCCTGCCCGCATGTCAATCGGCTCCACCGCCAGCCAGACTTGGTCGATACGGATCATCGCAATAACCTGAGCAGCAACCCGGCACACTGCTCCAGTTGATGCACGGGCACACTCAAAGTAACCTGGATATCTTTACCTTGCATCTGCAACTGGCAGGACTGACTGCTTACCGCTGCAGGTAGGGAAACCGGAACAAAGTGCATGGTCGTGTCGGTTTGCGTGGCGATATGCTTGCCTTCGCATTCATATTCACGTACCCAACGCCTTAGTAGATTGGCATTCAGGCCATGATGCAGGGCCAAACCGGCTAGTGAAACACCGGGTTGTTGGCTGGCCTTGACCAGTTCAGTCTTAAATTCGGCAGAATAAGACCGTCTCACGCGCTTGAGGGGCATAATGTCATTCATGATCGTGTCCGCTTAAATTGTAATGGACACGATCTTGACGGACTAACCGGGGATCTTCAAGGTGTAGTTTACCGTTCGTTTAC
>NZ_JBLWIS010000021.1:0-1255 GCF_048381675.1 Advenella sp. RU8
CCACATGGACACGATCAGGCCCCAGAACAATTCGGGGTGGCTGCTCATGACCTGCGGGCCGGGCTGGATGTTGTGAATCGTCATGGCACCCACCATCAGGGCCATCACGGCGTTACCGGGAATACCCAGCGTCAGCAGCGGAATGAACGAGGTCTGGGCTGCCGCGTTGTTGGCCGACTCGGGGCCTGCCAAACCGGCAGGATGGCCCTTGCCGAAACGCTCGGGGGTTTTGGAAATTTTCTTTTCCAGGGTGTAAGAAGCAAACGAAGACAGAACCGCACCACCACCGGGCAAGATACCCAGGGCCGAACCCAGCATGGTACCGCGCAAGACGGCCGGACCGGCTTCCTTGAACTCTTGTTTGTTCGGATACAGGGTACCCAGTTTGTCGGTAATGTCGACCCGGTTTTCTTTTTGTGCCAGGTTGTTCATGATTTCGGCCAGGCCGAACACACCCATGGCGACCACTGCAAAGTCGATGCCGTCTTGCAGTTCAGGGATACCAAAGTCAAAGCGGGCTACACCCGAGTTGACGTCGGTACCGATCATGCCCATCAACAGGCCCAGCAGAATCATGCAGATCGCTTTAGGCAGGGAACCGGAGGCCAATACCACGGCACCGATCAGGCCCAGTACCATTAGAGAGAAGTATTCGGCAGGACCGAACTTGAAGGCGACTTCAGCCAGTGGTGGCGCAAAGGCAGCCAACAGAATGGTGGCAAAACAGCCGGCAAAGAAAGAACCCAAGGCGGCAATCGAGAGCGCGGCACCGGCACGGCCATTCTTGGCCATCTGGTGTCCGTCAAGTACAGTGACCACCGCCGAGGTTTCACCGGGCAGGGCGACCAGAATGGCCGTGGTTGAACCGCCGTATTGCGAACCGTAATAAATCCCGGCCAGCATGATCAGGCCAGCGGTGGGTGGCAGCACATAGGTCAGGGGCAGCAGCATCGCAATGGTGGGCACCGGGCCAATGCCTGGCAGCACACCAATCAGGGTGCCCAGCAGGCAGCCCAGGAAGGCATAGGACAGGTTTTCCAGTGTAAAGGCCACTGAAAAGCCCAAGGATAAATGTTCCAGCAATTCCATCATGATTATTTGCTTCCTTTAATTTTTTTGATCAGGATAATGACGCCGACAATAACCGCTAAAGGAATAATGATCATGGCATAGGTGGGCCATTCGGCAAAGGGAACCGGCCACAGCGGGAAGATCAGGCCCAAGCCACGGACAAAGGCCAGCCAGGTAAAGATGA
>NZ_JBLWIS010000022.1:0-838 GCF_048381675.1 Advenella sp. RU8
GGCTGTTTTTGATTTTGAATTCAGTTACATCGGTTACCCATTTTTGATTCGGTTTATCGGCATCGAACTGGCGCTGGAGCACATTCGGTGCCATCTCTCCGGTGGTTCCTTTATAAGATTGATATCTCTTGATGCGCACCAACGACGTCAAACCGAGCTCCTGCATCAGGCGCTGCACCACCTTGTGATTGATGACCACTTTCAGGGCGTTGCATAGCTCCACCTTGATACGTCGATAGCCATAGCGACCCTCATGCTTCTCATAGAGATCACAAATCTTGTCTTTGATGACTGCATATTTGTTCTGCACAGCCATCACCTTGCGCTGATAGTAGAACGTACTACGCGACAGTTCCGCTGCCCTTAACAGCAGTCTTAGCGAATGATCTGGCCTTAACCCCTGAACTACTTGCGCTTTTTCTGCAGCGCTGCAGCCTGTTTCGCTTCGATTAAGGCCCCTAATTTTTTTAAGTAGGCATTCTCCGCACGCAAGTAGGCCAGCTCGTCCAGCAGTTCTTTCTGCGTACGTGTTTCGTCAGGCGCAGGCGCCTTGGGGAGATGTTTTTTGGGCATTTGCATTTGAGTTTCACCTTTGTGCGGGGGCTTCAAGGCCCCGGATTCAGCGGTATTATACTGACGACGCCACTGGCCGATGGTTCCAATGCTGCGGATGTTATACACTGCAGCGGCTTGCCGGTCGGATAACCCCTCGCGATCGATACGTTGCAGTACCTGCTGCTTGAACTCGGCACTGTATGTGGCGCGCTTGTTCTCCAGCCCGGACACGCCATGATGCCGGTAGCTCGCCACCCAATAGCGCAATTGAGAAATATCCACC
>NZ_JBLWIS010000023.1:0-473 GCF_048381675.1 Advenella sp. RU8
TGAACTGACCCCCTAAAGTTGGACAGTTAAAAACTAAACAGCTTCTAAAACCTGAGTTCGGTATTGTACCGGACTCAGGCCATTTAATTTGAGCTTGATACGCGTGTGATTATAGTAGTGAATGTACTCTTCAATCCCCGCCTCCAGCTGCTCGATATTATCGAAGCGGTTTAAATGAAAGAACTCGGACTTCAATATGCCGAAGAAGCTTTCCATGGCCGCATTGTCCAGGCAGTTTCCTTTCCTGGACATGCTTTGCACGATACCCCGTTCTGCCAGCATTTTACGATAACGGGCATGTTGATAGTGCCAGCCTTGATCCGAATGCAGGATCGGCTTTTCGGACGGTTTAAGCCGGGCCAAGGCTTTTTCCAACATGTCGGTCACCAACGGCAAGACCGGACGCCGCGCCATCTGCCAGGCCACAATTTCACGATTGGACAAGTCCATGATGGTCGAGAGGTACAGCTTTT
>NZ_JBLWIS010000024.1:0-468 GCF_048381675.1 Advenella sp. RU8
CGGTGGTAATTTGGGTGTAACGGGTAATACTTCCCTGGCCGGTGATGCCGGTGTGGGCGGTAACCTGGGTGTTACCGGTGATTCAAACGTTACTGGTAATTCAACCGTTGGCGGTAATTCAACTGTTACCGGTGATTCAACCGTCGGTGGTAATTTGGGTGTAACGGGTAATACTTCCCTGGCTGGTGATGCCGGTGTGGGCGGTAACCTGGGTGTTACCGGTGATTCAAACGTTACTGGTAATTCAAACGTTACTGGTAATTCAAACGTTACTGGTAATTCAAACGTTACTGGTAATTCAAACGTTACTGGTAATTCAAACGTTACTGGTAATTCAAACGTTACCGGTAATTCAAACGTTACCGGTGATTCAAACGTCGGTGGTGATTTTGGCGTGGCGGGTAATACTTCCCTGGCCGGTGATGCCGGTGTGGGCGGTAACCTGGGTGTTACCGGTGATTCAAACGT
>NZ_JBLWIS010000025.1:0-257 GCF_048381675.1 Advenella sp. RU8
GCCTATGACTTTTGTCATCTCCCGTACCTTTTTACCTGGAAGTAAGTCGACCCCTCGTCAATTTAGCTGAATTTATAGCTTTTCATAGCCAAAGGTCATAGGATTTGGGGAGCTAATGCGGTGAATTTAGTCGTATTTGGGTTGAGTTTTGATGCGCCTTATTATTACTGAAACCTGTATGGATAAAGGGTTAGCGTGAAAATGGACTATTTAGAGGTCATAAGATTTGGGGCGAAAGGTCATAATTGCCTTATGGT